>NZ_CP040059.1:1312807-1641009 GCF_005280755.1 Coxiella burnetii
TGCGGTTCATGAAAAAGATAATCGGCGGTGTAATTACTACACGCTTGAAATAGGCTTTCTTTTTCTTTCACTAAAAGAACCGAACAAAATAAAGAACGCCTAATAATTTATGCGGGTCCCAAGAGACCGATTGACTTTTTTCAATGCCGGCAAACATCGAGCGATAACGTGAACTTAACAATAAAGAACCCCCGAAAGCAGCATCGACATGAAGCCAAAGCGCATTTTTATGAGCTATTTCAGAAATTTCGTCCAAAGGATCGAATGCGCCCGTTAGCGCTGTACCCGTAGCGCTATAATTAAAAAAGGCTGTTTTTCTTCGGAAAGCGCGCGATTAATTTGCGCTTCTAACGCATGAGGTAACATTTGGCCTAAGGCGTTTGTTGCTACACGCACCACGTTTTTCTCTCCAATTCCGATGGTATCGGCTGCATTGAAGACGGAATAATGCGCGTGATCGGAAACGAACATCACTAACGGTTTTGATTGACTCCAGCATCCCTCTACTTTTACAGCCGGAAATAACTGATTGCGTGCGCAAAGCGCGGCAACCATATTAGCTTGGCTACCGCCGCTGACAAATAGACCCGAACCCGAAGAAAATCCGACGTAATCGCTCATTAATTCAGTTAAATATTGTTCAATAAGCGTTGCCGCCGGCGCTGCTTCAAAAGTAGCGGTCGTCGTGTTGGTGAAATTCGCGAGCATTTCACCCATTTGAGCGGCCGTGGTTGTCGCGGAAAATAATTGATTAAAAAACTGTTTATGGTGAGTACGAACTGCATAATTCAGGTAAGCCTTAACGTCAGATAATAGCTCATCGTAGGAGATCCCCTCTTCTAACACTGGCACATTGAAATGAGCCTTAAGCCTATCAAAAGGCAGGTAGTGAGGCTGAGGGCCGGCTGAGGGGGTATTGTAGTGATGCTCCAGCATATCGAACATTCGCTTTAAAACGTCAAATTCCATCGACTCTATTCTCCTAATTATAATTTTGCCTAAACGCCCTCAGAAAATGGTAATATCTTATTGTTTTCCAATAGGTTATAGGGAAAAATTTCTGCTTTAATCTGCTATATTTAAGGTAATGCTAACATTTTGAATTTTAAAGGTTAAGTTGGGGTCTAAAAAAAATGTCTGAAAACTTTCTTAACGAAAATCAAGCAAGCAAAAGCGCTTATTCGCGACACTTTAAACGAATTTGAGAATAAGCGAGTAGGACTCTTATGCTCATTTGGTAAGGATTCTATGGTCTTACTTCACCTTTGCCGTGAAATCGATCCAAATATAAAAGTGTATTCTCTGGTTTCAGATACTGAATTCGATGAAACCTATCAATACATCCGATTTATCGTTGAAACTTGGAATCTCAATTACCATCAATACGATTTTATGCAGAAGGATTTAATCGATTCTCCAGTAACTGTTGTAATGGGCGAAAAGTTTCTGCTATGCAGAGCGTTCTAGCCGAACTCGATTGTTGGATTGCGGGGGTTAGGGGCGACGAAGGCGCTGAACGAAAAAATTTTGCTCAGCGTGAACAAGTTTCTAATCTTGTGAAGATAAACCCTATTTTAGCTTTTTCAGAAGCCGATATTTGGCGGTATCTTGCGATCAATAATATTTCGGTCCATCCCTTGTATAGCAAAGGCTATCGTAGTTTGGGTTGCAGATTGTGCTCTACACCGGAACGTGGCAATGATCAAAGCGAGCGTGACGGACGTTGGCGCGGTACCTCACGCCAAGGTGGGGAATGTGGGATTCATTTAATTAAAGCAGCCGCTTAAGGTAAAGAATTTGGTAGGGAAACCCTTATGGAGAAACCATTAGCTTTTGATTTTATCTCTTTGCCGCAACGGGCTCCTAAACCACGGCAAGAAGGGTTAACTTCTGTGATTGATAAAGGCTTGAGTCTGCAAGAAACAGAAGCGCTCTTGGATAGGGGAGGGGATTTTATCGATATCCTCAAACTAGGATTTGGCACGAGCCGAATTTATCCAGGAAAAAATTATTGCAGAAATTAAGTTTGCTTAAAAAAGCGGGCATAATTGTTTGTCCGGGCGGAACGTTCTTTGAAATAGCCTATTTTCAAAATAAAATAGCCGAATACTTCGAGGCATGTCAGCAATTAGGTTTTAACGGAATTGAAATTTCTGATGGAGTCGATGCAATCGATATCGAAATGAAAGTTAATTTTATTAAAAAAGCAAAACAATTGGGATTTACCGTTTTTGCTGAGATAGGGCGGAAAGATCCTGCAATGGATGCGGAATACAATATCACCCAACGCATCCCTGAAGCTTCGCGTCAACTGGCTGCGGGTGCCTGGAAAATTATTTTAGAAGCGCGCGAATCCGGGACGTTGGGGATTTACGATAATAAAAAGTCGGTTAAAGAGACTACCGTTGACACTTGGTTGAAAGAGCTGGATGCTGGTTCGCTTCTTTTTGAAGCCCTGCATAAACACCAACAGGCGTGGTTAATTAATCGGCTGGGAAATCAAGTCAATTTAGCGAACATTCAAGCGAAAGATGTTGTCGGTTTGGAATGTTTACGATTGGGCTTGCGAAGCGATAATTTTAATCTGATACGAAAATGCAAGTGAAATTTTTTGTTGGAAAATCGGGCGCCGGAGAAGCCGCCGCTCAAGATAATATTTGTATCATCGTGGATATCTTGAGAACCAGTAATACCATTTTAGCCGCCTTGGAAAACGGCTTTGAAAAAGTTAAACCGGTTTTAGCGATGGAAAAACAGACCGATCTTATTACCGCCGGCGAGAAAGAAGGAAAAAAGCTCCCAAATGTCGATTACGGTAATTCCCCGACAGAATTAATCGCAGGCACAAAAAAAGGAAAAATACTCGTTCTTTTATCAAGTAACGGAATCCCTTGTATATTAAATGCAGCCGGTAGCGGCCTTCCCATTTTAATAGGCTGTTTGCGTAATTGTTCCGCGGTAACTGCCGCAGCCAAACAACTGGCTGAGCGCTATAAAAAAGACATTGCCATTGTTCTCGCCGGGCGTCACCATAGGCTGGAAGCGGATGATTGGCTAGCGGGTTCGGTTTTATTATCCAAACTGGCTCCTTTGCGAATAAGTGGGGCAATAGCGCCTATTCCTTTTGAAAGGAAAGAAATAAAAACGCTTTTGCGGCAATCCCCCGCGGGGAAACAGTTATTACGACTGGGCTACGAAGCCGATATAGAATTTTGTTCAGAAATGGATGTCACCTCACTCGTTCCATCTTATTCCTCAAAAAGAGGATTCATCGAAAGGAATTTTTTCTAATTTAAGCTCAGGATTTTTTAAGGTCCATAAAATAGTTTCTTTAAATTGCTTTGCCAGTATTTCCATCGTTTCGGGCTTGAATAAAGCGGTGGGGTACTCAAATACCAATTTCATTTCCCCACTTTCTTCTTGAATTTCGAGCGATAGATCGCGCTTGGCGACATCCAGGTCGATATAATGCCATTGGGTTTCGCACCCGAATAAATTAACTTTAGGTACTTGGACGTTAATAAAATTAAAGACAACATCGATAAAATGACTTCTATCCGGCGGGTCTTGAATCTTTAGCTTTTCTACTAAATTCATAATAGGGTACTCGCTGTGTGAAAAATTACGCAAAAACGTTGAGTTTACTTCTGATAAAAATTCGGAATAATTTTTTTGGATTGAAACATAATTTCTCATTGCTACAATATTTAAGAAAGGGCCGATAAATTGATTAAATTGGTAAGATATTCGTTCTGTATAGGGTGTTCCTAATAAAATATCATTTTGATGGGTAAATTTATTAAGGATGATAAGAAAAATGCTGAGCAAAAAACTATAAGCCGTAACTCCCCTGTCTTCAATGAAAGCGTGGATCAATTGTACTGTCGATTTTTCAATAAAAAAGGTGGTTCGTTTCCCAATGAAGCTTTGAACAGGAGGCCTTGGGAAATCCGTGGGAAGTTCTAGCAAAGGTACGTCTTTTAAGTGTTTCATCCAATATTTTTCGGTCTCTGCATAACCCCCCGCCTTCAATTTTTGTCGCTGCCACTGCGAAAAATCTTTGTAGTGCAATTCAAGTGGCGCTAAAGGAGCGCCAGCGTATAATTGCGCAATTTCTTTTGTCATTAAAATAAGGGAGAGCACGTCCACAATGGTATGATGCGCATTGACTATAAGTAAATAATGGTCGACTTCAGTTTCCACCAAATGAACTTTAAATAAGGGCGCTTGATCTAATTGGAAGGGTTTTATGAATTGATTAATGGCCGAATCGCTAATTTTATTTTTAATTTTTTCTACCTCAATGGAAATTTGTTTATCGATATGCTGCATTAACTTTCCATTACGCATTCGAAATGAAGTTCTAAACGATTCATGACGGTTTGCCAGCATTTTAAAGGCGGCTTCTAAACGAGGGATATCTAAATGTCCTTTTATTTCAATCAAAAAAGGCGCGTTATAATTCAGGTTCCCTGTTGTTTTTTGCGTTGCGGCATAAAATCTCAGTTGTGAAGAGGAAGCTGGGTATTCACTTTTTTCCGAACTAACGGGGTGGATCTTTGGCGCAGAAGGCGTTACAGACTTAGCTAAATTAGCAATTGTCGGTTGCTGAAAAAGATTACCCGTTTGCAAATGAATACCTAATTGATTCGCTTTATGAATAAGTTGAATGGCTTTAATAGAATCACCACCAATTTTAAAGAAATTATCGTTGATGCCGATTCGCTTGATGTCCAATACTTCTTGCCACAGTTGAGCCAACTGCGTTTCTATTTCATTACGAGGGGCCACATACGCTTCGGTGTGTTTGTGAAAATCTGGGTCTGGTAAAGCCTTACGATTTAACTTGCCGCTGGGTGATAAAGGAAGCGAGGGCATGTGGACGAAGGCGGTTGGAATCATGTATTGCGGGACGTGCTTGGATAATTCGGATCTTAAATAATTCACATCAAGGGGATATTTTGAAACATAATAGGCAGCGAGATAATGGCTCGTTGGATCTCCCGGATGTTGTGTTTTAGCAAGCACCACGCCGTTGCGAATTCCAGGAATTTTCATTAGCGCGTGCTCCACTTCGCCTAATTCAATTCGATAACCATGAATTTTAACTTGGAAATCATTTCGCCCTCGATATTCTAAGTTCCCATCAGGCAGCCAGCGTACCAAATCGCCTGTTTTATATAAGCGGGTGTATTTTTTAGAACGGTCCGATTTGCTGGCAAATGGATTGCGAATAAAACGCTCTTTCGTTAGTTTAGGCCGATTCAAATACCCACGAGCCAGCTTTTCGCCTCTAATGTAAAGCTCACCAATTACGCCAATAGGCACTGGGTTTAATTTGCCATCTAAAACGTACACCTTCTCATTAGGTAACGGCTTGCCAATGACGGCGGGCGTTCCGCTCTCCTTACTATAGACATATCGGGTTCTGTAAATCGTGGTTTCGCTGGAACCATAACCATTTATTACTTCTGATGCGTTTGCCTGCATTTTTTGCAAAGTCGCTTGATCGACTACTTCGCCCCCCATTAAACAAATAATTCCCTGCAGTTGTTGAGGTGGAATCATTTCTAAAATTTGCTTCCATACGGATGGAGTTTGTTGAATCACATTAATTCGATGGGTATTGATAATACTTGCCTCTAAATTATCTATTTGCGCAAGCACGGTTACACCCCCCTTTAAAAGGGGCAAATAAAACTCTAAGCCAGAGATATCAAAAGTATAATTAGTCAAACTTAAAACTCGGGGGTTATCTAAATTGGGGTATGGACAGGCGTGGGTGTACTGCGTAATCAAAGCGACCAAGGAATGCTGTTCAATCATAACCCCTTTTGGATTCCCCGTCGTTCCCGATGTATAAATAACGTAAGCTAAATGGTTAGGAGCGCTGTAGGTAGGAAGATTAATATTCCCCTCATTAATATAGGGTCGCGTATCAATGGCAATCATTTGCGGCGCGGGTTTGGATGCTATCTTTTCTAGCGACTTTTTTAAGTGGAACTGCGTCAATAATAAAGCGGCATTGGTATCTGTAAGTATAAATTGAATACGTTCTGCCGGATATTTTGGATCGATAGGCACATAGGCGCCACCTGCTTTTAGAACTGCTAGAATTCCAATGAGGATATCCAGACTGCGGTCCAAGCACAGAGCAATTAATACATCCGGTTTTAAGCGTTTCTTAGTTTTTTGTTTGTATTGATTGCGAATATAATAAGCGAGCTGATTGGCTTTCGCATTTAGTTCTTCGTAGGTAAGTGATTCTTCCTGAAAAACCGCGGCGATAAGATGGGGCGTTTTAGCCACTTGTTCCTCGAATAACTGTTGGATCGTTTTATCTCTCGGAAAAACGCGGTCGGTTTGATTCCAGTCGTGAACAATTTTTGATATTTTTTTGGTGTTAACAAACTTAATTCAACTACAGGTTTCTTTGGAGAAGCTAATATTTTTCTTAATAAAAATAAATAATCCTCCGATAAATTTTGCACCCAAGCCTCATTAAATAATGACGAATTATATAAAATATGAAACGTGAACTCGTCCAAAGCAGGCTGATAAGCCAATATCAATTCTGTTCCTGTCACAAATATATTGTAACGATGATTTACAATACCCTGAGAATCACCAAGCTTGAAGGGTCGATCTTCTACGTCCGTTTGCGCAAATGCTACGTTTAGCTCTTTAACATTGGTTTGATTCGCAATTTCTGCAATAGGGAGATAAGAATATTTGTAATTCTCTTCAAATCTAAGCTGCTGTATAAGCTCTTGATTTCGCTGATACAGATCTTTAAAACTTTCTCCGTGACTAAAATCGACTGGCAACAATAACGTATTAATTTGAGAACCGTATTTGAAGCCCGATCCCTCTTTAATTCCCAACGGATAACTGATATGAGCTTGCTCTGCGCCACAATATTTAGCGATTAAAATCCCACATACAAGCATTAAAAAATTGAATGGCGATTTTAACAGTCGGCGAGATTTTAAGGGGGCTTTTGTTAAACCGATGTATCCAGTTTAAATCTTATTTCTTTTACATGAACTTCGCAGACATTTTTCTTTTCCGAACCCAGACAAGGCAAACGTGGTAATTCATTTTTGCTAGGAAGATTAGTCAAATGTTTTTTCCAGAATTCTCGCGCGTGGTGCTCGCGAATATAAGCCACTTTTTTATGGAGTGTTTTGTTAAGTTGTTGGATTGCGTTTCGTTGTTCTTCGATGCTTTCATCAATTGAAAATGAAGGGTCGTTAAAATAAGTTGAAAAAAGTTTAACGAAATCGGGATAATCACGACCGTCGATTAAAGCATGATGGAAAATTCCAATCCAGTCGAAAGTTTTGAGCCCCCGTTTAAAGATACCAAATCGGTATAAGGGTCCTTTTTCCAGATCGAAGGGTCTTAACACAAATTCAAGTTCTTTTTCATCGCCGTCATAAATCTCTAACGGGTAAATTTCTGTGTTTTCTTCCCAGTAAAGTTGGCCATTTTGCTCAACCAAATGACTGTTTAACAAAACGTGTTCTTTAACACAACGGATACCCGCTTGCCTTAGTTGCTCAATGTCTAAATCACCAATTACCGTTTGATCGGCAACCATGTTGTAATCGTATCTTAGAGGATTTCGTTGATACTCAATCCAAAAAGCTTGAACGTAGGGCGAAGCCACAATGCGTTTCATACGCTTAGTTATCCTTCAAATCATTTATCTATAAAAAATATAGTTCTAAACGCTCCGAATTACTTATTCTCTAAAGTAATATTATTACCTAGAATAATACTCTTTCTTAAAATCTGTGCTATATTTGAACAAAAGTGGGTTAAAGGGAGAAAGGATTTGGCTACCTAGCTCCATATAACATTTTAGTAAGAAGGAGGTAGCGGTGAAAATAACAGTAACTACAATTGGTGCTTTAATTTCATTGATGTTAGGACAACCGTTAATCGCTGCCCAAGTCAAGAGCGCAGGCGTTTTAAATCCTCACTCGTTTATTCAATTGGCGGCTGCAAAACCAGCGGCGCAGAGCGGGCGTTTATTTGTTTTCGATCCTAAACGTCATCGTTGGTATGCTTATCAAAACGGTCGCTTGATTAAACAAGGGCGCGCTTCAGGCGGAGCCTATGGGTGTCCGAAGAATAAAAGTCGATCTTGTCGTACCCCTTCCGGTACTTTTCGAATAATTCGTAAAGGACCACCAAACTGTAAATCAACTCGATATCCTAAACCTCATGGCGGCGCACGAATGGATTATTGCATGTGCTATCATGCATTCTATTGCATTCACGGTTCGGACCATGTTCCTAATTATCACGCCAGTCACGGTTGCATCCGTGTAACCCCGGCTGATGCACGATGGTTAAGTCATAATTTTATTCAATATGGGACGAAGGTGGTGGTTAAGTCTTATTAGTAGCGCATACGGGCTACGCTATTCACTGGCTTTTATCATGCCTGTTCGGAATAAAAAACGTTGAATTAAAAAATTCATACAAAATAAAACGATATCGACGAAGATTTTAGCTTCAATCACGTGAAAATGGAAATCAACCGTTAATGCTGATATAGAATAATAGGAGACGAAGAAGATACCGATGGCTAGAATGGCATAACGGAAAGCTTCTCGCTTAAATAAAACTTTATCCAGCGAACGGTAAACTAAATATTTATTAAAATAAAAATTAAAAGACCCAGAAACGAAGCGACCAATTAATAAAGAAGTAAATTTTTCTTTACTTAGCCAATAAATTAATGCAAAAACGCCGACGTCAATTACAAATGAGGATAAACTTACCGCGGTGTATCGAAGGAAAATGAAGTAAATCTTTAGCGATTCTAAATAGGGGCTCAACACTCGCGGTTTTAGTTTGGATCTCAATGAGTTGACCAGCCTGTTGCCTCAGCAACGCCTTTGCCGATTTCAGCCGGCGATTTCACGACAAATACACCAGCCGCTTCTAAAGCAGCATATTTATCAGCGGCGGTGCCTTTTCCGCCAGCAATAATAGCGCCTGCGTGCCCCATCCGTTTACCCGGCGGCGCTGTAACGCCGGCAATGTAAGAAATGACCGGTTTTTTTACGTTTGATTGAATAAATTCAGCCGCTTCTTCTTCTGCCGTGCCCCCGATTTCCCCGACCATAACGATGGCTTGTGTTTGAGAATCTTTTTCAAACATTTCCAAGACGTCGATAAAACTGGTGCCTGGAATAGGATCTCCGCCAATCCCGACACAGGTGCTTTGGCCAAAACCCATCTGAGTGGTTTGGTTAACCGCTTCGTAGGTCAATGTACCCGAACGCGAAACAATACCCACTTTACCACGTTGGTGAATGTGTCCCGGCATGATCCCAATTTTACATTCACCCGGTGTGATAACACCAGGGCAATTGGGACCAATCATCCGGACATCTGGGTGTTGTCTCAAATAAGCTTTCACTTCTAGCATGTCCAAAACGGGAATACCTTCGGTGATGCACACGACTAACCGGACACCCGCATCAACGGCTTCAATGATGGAATCTTTGCAAAAGGGAGCTGGAACAAAAATCATTGTCGCATCAGCGCTCGTCTCTTCTACCGCCTCATGAACGCTATTAAAGATGGGCAGCCCTAAGTGCGATTGACCGCCTTTGCCCGGCGTAACGCCGCCTACCATTTGGGTTCCATACTCTATCGCTTGTTCTGAATGAAATGTTCCTTGCTTGCCGGTGAACCCTTGGCATAAGACCCTCGTTTCTTTATCAATTAAGATACTCATTATGCGATCACCCCTACTTGTTTGACAATTTGTTCCGCTGCATCGGCAAATCCTTTGGCGGCGATAATATTCATGCCACTATCTGCCAATTTTTTTGCACCCAACTGAGCATTATTTCCTTCAAGCCGAACAACCACTGGCACATCAATGCCAACTTCTTTTACTGCACTGATAATTCCGTCAGCGATGAGATCGCAACGAACAATACCACCGAAAATATTAACTAAAATGCCTTTAACATTTTTATCCGATACAATAATCTTAAACGCTTCTGTCACGCGTTCTTTAGTAGCGCTGCCGCCAACGTCGAGGAAATTAGCAGGATCGCCACCGGACAGTTTGATTAAATCCATCGTTGCCATGGCAAGTCCAGCACCGTTTACCATACAACCGATATTGCCATCCAGTTTGATGTAATTTAATTCCCATTGTTGGGCCATCGTTTCATGCTCATCTTCTTGAGTGGTGTCTCGCATTTCGCGCAATTCGGATTGACGATAAAGCGCGCTGTCATCGATATTGATTTTGGCATCCAAACAAATGAGTTCACCCGAACCAGTGATGACCAATGGATTAATTTCTAATAAGCTTAAATCGCGCTCGGTAAATAATCGGTATAAGCCCATCACAATATCGGTGAATGAGCGCATTTGTTTTAAGTCTTGGAGCCCTAAACCAAAAAATAATTGGCGACATTGAAAGGGTTGTAAACCAATGGCCGGGTCAATAGTAACTTTTAGTATTTTTTCAGGCGATTTTTCAGCGACTTTTTCAATTTCCACACCGCCTTCAGTCGACGCCATGAAAACGATACGTTGAGAAGCACGATCAATCACCGCCCCTAGGTACAATTCCCGTGCTATATCAGAAGTTTGTTCAACGAGGATCTGATTCACCGGCTGGCCACGTTCATCGGTTTGATAGGTGACTAACCGCGTGCCTAATAATGCCTTGACGGCCGATTTTAATTCTTCTTTATTCTTCACCAAACGCACACCACCCGCTTTACCACGACCTCCGGCATGCACTTGGGCTTTGACAACCCAACGATCGCCACCGATTTTAGCGGCCGCATCGACAGCGGCGTCGGGATTGAAAACCACTTCGCTGGCAGGAACGGGGATGTTGTATTTTTTTAATAAATGTTTTGATTGATATTCATGTAGGTTCATAGTTTTCTCTTTTTAATAATGACTTGATTTTTACCCATTATTCTTTATTTTTTTAATTTCTCATCCTTGTCATCCCTGCTCCCCTGCCATCCCCGCGTCCCCCTGTTATCCTCGCGTCCCCCCTGTCATCCCCGCGAAGGCGGGGATGACGAGGCGGCGGGGACCAGCAGAGCCGGCCGTTTGAGTCATTAAAATGAAACTTTAACACTCCAAAATCATTCGAGCTGGATCTTCCAAAAGCTCTTTAATGGTCACTAAAAATAACACGGCTTCTCGCCCGTCAATCACCCGATGATCGTAAGATAATGCCACTTGCATGATCGGACGAACCACGACTTCTCCGTTTTCAACCGTTGGACGGTCCATTATTTTATGCATCCCCAAAATAGCGGTTTGGGGCGGATTAATTATAGGCGTTGAGAGAAGCGAGCCGTAAGTTCCGCCATTCGTAATTGTAAAAGTGCCTCCCGTTAGTTCCTCAATATTCAAACGACCTTCTTGAGCTCGAGAAGCGTATTCACGAATTTGTTTTTCAATATCGGCCATATTCATTTTTTCGGCGTTTCTAAGAATAGGGACAATTAATCCGCGTTCAGTGCCAATAGCAATACCGATGTCGTAATAATTGTGATAAATAATATCACTACCATCGATCGAGGCGTTTACCATGGGAAAACGTTTTAACGCTTCAACGACGGCTTTGGTAAAAAAGGACATAAAACCCAATCGAACTTTGAATTTCTTTTCGAACTCTTCGCGGTATTTTTTTCGCAACTCCATTACCAGCTGCATGTTAATTTCATTAAACGTCGTTAATAAAGCCGCTTCTTGTTGGACTTGCACTAACCGCTCCGCAACACGTTGCCGGATGCGGGATAAAGGCACGCGTTTTTCCGTGCGTTCATCGGCAGGCCCTTCTTTTCCTTCGGAGGGTTTCTCTTTTTGTTTTTCTAAATAATCTTCCACGTCTTTTTTCGTAATCCGCCCTCCTTTTCCACTTCCTTCAATTTCCTCGACATCAACGTCTTTTTCCGAAACCATACGTCGCACGGCGGGACTGAGATCAGATTCTTTTTCTTCAGTTTTTTCCTTTTTTTCCTTATCTTTCTTTTCTTCTTTTTTCTCTTTTTCTTTTTTCGTTTCTTTTTCGTCTTTCTTTTCTTTTTCTTTGGCCACAGCGCCGCCTTCTTTTAAAAGGGCAAGGATTTGATCGGCTTTAACGACTTCGCCTTCTTTCGCGACGATTTTTTCAACCACACCGTCTTTCGGGGCGGGAACCTCCAACATGACTTTATCCGTTTCCAAATCGACTAGATTTTCATCCCGTGAAATGGAATCGCCTTCTTTTTTATACCACTTTGCAACCGTGGCATCGCTAACCGATTCAGGCAACGTAGGTACTTTAATTTCTATAGCCATTTTCTTTCCTCAAATTTCTAACGCTTGGTTAACTAATTGTTCTTGTAATTTTACATAAAGTGCCGAATAACCAGCCGCGGGGGCAGCGAAGGCCGAGCGCCCAACATATTCTAACGTTTGATCGTCCCGCATGCACTTTATTAATCGATGGCGCGTACAAAACCAGGCGCCTTGATTTTTTGGCTCTTCTTGACACCAGATAACTTGCTTGGCGTTGGGGTATTTTTCCAATTCCGCTTTTAATTCATCATAAGGAAATGGGTATAACTGTTCAATGCGAATCATCGCAATATGATTCAATTTGCCTTTGTGTTCACGGCGTTTTGCTAATAAATCGTAATACACTTTTCCACTGCACAAAATCACGCGGGTGATTTTTTTCGGATCGTGTTTCTCAATTTCCGGAATCAATAATTTTAATTGCCCACGAGCTAAATCTTCCAACGATGAAACCGCTAATTTATTACGCAGCACACTTTTGGGTGTCAGAACGACTAAGGGTTTGCGATAAGGTCGTAGGACTTGACGGCGCAATAAATGGAAAATTTGCGAGGGAGTCGTCGGAGCGCAAACTTGCATATTATTTTGAGCACACAATTGCAAATACCTTTCTAAACGCGCTGAAGAGTGTTCCGGACCTTTGCCTTCGTAACCGTGCGGCAAAAATAAAACGATTCCTGATAAACGATTCCATTTCTGCCAGCCTGAACTGATAAATTGATCTACAATGACTTGGGCGACATTTGCAAAATCACCAAACTGAGCCTCCCAAATAACTAAGGAATTGGGGTCTGCGGTGGAGTAACCGTATTCAAATCCTAGCGCACCTGCCTCACACAACAATGAATCGTAAATATGGGGCGCCGCTTGCTTATCGCTTAAATGTTTTAACGGCTCGTATTCTTTTCCCGTTTCTTGATCAAACACAACGGCATGGCGATGAAAAAAAGTGCCTCGTCGGGAATCTTGACCGACAAGTCGAACAGAAAACCCTTCCTCCAACAACGACGCGTAAGCCAACATTTCAGCAAACCCCCAATCCATCGGCGTTTTTCCTTCTGCCATTTCCAGGCGCGCTTTATAGATGGCTTCGACTTTACGATGTAAATGAAGGGTGTTGGGCAAAGTTGAGAATTTTTTCCCTAACGCTTTTAACTTTTTTAAAGGAAGCGTAGTGTCTACAAGCGTTGTCCAATCCTGTCCCAAATAAGGTGTCCAATTGGCGGCATAATGAGCCGATAAGCCTTCGGGTAAGGTTTCAACCAATTGTCGGCCCCGATCCAGGCGGTCGCGATAATCATCAATCCATTGATCGACCTCTTCTGCTGTACATAATTTTTTTTCTATCAAGTTTTTTGCGTAAAGCGTTCGGGTTGTGGGATGTTCTTGAATGACCTTATACATGGCTGGCTGTGTCGGCATCGGGTCATCAACCTCTTGATGGCCGTGACGGCGGTAGCAAACAAGATCGATGAAGACATCTTTATGAAAAGCCATGCGATAATCAAGGGCCAATTGCGTCACTGCCACAACCGCTTCAGGGTCGTCCCCATTAACATGAAATACCGGCGCATCCAACATTTTTGCGATATCCGAACAATACATCGAGGAACGAGCATCATGGGGATTGCTCGTTGTGAAACCCACCTGGTTATTTAAAATAATATGAATGGAACCGCCAACGTGATGCGCCCGCGTTTGCGACATGCTGAGCGCTTCCATGACAATCCCTTCACCCGAAAAAGAAGCGTCGCCGTGAATCATCACGGTCATCGCGTAATCGCGTTTGTGTCCATTTTGTCGCTCTTGGCGCGCTCGCACCGAACCCATGGCTACCGGGCAAATGAATTCCAGATGCGATGGATTAAATGCTAATGATAAATGGATCGGTCCTGCGTCGGTTTTTACATCGCGTGAATAACCGCGGTGATATTTCACATCGCCCGACATCAAACCGTAATCTTTTTTACCTTCGAATTCTTGAAACAATTCAGCAGCGGATTGTCCCATTATATTTAACAATACATTCACGCGACCACGATGCGCCATACAAATAACAATTTCTTCAATTTTTTGATGCCGCGCGCGTTTGGTTAATTCGTCTAAAAGAGGAATTAAACTATCGCCGCCCTCCAATGAGTAGCGAACTTGGCCGACATATTTGGTATCTAAATATTTTTCTAAAGATTCGGCAGTCACCAGTTGTTGTAGAATATTACGTTTCGTTTCTTTATCAAATTCAATCGACGGTAGACGCTGTTCCACATAGTCTCGCAACCAGTTTCGCTCGCGTTCATCGGAAATAGTGCTGTATTGTACGCCAATTGAGCCGCAATAAATTTCTCGCAATCGCGTGTAAATTTCTTTTAAAGTGGCTTTTGGTTTATTCAAAAGACCATAAGTGGCAAAAGTTTTATTAAAATCGGATTCTGTTAAGTTGTAATGGCCCAATTCCAATCGGCTATCAACCGGACGGTTATCGCCCAACGGATTAATTTTAGCGTTGAGATGACCAAAACGACGATAACCCTCAATTAATAAGTCTACTGCCGCTTGCTCAGCAGCTGGGGTAATGGCGGTTGGGGAAATAGAACGCGGTTTACGCGCTAATTCGCGAAATTCTTCGCGAATGGTTGCATGCGAAATATCGGGCGTTGAGGCACCGTTTGTTAATGTTCGAAAATAACTGCGCCACTCCTCATTAACGCTGTGAGGATCTTTTAAGAAGTTTTCGTAAAGGGTTTCGATATAGCCGGCGTTGTTATCCGCTAAATAAGAATTTTTTTGAAACTGTTGCATCGTGATTTTTGGCATTTTTTTATCTTCCCGTTTTCCGATTATTCCCCGCTTTCTGTTTCCTGAAGCATTTCGGTGCGGATTTTCCGGATTGCTTTAGCAGGGTTAAGATTTTTAGGGCATACCGTCGCGCAATCCATAATGGTACGACAACGAAAAACACTGTAGGGGTCCTTCATTGCATCGAGGCGTTCTTTTTCCTTGGAGTCGCGACTATCCGCAATAAACCGATACGACCATAATAAACCCGCCGGTCCAATAAATTTGTCTGGATTCCACCAATAGGAAGGACAAGAAGAAGAACAACAGGCGCATAAAATACATTCGTATAATCCATCTAATTTAGCCCGTTCTTCTGGACTTTGCAGCCGCTCTTTTTGAGGAGCCTCCTGATCATTTAAAAGATAAGGTTTCACTTTTTTATATTGAGCATAAAACTGCTCCATATCCACAATTAAATCACGAATAATAGGAAAGCCCGGTAATGGTCGAACGACGACACGGTCGGGCAAATCTTTTAATTGGGTCACGCAAGCTAAGGCATTTTTGCCATTGATATTCATTCCATCCGAGCCACAAACGCCTTCCGCACACGAACGTCGCAAACCGATATCGGGGTGTTTTTCTCGAAGGGCTTCTAAAGCATTGAGTAGCATTTTTCCCTGAATGGCAGAAACATCCAATTCAAAATCTTGCATGTAAGGTTTTTTATCCGTTTCTGGATTAAAGCGCATAATTGAGAAAGTCATGATTCGTGATTTTTTAGAATTCATTTTTTATCAATCTCTCGATTTAGGGGGAAACGGGTCCATCCCTTTGGGTTTCATATTGACAGGGCGGTAAGCGATGTGCCCGTCGCGAAAATAAACGGTGTGTTTCAGCCAATTTGCATCGTCGCGTTCTTTATAATCATAACGGGAATGAGCGCCTCGGCTTTCCGTACGCTGCTGCGCTGAAACGGCGGTAGCGTAAGAGACTTCCATTAAATTATCGAGTTCTAAGGCCTCAATTCGGGCATTGTTGAAAGTGCGACTGGTATCGGTTAATTTCGCGCGCTGTAACCGTTCATTCAATTTTTGCAGACGTTCCAGCCCCTGCTTCATTTTCTGCTCTTCGCGGAACACGCCGAAGTCTTCCGACATAGCTTTTCGCATTTCCTGTCGAAGTAATGCGGGATTTTCAACGTTATTGGGTTTTTCCCAGCGTTTTAGGCGAGCGATGGCAGCATCAATATCATCGGGATTTTCAGAACGATGTTTCAATTCGGTTTTTAAGGCCTCTTCCAAATGCAACCCAATGGCACGACCAAAGACGACTAAGTCTAATAATGAATTAGTCCCTAACCGATTTGCCCCATGAACAGAAACACACGCGCATTCTCCCGCGGCAAACAGGCCTTCGATAATTTGATCCTTACCATTTTCATCCACCGTGAGCGCCTGACCATGAATATTGGTGGGAATGCCACCCATCATGTAATGGCAGGTCGGTAAAATAGGGATGGGTTCTTTTGTGATATCGACGTTTGCAAATTTTTCGGATAATTCGATGATACCAGGGAGCCGCTCTCGTAATACTTTTTCTCCCAAATGATCCAATTTAAGTAAGACGTGATCTTTTTTCGGGCCAACGCCACCGCCGGCCATGACTTCTTGTAAGATAGAACGGGCAACGACGTCGCGGCAATCGAGGTCTTTTAAATGCGGAGAATAACGTTCCATAAAACGTTCACCGTCTTTATTAATAAGATAACCGCCCTCACCACGCGCGCCTTCTGTAATCAAACAACCCACACCGTAAATACCCGTCGGATGGAATTGCCAAAACTCCATGTCTTGCACGGGTAACCCAGCTCGCAACACCATACCAATCCCATCACCTGTGTTGGTATAAGCGTTACTGGTTGTTTCATAAATACGGCCCGCTCCCCCGGTGGCGAAAATCGTCGCTCGTGATTTGAAAAAAACCAACTCACTGGTTTCCATATTCATTGCGATCATGCCGGCAATCCCGCCTTGTGCACCGCGAACTAAATCGATTCCATACCATTCATAATAAAAATGGGTACCTGCTTCTACATTTTTTTGGTACAACGTATGGAGCATGGCATGACCGGTTCGGTCTGCACAGGCGCATGTGCGCCGAGCCATTTCTTTACCGAAATCGCGCGTGTGGCCGCCAAAAGCGCGTTGATAGATGCGACCGTCATCCAATCGCGAAAAGGGAAGTCCGTAATGTTCCAATTCGTACACGGAAGGCGGGGCCTGTTCACACATGTATTGAATGGCGTCTTGATCGCCTAAGTAGTCCGATCCTTTAACCGTATCGAACATATGCCAAATCGGTTTATCCGGCACCACATTGCCCAAAGCGGCCGCTATGCCACCTTGCGCGGAAACGGTGTGCGATCGCGTGGGGAAAACTTTTGATACAACGGCGACTTTATACTGACGAGATTGCGCCATTTCCAATGCGGCGCGTAGGCCCGCCCCGCCCGCTCCTACGATGAGAGCATCGTATTGTTTGACTCTAATAGAGCTCATTCTTTACCTCGTTCAACGCGCTATCCACAAAAATTCGATGGCCCATACGAAATAGCCCACTAACAATAAACAAACCAGAGTCTCTAAAGCGAGCCGTATGGGTTTGTTTTTTACATAATCGGTAAAGATTGTCCACATGCCAATCCAGGCGTGCCATAAAATGCTGAAAATAACGATGAGGGTGAATATTTTCATTATTAAATGACTAAATAATGCGTGCCACTGAGGGTAAGAAATGGGATGGTGGACGAGCAAAAAAACAATGACAAAAACCGCATAAATACCGCTTAATAAGGCGGTAATCCGCTGAACGAACCAGTCACGATAGCCGCGACGGCTGGTCCTATCTACCATATCCACACTCCTGCTAAAACAATGGCAATAAACGAAACCACAAAAACGGTATAGGCACTAATTCGACCTTCAGGAACGGATTCCCAAAAACCCAGATCCATGGCTAAATGGCGTATGCCAGCGAATAAATGAAATAAAGTGGCTGATAGCATGATCCACACGGCCAGTTTAATCCAGCCGTTATGCAGCAATAATTGGTGCAGATGATAAAAGCTCTCCGCCGAAGCCGTCGCCCGATGCAATAGATAAAACATTAAGGGCATACATAAAAAGAGTACAAACCCAGAAATACGATGCCCAATCGATAAGATGGCCATTGGCGGAAAATGAAATTTCGTCAAATCAAGGTTGACAGGGCGCTTGGCGTTCATACCCTTCCTTATTTTTTCAATAAAAACATGAAGATAGCGAAAATACTTGCGTTGCAAACGCGTGGTGATTATAACGGCATTGCATTCAGTAATGCAACTCTCTAGATTGAGCAAAATCAATAAGAAGCAACATTAAAAATACGAACAAAACGGTCCTTTTCCAGCAGCCCAGCTTATGTAATTCTTTTGTTTCCTGCAGCTTAGAACGTCCGTACAGGAAATGTAACCAGTAAGCCAATCGTATTCTTCCTGGCACCTTATGGCAAGACGACCTCCTTTTTTAATAACCGGATAAAGGCAGTTCAGACGATAACGCCCTGTTAAATCGTCATCTGCATATTTTGCAGCCCGTGCACAATCATTGGATGACTGCCTCAGCCCAGTCGCTGCATTAGTCACGCCAACCCCTAACAAGCAGGAAAAAGCGGTAAAACCAATTAGTAAACGTCGCATAGTGCCCTCCATTTAGTTTAGATGAGACTTAAGCCTATTACACAATATATTATACAATATAGAATCCAGGATTCGCGTAAGTCATTCTTTTCACTGGATCAACTATGTTTTATCGCTGTGAATAAGTTGGAAAACTGGATAATAAATAGCCATTTTACACACATTATTCACCGCGATACCGCAGTTAGCGATTTTTTCTGTTCAAATTCTTTTAATCTGGCATTGGCGATAACAATAATTTTTCGCATTAGTGCTACCAGCCAAGTAGTCCGTATGAGCGAAGCGAAATACGGGAAACAATGATGTCATCTATCGTCCCCGTGTTTCGCTTCGCTGATAGGGGTTACTTTACTTGTTGAAAACCACCACTTTCATCGAATCCACTAGAGCTGTTATCAACGTTCAATTTTCTTCCCGCGCAAAGACGGGCTTGAAAAGTCATTGAAGGTTGAACGGTTCTATTTCTGCTGTTGAATCTTCTGATAGTTCATTTTCTGAGGAAGAATATCCGAAGTGAAATATCCGGTTGCGGTTTCGCAAATTGCATTTAGGAAGGTAAGGCAGAATCTCCCTTTCTTGAGTTTCTATCCAACCAGGAATTAATTGTTTCCCACCATTAATCGCAAAAATTATTTTAAGATCTTCCCCAAGCCCTTTTAATACCGTAGAGTGTAATTTCATTCTTTTTACGTCCCTAAAGAAATTAAATAATCGCGTTAATTGGTTTAATACTTCCGTCATTTTTTCGCGGGGTTTTTGCTCGATATTCTCATTCCTCAGGAAATTAAATTCTTTTAAAATATTTTTAAACCCGCTAATAGCGAGGTTACAATTAGATAACCACGAGGCCCTCGCCTTAGAAAGCTGAGACAATCTGTAAACGTAGGATTAGAATTTCGATAGTGGAGGGTAGTAGCTTCAAAATAAAAACGAAAAGCAGCATCAAAAAAAGAAAAGGTATCCTCTTCATTGAGATCAATCTCAAGCTGAGAAATAAAATTATTAAATGAGCCTTCCGGCGGCTTGGTTTTTCCCATTTGGGTAGCAAAATACTCGTCTCCTCCATAAAGATACGCCAATTTCAGCGAGTTAAAATGGTTATATAATCGCTCAAGATTTATTGTCTCTATTTTTCTTTTTTTGAGCGGGGCACCTTCACTTGCCGCGGGAGCAGATACAATCAATCCGAAGTCATTGGAAAAAACATCAAGACTATTGGAGGGAGGCCCGAGTTTATGATTACGCTTAGGAGCTCGAAACATGAGAGTCACCCTTTTGTTTTTTTAATCATTTATCGAGATAAATTTTAACAACTCAAGCTTACGTTATCTTACCAATAATTAACAGGGCGCGGCCCTGCTTGGCAGACACGAGATTACCCAGTACGCCGTCACCCTCGTGCGAAGGGCGTCTACGAAAATACAAAAGAATAAATAGCTTTCACGGCCGAAAACACGGGAACGGACGCGGCAGTTTTTGTCAGACCAAGAGGGGGTCCTTTACTGCGCCATTGTTAATTTAAACATGAATATCGAGAGTGAATAGAGGGTGCGTAGGTTTTCAACAAGTAGCCCGTATGCAGCGAAGCGGAATACGGGAAAACAAGATGTCATCTATTGTCCCCGTATTTCGCTTCGCTCATACGGGCTACTTAGCTAAATTCTTTATTTAAATCATTCACTTATCAGAAAATGTCCTATGCGAAGGGGAGAAAATCTTTGGATAGGATGGTTAAGGTTAACCTAAGCTTGAGTTGTTAGAATTTCCATCAACAAACTCATAAACAAATAAAGGTAACTCCCATGTCTCGAACTCCTAATCGCAATAATCCCTCGAGTTTCTTCCCTTCTGCCGAAAAAAAGAACCGGCGGTTAAGGAGCTCCTCTGTAAGAGTTATGCCTGCTCCTGCGGCAAGTCAAAGCGCTTCGTCAAAAAAAAGAAAAAGAGGGACCATAGATTTTGAGCAATTATATGATCATTTTAACAAACTTAAAAAGACGTATTACTCCAAATTTGGCATGGACTTTAATCCCCAAATAAAAAGAACCGAGGCTGCGGAGGGCCCATTTGATGTTTTTATTTCCGACCTTAACATTAATCTTAGTGAGAAGGATACCTTTTCTTTTTTTGATGCTGCTTTTCGTTTTTATTTTGAAGCTACTACCCTCCACTATCGAAATTCTAATCCTACGTTTACAGATTGTCTCAGCTTTCTTAAGGCGAGGGCCTCGTGGTTATCTAATTGTAACCTCGCTATTAGCGGGTTTAAAAATATTTTAAAAGAATTTAATTTCCTGAGGAATGAGAATATCGAGCAAAAACCCCGCGAAAAAATGACGGAAGTATTAAACCAATTAACGCGATTATTTAATTTCTTTAGGGACGTAAAAAGAATGAATTTAACTTCTACGGTATTAGAAGGGCTTGGGGACGAACTTAAATTAATTTTAGCCTCGGATGATTTGAAATCATTAATTCCTAATTGGATAAATACTCAAGAAAAGGAGATTCTGCCTTATCTTCCTAAACGCCGTTCGCAAAACGGTAGCGAGGCACTTCGCTTCTGGCATTCTTTATCAGAAGAGAAACTGTCAGAACACTCACCAGTACTACCGACTATCGATGTGAGGTGCGATTGAAAGTGGTGGTTTTCAACAAGTAGCCCGTATGCAGCGAAGCGAAATACGGGAAAACAAGATGTCGTCTATCGTCCCCGTATTCCGCTTCGCTGCATACGGGCTATTTAGCTACTCGGCCCCCGAGGCGCCTTAGGAAACCTACACTTTCAATCGCACCGATCGATGTGGGCAAATTTTGAAAATCCCACTAAAATTCATTATAGTTACAAGCACTACACCCGCCAGGAGCACGAATGAGCAATCGTAAAGCTAAACTTTCTTTTGAAAATCAGTCGGTTGAATTTCCTATTTATTCACCTACCCTTGGCAAGGATGTGATTGACGTAAAGACATTGGGCAATCATGGTGCCTATGCGCTGGACGTTGGTTTTTACTCTACAGCGGCTTGTGAATCAAAAATTACCTTTATCGATGGCGAGAAAGGTATTTTGCTGTATCGGGGGTATCCAATTGATCAATTGGCTGACAAATCGGATTATATGGAAGTTTGTTACTTACTGATGTATGGCGAGCTCCCGAACAAAGGAGAAAAGGAAAAATTTGTTCGCACGATTAAAGAACACACCAGCGTTTATGAGCAAGTGACAAAATTTTTCAATGGTTTTCACTATGACGCGCATCCTATGGCGATGGTGCTTAGCACCATCGGCGCTCTTTCAGCTTTCTATCACGATGCGTTAGACATCACTAAACCGGCCGACCGCGAATTATCCGCCATCCGATTAATAGCCAAAATGCCCACGCTGGCCGCCATGAGTTATAAATATTCCATTGGTCAACCGTTTATGCACCCTCGCCGGGCGATGAATTATGCGGAAAACTTTTTACATATGCTCTTTGGCACCCCTTACGAAGAGACAGAACCTGACCCCGTCTTAGCTCGCGCGATGGATCGTATTTTTATCCTTCACGCCGATCACGAACAAAATGCGTCAACGACTACCGTTCGAGTCGCCGGTTCTACGGGAGCAAATCCGTTTGCTTGTATTTCGGCGGGTATTAGTGCTCTCTGGGGCCCTGCCCACGGCGGTGCTAATGAAGCTTGTTTAAATATGTTGAGAAAAATTGGTGATGAGAAAAATATCGGCCAATATATTAAAAAAGCCAAAGACAAAAATGACCCTTTTCGTTTGATGGGCTTTGGCCATCGCGTTTACAAAAATTACGATCCCCGTGCCAAAGTCATGCAGAAAACCTGCTATGAAGTCCTCGATGCCGTTGGCCGCCACAATGAACCTTTATTTAAACTAGCGATAAAATTAGAGAAAATTGCGTTAGAGGATGATTATTTCATTGAGAAAAAACTTTATCCGAATGTGGATTTTTATTCCGGTCTGACGCTAAATGCCATTGGCATCCCTTCTAATATGTTTACGGTAATTTTCGCCTTATCACGAACGGTGGGCTGGATTTCACATTGGATGGAAATGATGAGCAGTCCCGATCATCGCCTCGCTCGCCCCAGACAATTATACACAGGCGAAACAGAGCGAGAAGTAATCTCGTTGGATAAACGTCAGGCATAACAGCAGAAAAGAGATAAAGAAAGAAATCTCTGGCTGCTTGTGCCAGAGACAAGAACGATGCCTATCGTTATCCAGAAGTCACAGCGACCTCCATTTTAAACTTTGTGATCCCGCGCAGATGGAACCCAGGCGCGCTTTAGCGCGCTGCGCATTACGTGCGCTGGGTCCCCGCCTGCGGGGGCGACGGGGGTTGGGTTTAAGTTTTTAGTGTCTACCACTTGTGGTCGTCGCGTGGGTTGTGGCCGAGATTTTTAAAGATTAAAGTTTACGTTTATGCCCGCGCGGATCGTGTAGGCCCTGATATTCTTTGCTTCCTGGGTATAAACATCTGGTGGAGCAACAACGGGATCCACAGAGATGTTATTGGCGGTATTTAACGTATGGTTACCGTAATCGTAAAAATCATATTCCGCAAATAAACTAACCCATCGACACAAATCTCGCGCTAAACCCGCCCCTAAAACAACGCCCCATAAACCATGGTGCGTTTGATGTTGCTGAGAAATGCTTGCACTCGTCGTTGCTTGTAAGACCGCAAAATCCTCCACCAATTTTGCATAGGACCCGCCCCCTTTTAAATACAGATGCAGGGCTGGTGTAATGTCAATTCCAAAAATTCCGGTCAAATCGAAGTTATATTTTAAACGCAGTGTGGTATCAATAACGGGTACAGTTGTGCTGCCCGCGCCCAAGGATACAGAGCCGTTAAATTGCGCCTTTCGGGAGTTGCTCATCCCCGCAAAATTCAACCCCAAATAATACGGACGAATGAAATGATATTGAATTCCGACGTGCCCCCCCCATAATGCGCCGTACTGCCAAATTTCACTTTTGAATAATTGATTTCGCGGTAGCCCGTCATTGTGGTAAAGGGCTTCGTACTGATAGGTGGCATGGTGGTATCCACCGAAAACACCGAAATAAACCATCCAGGGACTTTCCGGTAAAGGTTCGTATCCACCAGCTAACGCGCTCCCACTCCCGATAAGAGAAAAAGCGCCCCATAAAATTCCTAACGCGACTGATGACCAGACTTTTCGTCTCCTACCCATGAATCTTTCTCCTTTTATCATCGATAATCCCCTCTCACAGTTTTTAGACTGAAAAATTAAGGTTAACCCCCAGGAGGACCGAATAAGCATGAACACGAACGTTTTGATGATAAGTATCTGCTCCATTATTCGGTCTAATGTTACTTAAACTGTCAAGACCGACGCGGCCATAGTCGTAATAATTATATTCGGTAAAAATGCCGAACCAAGGACAGAAATCGTATCCCAATCCAAAGCCCACGAGAAAGCCCCACCGGTTTTTATGAGTCGTCCGTTGAAGACTTATGGTCGGAGTTAAAGTAGCCGGATTAAAAACTGTCAGTATGTGTCTAATTCGGGCGTAAGAGGCTCCCCCTTTTATATAGACACGGGTTTGAGGCGTAATGTTGACCCCTAGCTGAGCGGTTAAATCGAGATTACTTTTAATTCGAAATTGATTAACCAAGTTAAAAATCAAATCATCGGGCGAGGGGGCGAGCACGCTCTCGGCGGTTGTGGCATTTTCTGAATTTCCCATTGCAGCAAATTCTAACCCCAAAAACCAGGGATTTGAAAAATAATAACGAAGACCGATATGACCGCCGGCGGTATATCCATTTTGGTGAACATTACTACCAATCGGGACAGTGAAAGAGCCTCCCAAATAGGTCCCTTGGTATTCAAAATTAGCCACATAAATCCCGCCAAAACCGCCAAGGTAAATCACCCATGGCGCAGACGGTGGAATTTCTGGACCGCCCGCCCATGCGCTGCTATTTATCCAGAAGAAAGCGCTGACTAAGAGACAGGAGGTCAGGTATTTTAAGCGCCTTTTTATGTTCATGAATCCTACTCCTTAATTATCGTCAAACTTTATTCCACGGGAATTAAACGGCAAACTCGATATTGAAACCAACTCGAATAGTATAAGCCCCCACTAACACTTTTTGAGTGTAAATATCCACCAAAACTGAGCTAGGAAAAATATTTCTCAACGTCTTCAAATCGTTCTTGCCGTAATCATAGTAATCGTATTCTGCAAAAAGACTGATGCCCCGTCCGAGGTCTTCTGCAATGCCTAATCCAGCGACATAACCCCACAGATTCTTATTCAATTTTTGTTGAACACTCGTTTGGAGTGAGGAAGCCATCCATTGGCTGACGGTAAGTTTTTGGTTTAACTTGGCATACGAAACGCCTAACTTTCCATACATATGAGTGCGCGACGTTAAATCCGTACCTAAAATGCCTGTAAGGTCGACATTAGAATTAATACGAAATTCGTTTTGTAACAAAAAAAGGAAGCCGGAACCCACAAACGTAACTGAATCATTATTCCCCTGACGACTATTTCCTTGAGCACTCAATTCCAAACCCAAATAAGAACGTTCAAGATGATAGCGGATACCCACTTGACCGCCTCCCCCGTAACCGAACTGCTTTGTATAATGAGTATAATTTCTAATAGCCGTTATCGGCATATCGACAGGACCGATCCCAACGATGGACTCATGTTTGGAATGCGCCCCATAAATAGCCCCAAAAATACCGAGTGATATTGTCCACGGGTTAAAAGAAGGAATTTCTGGGCCACCTGCAAAGGCGTTAATGGTAATAAGAGACAGGAAAAAAATAAAAATGCTCGATGCGAGGGATCTCAAACTCCTTTTCATCTTCATCGCCTTAAACTCCTTTTAACAATCCATGCTTTCCGCATCCTAACTCATTGTTGATGATAACTCAATATTAGGGTCGGATTAAAATTGAGGATTACGCATTTGAAAAATGCTCATAACCTTTTTTCGCTATGTTTATTGGCCGGTTGTGTGGATCGATCACCGTCACACTCTCGCCTTGGATAATTTCTCCAATACAGCGACACTCGCAATCCAAGGAATGAAAAACTTCTTCTAATGGCTCGCTTCTTTCTTTTGGAATGGTAAAACAAAGTTCATAATCATCTCCACTGGTCAGCGCGTATTCCCACGCTTTTTTTAGAGGGCAATATCGTTTTAAGCTGTCCGATAACGGCAAACGTTCGACGTAAATTTTCGCACCCACTTGGCTCGCTCGGGCCATTTTTTCAAGGTCCGCCACAACGCCATCGGAAATATCGATTGCCGCACTTGCAATTCCCCGCAACGCCACACCCGCTTCGATACGAGGAGTGGGACAGTTTAATCGCGTCAACAAAAAAGGATCTATTTTTTTATTTTGTTTTAATAACGCCAATGCTAAACCCGCGTCCCCTACCGTTCCCGTTAGGTAAATCAAATCGCCGACTGTCGCGCCGTTACGGCAAATCATTTCATTCTTTGGAATTAAACCTGTAGCCGTAATTGAAATGCAAAGCGGGCCTTGCGTCACATCGCCCCCGATGAGCGAAACTTGATAACGATCCGCTAGCGAAAAAAATCCTTCTGCAAACGCTTTCAGCCAAATCTCATTTGTTTTTTGAATGGTTAAAGCGAGTAAAACTGTATGGGGAATAGCGCCCATGGAAGCGATATCGCTCAAACTAACGGCTAAAGCTTTATGTCCTAAATCACGCGGCGGTGTATTTATTGGAAAATGCACTCCTTCCACTAGGGTATCCACAGAAATGACAACCTGCTGCTCCTTGGGTATTTCAATCACCGCAGCATCGTCACCAATTCCAACCACTACATTCTTCGCTGGCTTTTTTGGTCGGTGAAAATAATTTTCAATAATCGTAAATTCTGTTAAAGGCATGAGAGAATTATACCAAAGGAAATACGGACTAAAAAATCTTAGATTCCAACGCATGTCAATAGCTTAAACCACCATTAATTGTAAGAAATAGTTGACAATAGATGTGAGAATAGAAATAATTTAATTGTATATTATTTTAAATAATAGACACTTGCCAAGTGAAAGGATAGGGACAATAGGGACAAATTTTATGGCTTCACTCAGTTCAAACCTTAAAACGCTAATGACCTCGGTCCACATCAACGCGAGTGAATTAGCTCGACGAACGGGGATCGCACAACCCATCATTCACCGATTATCAACGGGACAAAATACTAACCCTAAGTTAGCAACGATAAAACCTATCGCTCGCTACTTTATGGTGAATATCAGTCAGCTGATTGGTGAAGAACCGCTTCCTAGCGATCAATCGCCTCAAATTACAGGGAATTACCGGGCATGGAACCGCGTGCCTTTAATCTCCTGGAAAGATGCCACTAGCTGGCCCGAAGCTTTACCCCATTATCAAACTTCGGACGAAGTTATGTATATTTCGACCGATGCAAATGTGAGTAAGCTTGCTTATGGTTTAATTATCCAGGGATGTGCGATGGAACCTTTGTTTCCGAACGGAACTACAATTATTGTAGAACCCGAGCGCAAACCTAAGGATCGAGACTTTGTTGTTGTACGCTTACAAGGAGAACCGGAAGCCCGTTTGAGGCAAATCATTACAGAAGGTAACGATCGTTACTTAAAATCGTTAAATCCCGAGCTTGAAAAACTAGAAGTCGCACGTTTAGCACAAGAAGATCAATTTCTTGGTGTGATGGCTCAAGCTAAGGTCGATTTTCTCCGTTAAAAACTTATCGGCCATAACCGGCCGATAATTTTCGATAACGCAGCGTTTGCGAACCTCAACGAGATTTCTTATTCCGCTTTCTAAACTTTTTTGGACCATGCGGTCCTCTACCTCTTGGCATTTTATACCCCCTTTCTTATCTCAGAACTTAATACATCCAAAATAGCATTGACATATTTATGCCCTGCCTCGGCCCCAAATTCTTTCACCAATTCCAGTGCTTCGTCAATCACTACTTTATACGGTACCTCCTTCCGATGAAGCAACTCGTAAATCGATAAGCGCAACACCGATAATTCGACCGGATTTAACGCGCTAATCTTCCGGTCCAAATGAGCTGTCATCAGTTCATCGATGATGGCAACGTGCTGAATCGTCCCTGTGACTACCTCTTTAAAATAAGCCACGTCTGTATCCGAAAGATCGTGCTCTTCCATAAATTGACTAATCAAAGCGTCCGGCTTCGTTTCGCAAAAGAACCATTGGTAAAGCGCTTGGAGGGCATAGCGCCGCGCATTATGACGAGTTTTATTTATCATGAGATTTCTTCTGTTGTTTTTGCAAGCGGCGAATTTCATCACGGAATGCGTTAATATCCTGAAAACTTCGATACACGGAAGCAAACCGCACGTAAGCCACTTCATCCAACGCTCGTAATTCATCCATCACTAATTCACCTAGCCATTGGGAACTTACTTCACACTCCCCTCGTGCTCGTAATTTATGAATAATCCGTTGGACAGCCGTTTCAATCTGTTCAGTACTGATCGGCCGTTTTTCTAAAGCCTTTAATAATCCGGCACGCAATTTTTCTTCATCGAAAGCGCTGCGCCGGCCGTCTCTTTTGATAATCCGAGGTAGATTTAATTCGGCCGTTTCAAATGTCGTAAAACGCTCTTGGCACTTTAAGCACTCGCGCCGCCGACGCACTTGCGTGCCCTCTTCCACTAATCGGGAATCGATGACCTTCGTGTCTTCGGCATTGCAAAAAGGACAATACATCAGTCGAGTTCCTGATACACCGGAAATTTCCCACACAATTCATGGGCTTTTTGTTTGACATCGGCGATGACTTTTTCGTTATGAATATCATCTAAAATATCACAAACCCAATGCGCCAATTGAGAAGCTTCTTTTTCTTTAAACCCTCGGGTGGTAATGGCGGGAGTGCCAATGCGAAGGCCACTAGTCACAAAAGGCGAGCGGGTTTCACCGGGAACGGTATTTTTGTTAACTGTAATATTAGCTCGTCCTAAAGCCGCTTCGGCTTCTTTGCCCGATATGTTTTTATCTAACAAGCTCACTAAAAATAGGTGATTTTGCGTGCCACCCGAGACAATCGTATAACCGCGCTCCTTCATCACCTCCGCCATTGCCTTAGCATTTTTTAAAATCTGTTGCGCATAAGTTTTAAATTCCGGTTGCATCGCTTCTTTGAAGGCAACTGCTTTGGCCGCAATAATGTGCATCAAAGGTCCGCCCTGAGAACCTGGAAATACGGCGGAATTTAAACGCTTTTCTAGTTCGGGGTTGGCTTTTGCTAAAATTAAACCCGCACGAGGGCCTCGTAATGTTTTATGGGTCGTGGTCGTCGTAACATCAGCAATTTGAACCGGCGAAGGATAGACGCCGGCGGCCACTAAACCAGCCACATGTGCAATGTCAGTCATAAAGTAGGCGTTAACACTGTCCGCGATTTCGCGAAAACGCTGCCAATCGACGATACCCGAAAAAGCAGAAAATCCCGCTAGGATGACTTTCGGTTTATGCTCTTGCGCTAGTTGGGCCGCTTGCTCGTAATCAATATCACCATGCGCATTTAAACCGTAATGCACGGCTTTATAGAACTTACCTGAAAAACTGACAGGAGAGCCGTGGGTCAAGTGCCCTCCATGCGACAAATCCATGGCAAGCAAGGTATCGCCTGGATTCATTAGCGCCATATAGGCTTCTGCATTGGCTTGCGAACCCGAATGCGGCTGAACGTTCGCATAATCCGCCCCAAACAGTTCCTTCGCTCGATCAATCGCCAATTGCTCGGCAATATCGACAAATTCACAACCACCGTAATAACGCCTGCCAGGATACCCTTCAGCGTACTTATTGGTCAACACCGACCCCTGAAGTTCCAACACCCGCGGACTGACATAGTTCTCCGAGGCAATCAACTCAACATGGTGCTCCTGCCGACGCCTTTCGTCCCGAATCGCTCCCGCCAATTCGGAATCGAAACTCTCTACGGTCAACGTAGGCTCATACATGGCAAGCTCCTGGCAATGACTGAAGCTGCCATTCTACCTGGGCCCCGCCTCAGGGGGAAGCATCCAACTTTACTAACTTAAAAAATCATAGTTTTTACTAAACTCACTTAGTAATCTCATTATTACCCTGTCGTTCGTACACGCACGCCGGAAATTAAGGTTAGGGGTCTGTTTACAATTCGCTAGGCTGAGCCAGAATTCATTGATTTTCGAGCAGCGAACCACAGGAAATCAATTAATTATGGCCAGCAGAGTAGAATTGTAAACAAACCCTAATATTCCCTTCAGTTTATATTGATAACATCAACCGGACTCCTCCTTTGAGGGTGTTTCTCTCCATTAATAAAGAGGTTATTTCAACTATGCCAAATCCCAAGAAAAAACAAAAACCAAATACCATATATAAAGATCCCAATTATAAGCATAAATTTTTCGCGCTTTGGTACCCTGAACCTAATCGTAAACAATGGACAGAAGTCCCGAAAAATACGCCGGTTTTTTTTACCTTACAATCGTGGCGCGCACACAAAAATCGAAAAACTGAGCGACGTTTTTTCCACTATATTAAAAATCCTACGGAAAATGATGATAGTAAATATGAGGTTCGGTCTACCGCCCACTTTAAATCAACGACACAGGGCTCACCCCCGTTAAACTTAAATGACAGTGACGGGCTTCTAAAGCTAGTAAGACCATACGGCCCATTATATTCCAAGAATGGAGCGCAAGTGCGCCTCGAAACTAATATTTATGAATTAAAAACCTATACACGTGGCCCTCTACCGTCTCATAAGTATTTTTGTAAGGATAAGAATGATAACGTGACATTACTCACGAGGGAACCACCAACGTCACCCAGAGAACCTACGTTTCAGCCGATCTCAGCATTTTTCTAAACTTTTTTTTATAATAAAGAGTGGCAATCTTCACGAGATAAGGCTCTAATGGAAGAAACGAAGGAAAAAAGTTGCGAAACAACCACAGCCCATTTGCCACTTAAAGACATCGTGCAACCCTCTCTATTTGTAGGCAGTAAAACAGAAATTCAAATTACAATAGATAACGACGATGACGGGGCCAAAAAAGATGATTCGCCTATATTTCGAAACAATGGAGCGAATATGTCTTTCTTGAAGTGGTTCAACCAAACTAATGAATCAAACGATGACGATGCTTTTGGTTCTACGGCCACTCTCTAAGAAAAAGAGTAGCCCGTATGTAGCGAAGCGAAATACGGGAAACTAATATAATCCTGTATTTCGCCGCGCTTCATACAGACTATCGGTTTTTTTAATAATTATAATTTAATACACTCTGCAATTTATCTGCCGCCACGATTTCCATTCCTTCCGGGGCGTCTTTAGGCGCATTGGCTTTTGGAACGATCGCGCGCTTGAAACCGTGTTTTACTGCTTCTTTAATTCGTTCTTGTCCGCTCGGAACGGGACGAATTTCACCGGCGAGGCCAACTTCCCCAAAAACGATTAAATCTGAAGGTAATGGCTTGTTGCGCAAGCTCGATAATACCGCTAATAAAACGGGAAGATCAGCGCCTGTTTCCACAATGCGTAGACCGCCGACGGCGTTAACAAATACGTCTTGGTCATAAGTAGGAACACCACCGTGGCGGTGCAATGTGGCTAATAACATGGATAAACGATTTTGTTCTAAACCGACGGTGACTCGGCGAGGATTTGCAAGATGGCTTTCGTCTACCAAGGCTTGCACTTCCACCAGCAAAGGGCGGCTGCCTTCCCACGTTACGGTAACCACGCTGCCGGAAACCGGCGTTTCATAGCGCGATAGAAAAATCGCCGAGGGATTATTCACTTGCTTCAATCCCGCGTTAGTCATCGCAAATACGCCAATTTCATTAACGGCGCCAAAGCGATTTTTAACCGCGCGGATAACGCGAAAACGACTGTCATTTTTCCCTTCAAAATAAAGGACGGCATCGACCATGTGTTCTAAAACGCGAGGGCCTGCAATAGCGCCTTCTTTTGTCACATGGCCTACGATGAATAAAGCGATTCCTTTTTGTTTCGCAAAACGCACCAATTGCGCTGCACTTTCCCGCACTTGGCCCACTCCGCCCGGCGCTGAAGGAACGGTGTCGGTGTACACCGTTTGGATGGAATCGATTACCATCACTTGCGGGTGCGATTGTTCCGCCAGCACTAATATTTGCTCGATATGAGTTTCTGCCAACAAGGTTAATTTATCTTGAGGTAATTGCAGTCGCTGCGCTCGCAATGCAATTTGTTGCAACGATTCCTCACCGCTGATGTATAAAGTGGAATAATTTCTGCTAATTTGGCACAAAATTTGCAGCAATAAAGTGGATTTACCCACGCCGGGATCACCGCCGATTAATACCACCGAATCAGAAACTAACCCTCCACCAAGGACATGATCGAATTCTGCAAGCCCCGTCGCCAACCGCGGTTGCGATTGCATGCTAACGTTACTTAGCAAGATAGGAACGGACTGCGCGCCCGCAAAGCCGCTCGCACGATGCGTGGATTTTTTAACCGTCACTTCTTCAACAATGGAATTCCACTCTCCACAATCACGACACTGCCCTTGCCATTGCGCGTATTGCGAACCGCAATGCTGGCAGGAAAAAATAGTTTTTGTTTTGGTCATGGAGACGCTTATGGAGGTTTTAACAAATGAATCAGGCCCTATTCTATGCGGAGTCGTCTGCTAAGCATTCGATATCGCGATGAATAAACCTGCGACCATTTTAAGTTGTCAACTTAAAACGGTCAACAAAGATAGTCTTATTCTTAGGGCACGATTATTAAAAACAAACCGTGGGGAATTCTTCCCATTCTGTCTTGTTTTTTCTATTAGTCTTAATTTCTAAAAACCCCCGTCGTCCCCGCGAAGGCGGGGACCCAGCGCACTGGGTGCGCTGCGCGCTAAAAGCGCGCTGGATTCCCCCCTGCGCGGGAAAGACGAGTTTAAAATGGGAATGGCTGAGACTTGTGGATAATGATAGAGGTCAGCGCGCCCTTATTCTCTTCCTAAAAACCCAGCCGCTTCTTTAGCAAAATAGGTAATAATAAAATCCGCTCCGGCGCGTTTGATAGACAATAAACTTTCCATCATTGCTTGTGTTTCATCGAGCCAACCGCGGGCGGCGGCGGCTTTGATCATGGCAAATTCGCCGCTGACCTGGTAAGCACCGAGTGGAATGCGAGGGAAATGTTGTTTAATACGATAAATAATATCTAAATACGCTTGCGCCGGTTTAACCATTAAGAAATCCGCGCCTTCGGCGACGTCCAATTCGGCTTCGCGTAAGGCAATACCGGCATTCGCCGGATTCATCTGATAAGTTTTACGATCGCCAAATTGCGGCGTTCCTTCAGCGGCTTCGCGAAAAGGGCCGTAAAAACTGGATGCGTATTTAACCGCATAACTGAGAATAGGCATTTCTGTGAATCCTACGTGATCCAGCCCCCGACGGATTGCCTGAACCATGCCGTCCATCATACCACTTGGCGCAATCACATCAGCGCCAGCACGAACTAAGCTGATGGCTTGAGCCACTAATAATTTAAGGGTATTGTCGTTATCAACATCGTTATTGCCGCGAATGTTTTTCGACACAACGCCACAGTGGCCGTGATCGGTATATTCGCAAAAACACAAATCCGCAACAATTAAGAGCCGCGGTGCTTTCTTCTTAATTCGCTGAATCGCCTGCTGAACAACGCCATCGGGCTGCAAGGCTGAGGAACCTGTTGCATCTTTAAAGTCGGGGATGCCAAACAAGATGATCCCCGGTAATTGAGAAGCCTCAATTCGTTCAACTTCTTCATCGAGCTGATCAACGCTCCACTGAAAGTGCCCGGGCATCGAGGCTATCGGGTTTTTGATTTTCTGCCCCGCTCGCACGAACAAAGGCAGAATCATATCTTTTACGGACAAACGATGTTCACTAATTAATTCGCGAAGTCCGGGGTGCTGGCGCAAACGACGCAGTCGAACTCGAGGCAGCGCATCAATAGCCATCGCGTGGTGACTTTCTTTTATCGAATGATCTTCCATTGTCCGTCGGGCATACGACAAGCTGTCCCGTAGGCTTTCTTAGTTTGACCACCGATCGTAACTAACGTTTGGTATTCCCGGCAATAACGGTGGTGTTGATGGTATTGACGAATCGGACGAACGGTATAAGTCACATCGTGACTGTTAGTCCAACTGGCTTGTTGGCCCACCGGCGTGTTCGTCACTGCACGAGCCATATTAATGCGATCTTGTTCATCCATTCGTTTACCGACGAAATTACCGACGACACCACCGACCAATGCACTGCCCAAAATACCAATCCAAGCTCCCTCACCATGAAAGAAAGCAGCCCCTAACAATCCACCCGCTGCTGTCCCAGCAAGGGTCGCCCCAGGAATGTTGTTGCCAGGCGTACAGCCCGTCAAACCCACGGCTAACACCGCCGTTGCTCCAATAGTTGCGATTTTTTTCATGGTTTTTCTCTCTTTATTTAACTAAAGAAGTTAATCCGCCGGTTATCCTCACCGACAGACACAATTTTTCAAAAGGATACCGCGTTTCCCATCCTTGATCAATATGTAGCCCGCAGGCCCGCAGGAGAAGCTGTGGGAACGCTTGATGTTAACTGATCAAAGTAACGCAATAGCGTTCGGATATTAATGTTACTGTCTTGCTTTATCAATTGCTTAAAGTCCTTAGCAAGGGAAGAAAGATTGCCAGAATATTCTTTCCTTTCCCTCCTCACGAAGTTTTTCAAAAGTCGCTCAATATCCCGTTGATTATTTAGCGGTTGAGTCTGTAAATGGATACAACGGTGGGCTAGAGCCGGACTTAATGCTCGACGCCCCCCCAATGCTATGCTATTTCCGCTAAAAAAAGCCATAAAACCAGGTTGTCTAGGTGGTGCTCCCGTGTAAGGGTTAATTCCCGACAAAACGCTATTTAATATGCGCTCTAAGGAATCGCTACAGCTATTTAATTCATTGATCCAAATGGTTCTCCCCTCCTCAAAGGCCTTCAAAATCTTTTGCTCTAATTTTGAAGTAGGCAAATTGGCTTCTAGCTTGATAAATTCAATGCGATTAATTGTTAACATATAACGTATTAACGCAGTCTTACCCGTTCCCGGCGGACCTTGAATGTAACACCCGTTGAGGCTCGGAAAAGAAATCACACGATGAAGGCCAATAAATTCCTGTATTTCTGCTTGTAAACGAGAATTATCAATCGTAGTAATAAATTGAGTAGAGCTCTGAGGAAAGAGTCTAACAGAATAATCAGCCCACCTAAGTTTATTAATTCGCGGGCGTTGGTTGAAGAGGTAGGCTTGTGCTTGGTATTGCAATTCGCGAGTGGATGGTTTAGATCGGTCGTCTTCGGCGACTTTACAATTTTCTCGATATTTTTCAATCCAAACGAGGCTTTCTTTTTTGAATTTATTTTCAGCGACATTTCTCGGGAAAGATTCCCATATTGGGTGTAATATTTCCCAATAAAGAATGTAGGCGGGGAGTTGCGAAAAATATAATGCGGGAATTTTTCCATCCGCCAATAATTTTTGCTTTTGACGATTGCCACCGTAGGTAACCGGGTTTTGAGCGATAACCACTTTGTGTTGAGAAGTCAGCGGATAAAAACTTCCACGATAAAATAAAGTTGTTTTTCTACTGGTTTTTAAAGGATTCAAAAAAGTGAGGTGTTGATTAATCAAATTAACTTCATCCAAAAATAAGATTTTCTCTCGATCGCTTCCTTCTCCAGCCCAAGCAACAAAATTTTCTAAACCATAATGGACAGAATAGTTTTCTTCTTCACTCAGAATTTTCATTAAATGACTTTTACCAACGCCAGTGGGTCCCACCAATTGGACCAATTGATTTTTGTCCAATGCCTTTTTCAGGCTGTTTCGGCGTATTTGTAAAAAGGCTTGCGCTGAATCTTTGGATAAATCCGAAGAGTCAGAGTCCGATTCGCGATAAACAACATTAATTCGATTTGAAGTTACTGCGTTTAAAGGAATAAAGGTGATTTGACCGCCTAACCACGCCAACGGTTCGTAGCCCTTCGTTACTGAACACTCATGCGCTTTCACCTCAACAATAAAAGTGAGTTTAGCTTTTACGGTAACCGTTTCCCCCTTGGAAAGGAGGATCGATTCACCAGTGAGTAAAGGATGAAGCGTTTCTAACAACGCAGTAGAGAACTTACCACGTAAAATAATCTCGTTATTTTCGTCTTTTAATTTTTCTAACAATTGGCTTTGTTTGCAACGGAAATTTTGAAAATTCCCTTCGCTTAATTCAAACTCAATGCACTCAATTAAATCTTGATAGCTGCAATCTTCAACATCGATGGTAATCACCTCATTTTCATTTTTCGGCACGTCAATTATTTTATTCGATGCAATAAAAACACGAGGCAAATTGAGAGCAGCTTCATTTTTCTCTTCCCTCCTATCGAGAAAATCGGAAACGATGGGGAGCGAGGCCGGAGGTTTAACCCCCGGCGCAAGGTATAAGGACAATTTAATCCGAAGATTTTCAGCCATCGCCAATAGACAATACCATTGACTTTCCGACAGTCTACCAGTAATCCAAAATGAGGCATGGCTGTTCGTCTTCGCCTTTAACCAACCGTCAAAAGATTGCGTATATTGTCCGTTTTCAACATGCTGGCGAAACAAAAGATAATCAAATAAAGCGCCGTTCACGATCGGAGTACCGTAGGGCACTTTTTCTCGGGTGGCTTGCGTTATAATCTGCGTAGAGGGAAAAGCATGAAAATCAAAATCATCCGTATTAATATCAACCATTGCGTTTTTAGAAAAAGGAATAAGATGCCCGTGATAGATAAAATAACCCACTGCGCGGGCTAGCGCGATGAAATTTCGGCAAGCGGTGTGTGCTTTTTCTGGTAAATTTTTAAGGTGAATCACGGTGGGATCGCGCACCTCTGCTAACCATTTAACGAATTGACTTTTATGCCAGATCAATTGATTTTTTTCCAAAACAACAAGACCAAATAGTTGTTTCCGCCAATCAGAAAATGCAAAACAATCAAAGGTAAATTCGTTAGATACCGAAGGGGAACCGGTATATTCAGGTTTATCCGGAATAAGAAAATTAACCTTCCCCACAACGTCGTGTCGCGAAAAAAAAGCACTATCGCCGGCTGTAGTGTTTAACCCAATGATTTGCACCGAATCCGGAATTTTATAACCCGCGACGGAACGTTGCGTATCCAGCAGGGTATTCAATGCAACTTGTTCAACGGGCGAAAAAGCGTTCCAATGAATGATTAAGGTCGCGGGTATTGGTTTTTTGGAAAGTGAATATAAAAATCGATGAAAAGGAGGATTTTCAATTTGAATTTCGTTATCGTTAATTTTTAATGACGCTTGCCATAAATTTAGTGCCTCTGGTCCATCAATGACATAGACAGGTTTGCCTTGCTCAACGGAACGCGACAATAAATAGCATGTCATTACCTCTATTTCAGAATCAGCTAAAATAAGGGCGATATTCATTTGGTTGGGTTTATTCAACTGTGCTTTTAGCGATGGTTCGTCATCAATTGAGATCGGTGTTGTTAATTCGGTTAGTTTTTTAATGAGAGAATTTTCTTCGGTACCGTTTTGCTTAGCTTCAGATAATTTTATTTCTAATGCAGGTAGCTCGAATGCGGTCATTTCCGAGACAAGCTTCTTTTTCGACGCTGTTTTTGTACTCGTATAAGTAGCTGCGGGGTGGAATAGGGTCGCACCACCACTCCGTCCTCCCAGATCGATAGGGACCCAAGATAAATTATTAAATTTAATTTCAAGTCGCACATGATTATTATCAATACGGCTCATACGAAGAGCCTCCTTTTTCAAAAGGCCATTTTTTATCAGATGATTAAATACCGCTAAAACCCGATGACGACAACTCCCGTAACGCACAGGGCGCGTATATATTCTCTCTAGCCAGTCTGGGAAGTTTTCATCAGCGCTTTTCGTCAACGCGGGATCTTCAGTTAGGATCTCTTTTCGGCAGTTGTAGTTATTTATGATTGCTTGTATTTCATTGGGCAGTTCAGCCATGCAGTTCTGTTGTTGTTCGTGAGTTTTAGATTTAATCACATAAGTCAGGGTGCAGGGCTTTGTTACTGTTGCATAGAAAAAATCATCTTGCCGACAGCGATGTAATTTACAACCGACTGGCAAAGAATTCACAATATCGATAAAAATTTCTGCCGTATCGATAGAAAGCAAACGATTAGGCTCACCCGCTGTTAACGTCTGTGTGAATTTAAAATAACGTCCTTGGGCATCTACTTCTTTATTACGAAAAGCGTTAATGTCTTTTTCTGACAGTATCGAAATCCGAATTGGCAGTAGCTCTTTTTTCGACGGCGTAAAATACCGTTGCGCAAGTGTCATTAGATCAATTTCAATAATTCCTGTCCTTACGCGCTGTGCTTTTTGTTCGCCAGGATTTAGTACTTCACCCGCTAGGACATTTTTACGAGGAGTGCTATTCTGATCGAGACTTGCCTCCCACACCGACCGTAAATTAGTTTGCGATATAAAAATAGTGTTATTATTTTCTATTCGATGAGTATAATCGGATGAAAACTCACTCTTGGTTTCGTTGGTTTCAACGAGATTCTGAAAAGATTGAAGTTCTTTTGAAAATTGAAAAGGAAACTTTATATTACTTATCCGCTCTTCACAGTAGGCCGGTAAAATCACGCGATGCACATTCTCGCAACCAATCGCCAGCGCACCCAATAAAGTTCGAATACAAGCGATCGAACCCCCTTGAATATCGATAAGCGAAAGCGCCGGGTATTGTTTTGCTTCAATTTTTTTGATCAAGTCATCAAATGAATTGCTTTCTTCAGCCCATACCGTTAGCCGAACAATAAATCGTGTATTTTGTTTTACGCTATTCTCCACGATTTCAGGAAGGCAATGTAGAAATTTTTTAAAATTATTGTTAATAACAGTTTGAGGAAAATAATTAATTAGATTAAGCATGGTTGATCGAAAAATAATCCACCTCTCTCCTGAGTAAAAAAAATCCTCATTAATTTTATTTTCATTTTTTAAAATCAACTCTAATGCACTTTCTTGATCAGGAAGGTAACACACTAATCTCGCAAGTTCTTTAGAAACAAAAACCAGAGAATTAATTTTCTTAAGAGAATTAATTTTCTTAAAAAGATAGAATTTCATCGGTGTTTCCGGACAGGCCACCATGCAAGCAATAACTTCCTCAGCAGTCTTAATTTTATCTTTGAACTCATCAAATAATGATTTTTTTCGCGCATTATCGGGACAGGCCATCATGCACAAAGCGAGATCATGACCGTTTAGAATCATATGTTTGAACTCTTCAAGCAATAATATTTTAGTGTGTTTGTCAGGGCAGGCTTTCATACATTTTGCAAGCTGCTCTGCGGTGGAAATCAATTGTTTATGTTTTTTGAGAAGTGATAATTTGATTTTATCATCGAGGCAACAGCTCATGCAGCCAGCCAAAATCAAACCTGATTTAATTTTACTTTCATGAGTTTTCAAAAGTGATAACTGATTCTGTAAATCTGGACAGAAATGCAGGCAACAAACAAGATCACACCCGCCTCTGATTAAATCCTTATGTTGCTCAAGTAGAACGGATGCTTCGCGCGGAAGAAGGGCAATACAATGAGACAAAAATAATACATCGGTTATTTTAACCTCGTGGCGCTTAAACAGTGATAATCGCTGCTGTGGATCTCGTTGTCTGCGCATTTGTCTAATAAAATCATACCCATCGCCGACAGGCTCATTTTCACTTTCAATTTCGGCTCTCTGAATAACCCTTTTCTTGGGTTCTTTTCTATTATTTGTGCTACTTCTGATTTAAAGATAATCATGTCGCAAGCTGTCACGGTAGCAAAAGCGGTTGTTCCATTATCGAGATGAGCACTCTTCCACAATTGTTCCATTAATTCTCCGTCAATCACACAAACGGAATCCCGAGGGGCCTGATAAACAACAGCCAATTGTTCAAAATCATCTGCCGAAGAAAAATCACACAGGTTATCCATCGGTTTGTGCGCTAAAGGGAAAGTAATCCTTTTTACTGTTGGCCGACCGTCATCTTCCTGCGCGACATATAGAGTAAAACCTATTGCATTTAACCAATATAAAATCTTTTCAAAATGTTCAATCTTCCTTAACTCTGACGCGGCTTTTCCAGTAATTACCAAAGTTTTTAATTTAAGTTGCGCTAATGGCGCTGTAGCGTTTTGCCAGGGACGATTCTGAAGGGCTTGTGAAGGGTCTAAACACGCCGCTGGCGATAGAGACTCATCAGTTACGGCGGCCACGAAGAGCTCCTGAGGCAAGGCGATATTTTTGTAATAGAGACAGTTATCTTTTAACAAAGCTTAATTTCTTTCTATGATTAATATTAATACAATGGAATTGTATCAATCGGATCTTAAGCCAAAAATTAAAAATTAAGCGTCCACATTTTGTGCAGGCCAAAAAATCATAAAAGTAGCCCGTATGGAGCGAAGCGAAATACGGGAACGGCCCTCTCGTTTTAAAGATAATTCATTGATGGCCATCGTTTCGCACGTTATACTTAAACAAAAAGGTTCAAAAGGAGTATTGATATGGAATCTCTCGCCCAACGGCTAACGGAATATCGGCTCTATCACACCCATCGAATGAATAAAATCCTTCATTACATCGGCATCCCGCTTATCGTTTTGGCCTTGCTCATTGCGCTGAGCTGGATTAGCTTATCGGTTGCTGTGCGTTGGCATATTAGCTTTGCCTGGATCGCTGTTATTGCGCTTCTGATTTATTATTATTTTTTGGATATTAAGTTAGCTCTGCTGATGACGGTGATTATGATTCTGGTGACCTTGCTCTGTACCTGGATCGCATTTCCCGTGCCCACGGCGGGAAGTCTTATCCTCTTTTTAGTTTTATTAATCGGCGGGGGCGCCTTGCTTTTTATTGGTCATACCTTTGAAACCTCGAAAGTCGATTTTTCCACATATATGAAATCGATCTTCATTGGTCCCCTTTATGTGGTGGCTGAACTATTGCTCGCGCTGAATTTAGGGAAACAATTTGGTTTGCAAGAGCATCAACCTCCCACGCCGCCGACCCCGAAGCCGCCACCTACTTCAAAAACGCCGCCGTCGCTATAGGCAATTAAAAAGTCTGCCGGTTACTTGTCCCTCTCCCCCACGGGAGAGGGCGGGGTAAAACACGTCATTACCCACACGTCACAGCCATTTCAATTTTAGGACCCGTCATTTCCGGGAAGGCGATCAACCCAGGCGCGCAAGCGGGGAGGACGAGGTTTTTTTGAAATTAGACTAATAGGAAAAAATAACCTACCGTGGGTAATCAGGGGGGGTGCGATTGAAAGTGTGGGTTTCCTAAGCCGTCTCGGAGGCCAAGTAGCTAAGTAGCCCGTATGAAGCACAGCGAAATACGGGGACGATAGACGACATCATTGTTTTCCCGTATTCCGCTTCGCGGCATACGGGCTACTTGTTGAAAACCTACACTTTCAATCGCACCCTCAGAGGGGGGAAAATGGTGAGGTTAGGTGATTAAGTCTATACTTGTATTTAAGTCGAACAGTTTTGTTAGGGGGCGTTATGAGGTTAAGTAAATTAGGCTTTATCGGATTCCCTTTTTTGTTGTTTTTTTCGTCGCTGGGATTATCCGCAAATATTCCTCAGTGTAATAAGTCGTATTACAATTCTAAAACTGAGTTTGTTTGCCCCGCCAACTACACAATCCCTAAATGGTCAGATTGCGTACTCGTACCCCTAGGAACAAAGCTCCCGGCTTCTGTCTTATGCTGCGGGTCAAGATGTAAGCCCGGGGGGGATCGTGGATACCCTGGATACACGCACTTTATTTGCATAGGAAGCGAAAAGGATAAGGTTCAGGGCTTGTGGCACGAAAACGACAGCGGTTTCCACTGCAAACAAAAGTAGGCCATCACCTCTTCTGAATCAGCCTTCGCGGGGCAATTCGGGCGTCGCTTAAAATTTCTCCGATGCCGATAAATTGATCGTTCTGATCGCGTAAGCGCACGAAACCGTGGGTTGGTGCGTTTGGGACCATTACGGCTTGGCCTTGTTGTAAATAAAAAGCAGTTGAACTTGATAACTTGATCGCGGGGAAATGGGAGACCATTGTTTCTAGAGGTAATAAGTAGCGGTCTAACCCGGTATAATTTGCTTTATCGTATTCTCGTTCCAAATGGGCGAGTTTGATCATTTGATCTTCGTGATAATGAGCCACGCGAAGTCGGCGCAGCGCGACAACATGAGCGCCGCAACCGAGCGCTTCACCCACATCATCGAGTAACGTTCTGATATAAGTGCCCTTACTGCAATGCACATAAAGTTCAATCGATTCGTTATCCCAGTCCAACAAAGTTAACTCGTAAATAGTAACCTGCCGTGTTTTACGCTCGACCTCAATTCCTTGCCGCGCGAGTTTATACAACGGTTGGCCTTTATGTTTTAAGGCGGAATACATGGAAGGCGTTTGATCAATAACGCCACGAAAGGCGAATAAAGTTTTTTCCAATGCCCGTTTTGTGAGTTTGGGAATAGGGCGTTCTGTAAGAATGGGACTTTCACTGTCCCCACTTGCGGTACGAACACCTAATCGGCCTTTGACACTATAGGATTTATCCGCTTCCAAAAGAAATTGAGAAAATTTAGTCGCTTCGCCTAAACAAATCGGCAAGAGTCCGGTGGCAAGCGGATCTAAACTCCCCGTATGTCCTGCTTTTTTCGCGTGAAATAAGCGCTTAACGCGCTGCAGTGCCTCGTTGGAGGTCATCCCGCCCGGCTTATCTAACAATAAAACGCCATCCACGGGACGTTTAAACAGTTTAGGATGATTCGTCGCTGTCATCTTTTTTTAAAGCACGCTCAATAAGCAACGAAATTCTGTGGGCTCGTTCAATGGATTCATCGTAAACAAATTCTAATTTGGGCACGTAGCGCAAAACGGTTGCTTGTGCTAATAAATGCCGTAAATAACCCGTAGCTTTATTCAGCGCTTTTTGAACCTCTTTTTCATTTTGATTTTCTAATAAAGAATAAAAAACCTTCGCTTGTTTTAAATCCGGCGAAATGGAAACAGCAGTGAGAGAAATTTTCGATAAACGAGAATCACGGACTTCTTTTTTAAGAAGCTCCGCTAATTGTTGATGGATAAGATCAGCCACTCGCTGTTGGCGTTGACTCATAAATTTCTCACTCGCGCGTACCTCATTCCCTAAACCCGTATGAAGCGAAGCGAAACACGGGGAACATTATTTTTTGTGAGAGCGTGGTTACGCAATGGTTCGATGGACTTGGGTTTTTTCGTAAACTTCGATTTGATCGCCGACTTTCACGTCATTGTAATTTTTTACGCCGATGCCGCATTCCGTCCCTTGACGCACTTCAGCCACATCTTCTTTATACCGACGCAAGGATTCAAGCTGACCTTCATAAATAACAACATTGTCTCGCAAAACCCGAATCGGTAAATGACGCCGAACCACGCCTTCTACCACCATGCAACCGGCGATTGCGCCGATTTTTGAAGAACGAAATACGTCGCGTACTTCAGCAAGGCCGACAATTTTTTCCTCAAATTCAGGGGCTAACAAACCACTCAACGCTTTTTTCACTTCATCAATTAAATCGTAGATAATGCTGTAATAGCGTAAATCAACGCCTTCCCGCTCGACTAAAACGCGCGTGGGTGCATCAGCACGGACATTAAAGCCGATAACCACCGCGTCCGAAGCAATTGCTAGGTTCACATCGGATTCAGTGATTCCACCAACGCCGCTGGCGATAATATTAACCTTCACTTCATCGGTGGATAATTTATTAAGTGCTTCAGTTAACGCTTCCAGTGAACCCTGAACATCGGCTTTTAACACAATATTTAAAGTATTTTGCTTGCCTTCGCCCATGCGATCAAAAATGCGCTCGAGATGAGCGGTCTGTTTTTTCGCTAAGCGGACTTCGCGGTATTTCCCTTGCCGGAAACGGGCAATTTCACGCGCTTTGCGTTCATCCGGCACCACAATAGCTTCTTCCCCCGCCACCGACGTACCGGACAGCCCTAACACTTCCACTGGCATGGAAGGTCCTGCGCTTTCACAAGGTCTGCCATCATCACCGATCATCGCCCGCACGCGACCGTACTCACGCCCTACTAACAAGATATCACCTAAATGCAATTCGCCGCTGGTGACTAAAACAGTCGCCACTGGCCCACGCCCTCGATCAAGGCGAGATTCAACTACCATACCTCTGGCGGGACCGTTATCCACCGCCTTTAATTCGAGCACTTCAGCTTGAAGCAAAATTCGCTCAAGCAACGCGTCTATCCCCTCCCCCGTTTTTGCAGAAATGGGCTGAAACATTGTATCGCCGCCCCATTCTTCTGGGAGCACGTCGTGCGTGGATAATTCGGTTTTAATTCGCTCAGGATCGGCTTCGGGCTTATCTATTTTATTAACCGCGACCACAACAGGCACTTTGGCTGCCCGAGCATGTTGAATAGCTTCCACAGTTTGTGGCATAACGCCATCGTCCGCCGCTACTACCAACACCACAATATCCGTACATTTAGCACCCCGCGCGCGCATGGCGGTAAAAGCCTCGTGGCCGGGCGTATCCAAAAAGGTGATCATTCCCAATTCCGTTTCGACGTGATAAGCGCCGATGTGTTGGGTTATTCCTCCGGCTTCTGTGCTGGTCACTTTCGTACGACGGATATAATCCAAAAGCGAAGTCTTACCATGGTCCACGTGGCCCATAATAGTCACCACGGGCGCACGAGGAACGGCTTCGCCGGTCTGCTCGCCCAACGTCGCGACCAAGTTTTCTTCCAAGACGTCCTCTTTAATTAATTTGGGTTTATGCCCCATTTCTTCTACCACGATAGCGGCCGTTTCCTGATCGATTCGCTGATTGATGGTCACCATAGCGCCCAGTTTCATCATCGCTTTAATTACTTCCGCTGCCTTTACAGACATTTTTTGGGCAAGATCGGCTACGGTAATCGATTCTGGGAGCGCGACTTCACGAACCACCGGTGCGGTGGGTCGCGCAAAGCCTTGTTCGAGTTTGGCGGAAGCGCTATCAGAATCTGGCATATGTGCCGGTTTGTGGCGGCGACGGCGTTCTTCAACCAGTTTGGTCATGTGGAGTTCTTCTCGCTCCCACTTGTCCTCTTTATCCGGTTTGCGTGAACGACGAGTCTCTTTGCGCGGACCTTTTTTTGGGGTTTCCTTTTTCTCGGAGGGGGTTTTTTTGGCTTCTTCTTTAACTTCAGCTTCCACCGCTTTCTCAAGGGTGGCTACATTGACTTCCGCTTTTTCGTTGAGGTTAGTTGTGTCAGAGGTCGGTGGTACTTCTTGCGTTGGAGCGGGTTCGGTTTCCCGTTTTTGTTCGACAACAGGCTTGGTATAGGTCCGCTTGGAACGTATTTCGACGTTTACGCTTTTCTTCCCAGATTTAACCACGCTGAGTTTTTTTCGTTTTAAAACTATTTTGGAACGTTTTTTGTCTGTTTCTGTACTATGGGAAGTCTTTAAATGTAAGAGCAGCTTTCGCTTTTCTTCATCGCTAATGGTTTGATCGACATGAGTGATCGCAACTCCGGCTTCTTTTAACTGCTCTAAAAGACGTTCCGGTGTTGTCCGCACTAAGTCGGCTAATTGTTTCACACTCATGTCAGCCATAATAATTAACTCTTCTCGCTCTCTTCTTCTGCAAACCAATGCGCTCGTGCTGCCATAATTAAATTAGCAGCCGCTTCGTCATCGATTTCAATAATTTCTTTTAAATCGAGTACTGATTTTTCCGCTAAATCGTCACGGGTCAATACTTCATTCTCGACAAGCTGCCGAGCCAATTCCGTTGTCATTCCTGGTAAGGTCAACAAATCTTCCGCCGGTTTCTTTTCATCCAATTCTTGTTTGGCGATTTCCTGAGTTAACAAGACATCACCGGCTCTTCTTTGCAACTCAGCGCTGATATCTTCATCAAATCCCTCGACACCTTGCAATTCTTCTTTCGGCACATAAGCGACTTCTTCCAAATTCATAAATCCCGCTTGAACCAAGGCATCGGCGACTTCTTCATCGACATCTAATTTTTCCATAAATGCCGTTTTAATTTTACCGGCTTCTTTTTCGTGTTTCTGGGCCATTTCGGCTTCACTCATTACATTTAGTGTCCACCCTGTCAATTCGCTGGCTAAGCGGACATTTTGACCACTTCGACCAATGGCTTGCGATAATTGATCTTTGTTAACAGCGATATCCATCGTATGAGAATCCTCATCCACAACGATAGAAGCAACTTCGGCCGGGGCCATTGCATTAATTACCAATTGGGCGGGATTATCGTCCCACAATACGATATCAATGCGTTCCCCCCCCAATTCGTTAGAAACCGCTTGCACTCGCGAACCCCGCATGCCTACGCAAGCACCGATAGGATCAATGCGTCCATCGTTCGTCTTAACCGCAATTTTCGCGCGTGACCCTGGATCGCGAGCGGCGCCTTTGATTTCGATGACTTCCTCACCAATTTCAGGGACTTCGATCTTAAAGAGTTCAACTAAAAATTCAGGGCGGGTTCGGCTCACCAACAATTGAGGTCCGCGCTTTTTGTCTTGGCAAACGCTATATAAATAAGCGCGTAAACGATCGTTGATGCGAAACGCTTCCCGCGGAATCATTTCTTCACGAAGTAAGAGCGCTTCTGCATTTTCACCCATATCCAAAATAATGCTCTCACGCGTGACTCGCTTAACCACCCCGATAACCAGTTCGCCCACTCGTTTTTCATATTGGCGAATGATTTTTGCTCGCTCGGCTTCCCGGACTTTTTGAACGATAACTTGCTTGGCTTGTTGCACCGCAATCCGTCCAAATTTGACGGATTCCACGGGTTCCTCGATAACGTCGCCCACTTCTAAGTCGGAGTCGATTTCTCTCGCTTGTTTTAAGGTCATCTCTTGATTGGGGAATTCCAGCGATTCATTCGTATCTTCCACGACAGTCCAGCACCGGAAGGATTCGTAATCTCCCGTTTTTTGATCGATAGCCACACGAATTTTGACATCGTCTTCTTCGTAACGTTTTGCCGTTACCGCTGCTAATGCAGCCTCAATCGCTTCAAAAATTACTTCTTTTGAAACGCCACGCTCATTAGACATCGAATCAACTATTAATAAAATGTCTTTATTCATCTTTCAGCCCTCGAAATCCGCTATTAAATTTGCTTTTTCAATCTCCCCCAGCGAAACTTTTAATATCTTGTTATCTAACTGCAAAGTCACTTGCTCTTCATTGTCCACAGCCACAACCATTCCCCGAAACTGCCGTTGTCCCTCTCGCGGCTCTCGTAAACGAATCTTTGCCTTGTTCCCGATAAAGCGACGATAATGGTTCGCCGTATACAATGGCCGCTCTAAGCCCGGTGACGAAACTTCTAAAGTGTAACGTCCCCTAATAGGGTCTTCGACATCCAGCACAGCGCTAATCTGCCGACTGACCTTCGCGCACTCATCGAGTCCAATGCCGCCTGGTTTATCAACAAAGACTTGCAAGATCGTCGTAGCGCCGCGGCGAAAAAGCTCGCACCCAACGAGTTCAAACCCAAGCGCTTCCACCGCCGGAGCAATAAGGCGATGCAGCGTTCGCGCTTGACTCATTACCTTACCTCAAAAAACAAAAAAGGGCACATAGCCCCACTCTTAAACCCGATGCAAAATTGGTAGCGGGGGTAGGATTTGAACCTACGACCTTCGGGTTATGAGCCCGACGAGCTGCCAGACTGCTCCACCCCGCATCAATGCTGGATTATATTATAGAGAAATCAATGAAATGACAAGTTTTAGTCTTGTTTCTTACAAAGAAAAGGAGTCAAAAAGGATCATGTCCTTACCCTATCATTACCCACAAGTGGTAAAGACAAAAACTTAAAGCCCGTCATCCCCGCCCCCTCGTCATCCCCGCCTGCGCGGGGACGACAAGGGGGCGGGGATGATAGGCTAAAGACATGATCCCTTTTAACCTTTTATCTTTTATTCTAAAAAGCCAAATGCGAAAGGGCGTATAGCCAGCCTGGGAAGATACCGATAAATAATACCGCTAACCCATTTAGCGAGATGGCGATTTTCATTTCTAATGAACAGCGTATTGGTTTCAGTTGAGGGGGGGCGCTTTCAAAATACATGACTTTGACCACGCGAATATAATAATAAGCGCCGACAATTGCGAACAATACGGCGAGCACGGCGAGCCACACTAAATGCACTTGGATAAGTGCATCAAGAACGCCGACTTTCGCGATAAATCCTACTAATGGCGGGACGCCGGCTAAAGAAAAGAGAATCAGCATCATCATAAAGGCAAGCCAGGGATTGCGGCTGTTTAATCCTGCAAAATCATTAATATTTTCAGCTTCAAACCCACCGCGACTCATTAAAACGACCATCCCAAAAGCACCAAGTGACATTAAACTGTAAGTAATCGTATAAAACATCGCCGCAGCATAGCCATTACGGGTTCCGCATAAAACACCTAATAGCATATACCCCATGTGGGCGATCGATGAATAAGCCAGCATCCGTTTGATATTGGACTGCACGATTGCAGCGAAATTACCGATACCCATCGATAAAATCGCGACCACGATGAGCATTTGATGCCATTGAACGTGCAGTGCGGGCATACCGAGGATTAATAATCGGATAATCATCGCGTAAGCCGCTATTTTCGGCGCGGTGGAGATAAATAAGGTGACCGAACTGGGCGCGCCTTCATACACATCCGGAACCCACATATGGAAAGGTGCAGTGCCCAACTTGAATGCAACTCCGGCAACAATAAAAACGAGCCCAAATACCAGAATCAAATTTTGATGCAGTGGCGTTGCGGAAACCGCCTTTGCAATTTCGGTTAAATCTAAGCTTTGGGTAGCGCCAAAAATCATCGACATTCCATAGAGCAGCATCCCAGAGGCAATGGCGCCGATAACAAAATATTTCATGCCGGCTTCAACCGAACGTGTCTTGTTACGATACAGAGCGACCATTGCATAAGTCGGCAACGATAGTAATTCCAGCCCTAAAAAAACAGTTAATAAATTAGAGGAAGAAACCAAAGCCACCATTCCCAGCATCGATAATAAACCGAGAACGTAAAATTCGGTGTGAGGGATTTTACGCTCATCGTTGTATTCTCGGGCGTAAATAAAGGCAAAAAAGACAGACAAATAAATAAATAATTTAAGGTAAACGGAGAAGCGGTCCAATACAAACATATGATGGAAGGTAAACGATGTTTCCGCAAAATCGGAATAGGTAAATATATACCAGGTCAATCCCGCCACCAAAATTAAGGTAATCTGTGTCAAATAATAAGGAATTTGGTGACGTTTTTTAATAAAAACACCCGCCAGCAATATTACCAGCGCCATAAACAATACAAACATTTCAGGCACGGCAGGAATAAAATTAGGTAATTCCGACGGCATATCTCACCTTTACAATTTCGACTGCAATGCTTCATGCAACAATTTACCAATAGATGCATGAAATACATTCAACAATGAATTGGGATAAATACCAATCCAAACAATGGCAGCGGTTACTAAAATAAAAATTATCTTATCTGTCACTCCTATTTCTTTTAATTGCGCCACAGCCGGAGTCGTAACAGGACCGTAAAAAACACGCTTATACATCCACAACGTATAAGCAGCGCCAATCACTAACGTAGAGGCGGCAAGAAATGTTACCCAAAAACTGGCTTTAAACGTGCTAAGCAGCACCATAAATTCTCCCACAAAACCCGAAGTTCCTGGTAACCCAACATTCGACATTGCAAATACCATAAAAAAGGCCGCAAAATAAGGCATTGTTTTTGCGATGCCGCCAAAATTGTAGATATAACGTGAATGTATCTGCTCGTAAAGCACTCCGAACGCCAAAAACATAGCGCCAGCGCCAAAAGCATGAGAAATCATTTGCACCATCGCGCCTTCCAAACTCAAATAAGCATCCGCTCTATCGCCCGTATGCGCGACGATAAAAAATACCATAAATGCGCCTAAAGTTACGAAACCCATATGAGCGACCGAAGAATACGCAATTAATTTCTTCATATCGGTTTGTGCAATTGCAATAAATCCGATATAGACAATGGCAATTAATGAAAGTGCGATCATTAACCAATCCAATTGGCGACTGGCGTCAGGAACAATCGGTAAACTAAAGCGAAAGAAACCGTATCCGCCTAACTTCAACATTAAAGCCGCTAATACGACTGAACCGCCAACGGGGGCCTCCGTATGTGCATCCGGCAACCACGTATGAAGCGGCCACATCGGAACTTTGATAGCAAAGGCAAATAAAAAGCCAAGGAAAACTAAAATTTGCACGGTCATCGACATGTGCAAGCGATAATAATCCGGGATATAAAAACTGTCTGAGTGCATCCGTAAATACAAGAGGGCCACCAATAATAACGCTGAACCGAAAAAGGTATATAAGAAAAACTTAATGGCCGCATAAGAGCGTTTTTCCATACCCCAAATGCCGATACTGATATACATCGGAATCAACATCGCTTCCCAAAAGAAATAAAATAGCATGGCGTCCAAGGCTGAAAAAACACCGATTACCGCCCCCTGCATGACTAAAAAAGCCGATAAATAATGGCCGACTTGCTTCTTAACCATCGTCCAAGAAGCCAAGACGACTAAGAGGGTGGTAAAACAAGTCAGCACGATTAGCGGCATTGAAATTCCATCGACCCCAAGGTCGTAATTTATTTTTAAAGCGGAAATCCAATTGACGTGTTCCGTAAATTGCATGCTGGCTCTGGTCGTGTCAAAACCAAAATAAAGCGGAATGCAAAGCACAAAAGAAATTAACGCGATAATTAAGGCCAACACGCGAGCCTGGTTTGCGCGTTCTTCGCTATTAAGCAAAGCCACGGGAATGGCGCCTAAAATAGGAAGCCAAATAAGTGTGCTTAATAAAGGTATGTGTTCAAATGCCATGAATTTAAGCCAATACTAACCAAATTAAAAACGCCAATAGTCCAAGGATCATTACAAATACATAATGATACAAATACCCGGATTGTAAGCGACGCATAAATCGAGCTACCCGCGTCGCATTTCGGCCTGAACCATCGACAATAAAATGATCCAACACTTTCAGATCACCCACTCGGAAAAATAAATTAGCCAGCGCCCGACCCCCGCGAACAAAAACAATCCAATTAAAAGCATCAAAACCATATTTAGCCACTAAAATTCGATGCAGCCATGGCAGACGCCGCTCTAATAGTGCCGGTATTTTCGGCGCAGCGATCACCGTGAGCCACGCGAAAAAAATACCCAAAACGGATGCCCAAAATGGCAAAGCAATTAGCGAATGATAAGTCATATAAAAAACATTGTGAAATCCACCGGCCATGGTGCTTAATACATTATGTTGAGGCAGCACCATGACACTGGAACCGAGCAAGCTCGGGCGACGATAGATAATCCAATAAATAAGAGCAGCGCCCAATAATACCGACGGAACACTTAAAATCCACTGGGGTCCTCGCATATTCAATGGCGTTTCTTTCAATGTTGATTTTAATTTAGGAGACATCCGCTCCGTGGTATGGAAGGTCATAAAAAAGGCTCGGAAAATATAATACCCTGTCACAAAAGCGCCTATTAATAAACAAGCATAAGCGTAGCGAGCTCCAGGGATCGTCGAATGCGCGACCGCTTCGATAATAGTATCTTTGGAATAAAATCCGGCAAAGGGCGGAATCGCGGCTAAGGATAAAGCGCCGATTAAGAAGGTAATATACGTGGCTGGTAAATATTTTCTAAGGCCTCCCATTTTACGCATATCTTGTTCGTGATGCAGCGCAAGGATAACCGAGCCGGCGGATAAAAATAATAAAGCCTTAAAACACGCGTGCGTTAATAAATGAAAAATTCCGGCGGAATAAGCCGAAGCGCCATCAGCGGCGATCATATAACCTAACTGCGACATCGTCGAAAAAGCAATCACGCGCTTAATATCGAATTCCACAAAAGCCAATAAGCCTGTCAAAAGCGCTGTCGTGGCGCCGATTACCAACACTGTGCTTAATGCGACTTGCGATAATTCAAAAAGCGGCGACATCCGAGCCACCAGAAAAACCCCCGCTGTCACCATCGTGGCCGCATGAATTAAAGCGGAAATGGGCGTTGGACCTTCCATCGATTCTGGCAACCAAACATGTAAAGGCATTTGAGCCGATTTACCCATCGCACCGATAAACAATAAAATGCAAATAACCGTAATAATCGACCAATGCGCCCCAGGGAAAACGCTAATAGTCGTTTGGGTTAATGCACTCGCGCCGGCGAATACGGTGTGATAATCCAAACTACCAAAATAATCTAAAATAGCCGCTATTCCCAAAATGAATCCGAAATCCCCTGCCCGATTAACTAAAAAAGCTTTTAAACTTCCTGCCGCCGCAGATTCTTTATCAAACCAGAACCCGATTAATAAATAAGAAACTAAACCCACGCCTTCCCAGCCGAAAAACAATTGAAAGAAATTATTAGCAGTGACCAACATCAACATGGCGAAGGTAAACATGGACATATAAGAAAAAAATCGTTGGTAGCCGGAATCGTCCGCCATGTAACCGATGCTGTAAATATGCACGACCCACGAAACAAAAGTAACGATCACCATCATCGCGGCGGTGAGCGAATCGACCATAAAACCAACGTCAAAATGAAAACGACCGCTAATACCCCAAGTGTAAATCGTTCCATAAAAATGTTCGCCGCGGACTACGACCAACATGAAAACCGCAATCGCGCTCAAAAGCGAAACCGTCATCAAAATAATCGTCACCCATTGCGCCCCTCGGCGCCCAATCTGCTTAGCGCCCAAACCTGCGATTAAACAACCGAGCAAAGGCGCCAGCACTGTGAGCAACGTTAAATTTCGAACTATCATTCAACCTCTCTCCATCATTCCCGTATTTCGCTTCTTACGGGCTACAATGAATTGTTTTATCCTTTCAAAATATTCATATCATCCACATTAATACTGCCTCGCCGGCGGTAAAATAAAACTAAAATTGCTAACCCGATCGCCGATTCCGCAGCGGCCACTGTTAAAATAAAAAATACAAATATTTCCCCCGCCCTAGCCCCCAGGTATTGGGAAAAGGCAATAAAATTCGTGTTAACGGCTAATAACATCAATTCAATACACATCAATAACACAATCAAATTCTTGCGGTTAATGATGATGCCGGCAAAACCCAAGCCAAATAAAATGGCTCCTATTATTAAAAAATAACCTAACGGTATCATGAATTCTCCGTCTTCATTTTTATTACTCGCAAACGATTCTCTTTTTTCGCTTCCAATTGTTCTCGAACACGTTGAGATTTGGTATTCGGCTTGCGGCCGTGAAAGGCGAGCGTGATTGCAGCAATAATGGCAACCAATAAAATAACAGCCGCAATTTCAAAGGGATAAAAATAATCAACATACAGCAAAGAACCCATGGCCTTCACGTTACTAAAATTAGAAGCGACGTGCGGTAAATGAGCAGTAGCTACCGTAAAGTGACGCGGACTCACTATTACCACCATCATCCCGATTAATAACGCCATAGCGATTAACCCAAAAGGCAAAAAACGCACAAATTTTTGCTGCAAGTCAGAAAGATCAATATTCAGCATCATGACCACAAATAAAAATAAAGTCATGACCGCGCCGACATACACAAAAATCAAAACCAATGCCAAAAATTCCGCTTGCATCATCATCCATAAAACCGCGCTAGCAAAAAAAGCGAGGACGAGGAAAAGCACTGCATGCACAGGGTTACGCGATATAATCACCATCGCCGCAGCAGCGATTAAAACCGCTGCAAAAATAAAAAATGTGACTTCATAAATTGGAAACATTCGTTTACCTTTTTTATCGGTATTTTTTATCCTTCGCTCGATCCCGAGCAATCTGCTCTTCGTACCTATCTCCAATCATCAATAATTTTTCCTTCGTCAAAATATTTTCCCCCCGATCTTTAATGCTGTAGTGCATCTCAGGGGTTAGCACAATGGCATCTACCGGACAAGCCTCTTCACAAAATCCGCAATTAATGCACTTAAACGCATCAATATCGTAAAGGGTCGTGCGTCGCGAACCGTCAGCCTCGCGCGGTCCCGCTTCAATCGTAATGGCGCACGCCGGACAAACTGCTTCGCATAATTTACAAGCGATACAACGCTCCTCACCATTCGGGTAACGCCGCAACGCCAGCATACCGCGAAAACGAAAGGAACTCGGCACTTCTTCATCAGGATAATGAATGGTTACTTTTTTTCTATAAAAATAACGCAGCGTGAGTGAAAGTCCTTTTAACAGCTCCCACAGCGTAAAACTTTTAATAATTTGTTTTAACCGTCTCATAACCAATGCGTCCAATGAAACTCAATAGCCAAGGCTAAAATAATTATCCATACCAGCGTGACCGGAATTAACACTTTCCAGCACAATCGCATAATTTGATCGTAACGATAACGCGGGAATGTCGCCCGCATCCAAAAATAAGTGAAAATAAAAAGCGAAAGTTTTAATACAAACCACACAATTCCTGGAACCCACGCAAAAAGCGACTCTAACCCTGGAATGCCTTGAAATGGCGATAACCATCCCCCTAAAAAAATCACGGTTGCAATAGCAGAAACTAAAACCATATTGGCGTATTCCGCTAAAAAGAAAAGGGCAAACGTCACGCCAGCGTATTCCACGTGAAAACCCGCGACAATTTCCGACTCTCCTTCCGCCACATCGAATGGAGCGCGATTAGTTTCCGCTACCGCCGTTATCCAATAAGTGACAAATAACGGTAACAAAGGCAACCAAAACCAATGCCACAGACCTCCTGATTGACGAAGCACGATTCCTTGCAGGTTCATCGTACCGGCAGCAAGCAGTACACCCACTAAAGCAAAACCCATCGGAATTTCATAGGACACCACTTGTGCTGCGGAACGCAAAGCGCCGAAGAACGCGTATTTAGAATTAGAAGCCCATCCCGCGACCAAAATTCCATAAACCCCTAATGAAGTCATGGCAAATAAAAATAACAGCCCTGCATTTACATTAGCTAACACCCACCCTTGCGCAAACGGAATCACCGCCCACGCCGCTAAAGCAGGTACTAAGGATAAAATGGGCGCGATAAGATAAAGATAACGACTCGACGCTGTCGGGATAATGACTTCTTTCAACAATAACTTAAATATATCAGCAATCGGTTGCGCCAACCCGCGAAAACCAACGCGGTTGGGGCCAACCCGTGATTGCATGTAACCGATGACTTTTCGTTCCGCTAAGGTAATAAAAGCGACCGCCACCAGCAAAGGCACCAAAATAAGGACAATTTTGATGATTATCCAGATTAATGTTATTAGCTGGTCTGTCACTACTGACCCCTTTCCAATATAATTGGCGCTTCGGCTTGCCCGACTCCGGCCGTCTCTACCAATCCCGACGCTAATAGCACGGTATTATCGGCTAACCGATCATCAATCGCCAGCGGCAAAGTAATCCGGCTCTCGCCTTGAATCGCGGTTAGTTGATCGCCTTCGTTAAAATTAAATTTTTTGGCAGTTTTTGTATTCAATCGAATTGTTTTAAATTCCTTTGCGAGAGTTTCTTGTAATGGCAGCGAACGGCGTACCAAATGGTCTACTCGCACCATCGGCCAAGGGGCGAAGCGGGTGAGCGCTTCTTCGTCATTCTCGCCTATAGGCTTTTCCTCGACGCTGATCGGGGAACGGGAATGACCTTCCTCTATCCTAGATTTATCATGAGCCATATCGTTAATTTCCCGAGTCACTTCTTCAATTGTTTTATAATCAAAACTCGGCAAATCAAAATAATTACCCAAAACACGCAAGACCTTCCACGCCGGTTGAGCATCTTTTTCAGGAACACTTGCTGCCGAAGCCCATTGCCACCGACCCTCTGCGTTGACATACGTGCCACCGGACTCCGAAAACGGTGCAATGGGCAAAAGAATATCCGCGTAAGATTCCATAGTTGGAGTAGTAAACGTCGTAAAAGCCACCACCCATTCTGCCTGATTTAAAGTATGCAAAGCTTGAGCGGGATAAGCGCAATCGAACTCAGGTTCCAGATTCAATAAAAAATAAGCTTTTAACGGATCCGTTGTTAACATGGCCTTCGCATCAAGCCCTGGTGAATCGAGTCTCTGCCCCCCAGGCCTACGATGAGGTAGCGCGCCCGCCAGCCAAGCCCCGGCACTATTGGCCCCTTCTGTCAACAAACCCACCGTCGCGCCGCTTTGTTGCGCAATAAAATGCGCCCACTCCCGAATTTTGGCGGCCTCTGGGTGGTGCAACGCATGCTCGCCCAAAAAAATCGCCGCTTTTTCAGCAGATACTAATGTCTCTGCGATTACCTTTGCTTTTTCACTCGATTTTTCCTTGGCTAACGCTTTGGCGACATCGGCTAACGCAGGAATCAATGCCGAGGGCGATACAATCATTTTTTCGTTAATACCGAAAACGAAGGGATAATCCATGGGATTAATAGCTAAAATTTTGGCGCCTTCACCATAAGCTTTATTCATTCGATGACTCAGTAAAGGTTGTTCAAATCGAACGTTGGAGCCAATTAATAAAATGGCATTTAAATTTTCAAGCTCAGTGATGGGCATACCCAAATTAGGAAAGGCATCAAATGTATTCTGATCACGAAAATCTTGCCAGCGAACGCGATGATCAATGTTATGGCTCCCCAAACCGCGCAGCCATTTTTGGAATAAAAAATATTCTTCAATCGTTGCGCTCGGCGACAGTAATGCGCCTGTTTGTGAAGCGCCGTGTTTTTCGATAATAGCTTGCGTTTTTTCTTTCACTATTCTCAAAGCATCTTCCCATGAAATTGCCTCCCATTTTCCATCTTTTTTGATGCGCGGTTGATAAAGGCGGGATTCATGATACACCGCGAAATGACCAAAACGATCGCGGTCGCTCATCCAAGTTTCATTCACCTCATCATTTTCTCGGGGCACCGCCCGCATCACCTCGCGCTGTGGCACGAATTCTTGCCAACGGCTATGCAAAAAGATATTTCCTCCCACACAATCATGCGGCGCTATGGAGGGAGTCTCTCGATATTCCCAACCGCGCCCTTGGTAGCGAGCGGGTTTATCGGTTAACGCACCGACGGGGCAAATATCGATGATATTCCCCGACAATTCTGATCGCATGAAATGCTTTACGTAAGTGGATATAGCTTCTTTTTCACCCCGATTAATGACGCCCAACTCCGGCAATCCAGCGATTTCTTCCCCAAACCGCACGCAACGCGTGCACTGGATACAGCGAGTCATTTCGGTTTCAATCAACGGACCGATATCGTCACTAAAAACAGCCCGTTTCGGGTCTTCATAATTGGAATGCGCGCGACCAAATCCCATGGCTAAATCTTGTAACTCACATTCCCCGCCTTGATCGCAGATAGGGCAATCTAAAGGATGGTTAATTAATAAAAATTCCATCACGGCGCGCTGGGCTTCCAGTGCTTTTTTTGATTGCGTAAATACTTTCATGCCCGCAGTAACGGGTGTGGCGCACGCGGGCAATGGCTTTCCCGATTTTTCCACTTCGACTAGACACATGCGGCAATTGGCAGCCACGGATAATTTTTTGTGGTAACAGAAACGGGGAATATAAACGCCCATTTCATCCGCCGCCTCAATAATCGAAGCGCCTTCTTCCGCAGTGGTTTTTTTGCCGTCGATTTCGAGTTCTACCATAATTCTTTACCTAAGCTTTTTCGTCATTCTCGCGAAGGCGGGATCCGAGCTCGCCTTGCGCGCTGCGCACTTCGTGCGCTGGATCCCCGTCTTCGCGGGGATGACAAGTGTTACACCATACATTTCCCATGCGTTACATGGTATTCAAATTCATCGTAAAAATGTTTCAACATTCCGCTGACGGGCCATGCAGCCGCCTCGCCAAACGCACAAATGGTGCGGCCTTCGATGCCCTTTGCGACTCTGCTTAACTGTTCTATGTCGCGTTTCGTCCCTTCGCCTTTTTCAATTCGATGAACTAATCGATAAAGCCATCCTGTTCCTTCACGGCAAGGCGTGCATTGGCCGCACGATTCGTGCATATAAAATTTTGAAATGCGCTCAAGGACTTTCACCATGCACGTTGATTGATCCATCACCATCACGCCGCCAGAACCTAGCATCGAACCTGCTTCAACCAAACCGTCAAAGCTCATGATCGCTTTCATCATTACCTCGGCAGGCAATACGGGCATCGAACTTCCACCGGGAATCACAGCCTTTAACTCGCTCCCCTCCCGCATTCCGCCAGCCAATGCTAATAAATCCGCGAAAGGAATTCCCAAGGGAACTTCATAATTACCCGGTTTTGCCACATGACCGCTGACGGAAAATATTTTTGTACCGCCATTTTTTGGAGGACCTAAATCCGCAAACCATTTCCCACCTTTTTCTAAAATAACCGGCACGGAGGCATACGTTTCGGTATTATTAATATTACTGGGGCGTTCATATAACCCAAAATTAGCCGGAAAAGGCGGCTTAAATCGTGGCCAGCCGCGCTTGCCTTCCAATGAATTCATGAGTGCGGTTTCTTCGCCGCAAATATAGGCACCGGCGCTAAAATGATTAAATATTTCAATATCCACACCGGAGTTTAAAACATTTTTTCCAATCAACCCCGCCTCGCGCGCTTGTGCTAAGGCTTGTTCGCAACGATCAAACGGCTCCCAAAATTCACCGCGCAAAAAATTATAGCCGACGGTCGCGCCAAGCGTGTAACAGGCAATAGCGATGCCTTCTAATACTTGGTGGGGGTTAAATCGTAAAATATCGCGGTCTTTAAAAGTGCCTGGCTCACTTTCATCGGAATTACAAATTACGTATTTTTCGCCAGGTTTATCGCGCGGAATAAAACTCCATTTTAAACCGGTGGGAAATCCAGCGCCGCCGCGACCACGCAATGAGGATTCTTTAATTTCATTAATGATATTTTCCGGCGGCGTTTTTTCTTTTAAAATTTTTCGTAACACTTGATAACCACCAACGCTTTCGTAGGATTCTAGCGTCCACGGTTTTTCTAAATGCAATGTTCGATAACAAACCGCATTAGTCAGCATTCGTTTTCGACTCCCGCTCTAATTTATCAATAATCGCTATCATTTTTTCGGGTGTTAAATTTTCATGGTATTCTTGATCGTCAATTTGGCACATCGGCGCGCCACCGCAAGCAGCCATACACTCAACACTTTTTAGCGTAAATAAACCATCGGATGTGGTCTCGTCAAAATCGATACCCAACCGCTCTTTAACGCAAGCAACAATTTCATCGCTTCCCCTTAAAAAACAAGGAACATTTTGACAAATGCTAATTTTATGTTTGCCCATGGGTTTAAGGTTATACATGTCATAAAAAGTAGCGACTTCGTAAACCCAAATACGGGGCAATTGCAAATAATCGGCTAACGCGTTCATGGCTGCTTTACTGAGCCAACCGTTATTTTGTTTTTGAACAAATAATAAAGCCGGTACGACCGCTGACCGTTTTTGGTCAGTCGGGTATTTGGCCAGCCAACGGTCGATTTCTTTTATGACGACTTCATCTAAAATAAACTGTTCTGTCTGTTCATTCATTACCGATCAATCTCACCAAAGACGATATCAATGCTTGAAATAATGGCGACTAAATCTGCAATCATGTGCCCGCGACACATTTCATTCATGGCCGCTAAATGGGGATAACTCGCGGCACGGACTTTAACTCGATAAGGTTTATTCGCTCCGTCTGAAACGATATAAACACCGAATTCGCCTTTTGGTTGTTCCACGGCGGCATAAGCTTCTCCTTCCGGAACAATATAGCCTTCCGTGAATAATTTAAAATGATGAATTAAGGCTTCCATATCGCGCTTCATGACTTCTCGTTGCGGTGGTACGATTTTATAATCGTCGATCATGACCGACCCGGGGTTTTTGCGCAGCCATTCGACACACTGTCGAATGATGCGATTCGATTGACGCATTTCTTCAATGCGAACTAAATACCGATCGTAACAATCGCCTTCTCGACCGATGGGAATATCAAAATCCACCCGATCATAAGCGGCGTACGGTTGCTTTTTCCGAAGATCCCATTCAACGCCCGATGCCCGCAACATGGGGCCTGTAAAGCCTAATTGCAGCGCCCGCTCTGCGGATACCACACCAATGCCCACCGTCCGTTGTTTCCAAATTCGATTGTCCGTTAAGAGGCTTTCATATTCATCAATTAAGTTGGGAAAACGTGCAGTAAAATCCCAAATAAAATCCAATAGCGAACCCTCACGCGCCTCATTCATTTTTTTGACGGCTTTTTCATTGTGCCATCGTGAAGGTTTGTACTTTGGCATGCTGTCCGGCAAATCGCGGTAAACCCCACCGGGGCGATAATAAGTCGCGTGCATGCGCGCGCCGGACACGGCTTCATAACAATCCATCAGATCTTCGCGCTCGCGAAAGCAATAGAGAAATACGGTCATCGCCCCGACATCCAACGCATGTGCGCCCAGCCACAATAAATGATTTAATATTCGGGTAATTTCATCGAACATCGTCCGGATGTATTTTGCTCGAATCGGAGGCTCGATCCCCAGGAGTTTCTCGATCGCCAATACATAGCCGTGTTCATTCGCCATCATGGATACGTAATCAAGTCGATCCATGTAGCCAATGGTTTGATTGTAAGGCTTACTTTCCGCTAATTTTTCGGTTGCCCGATGCAAAAGGCCGATATGCGGATCGATGCGCTGAATCACTTCGCCGTCCACTTCGACGATAAGCCGCAAAACGCCGTGCGCGGCAGGGTGTTGCGGTCCAAAATTAAATGTGTAATTGCGAACTTCAGCCATTTTCTTTCTCGCCTTTTTCATACCGGCTATCAACGCGAATCACTTTCGGTACCAGCACTCGCGGTTGGATACTGACAGGCTCATAAACACAGCGTTGTTGCGCTGCATCATAACGAAGCTCGACCTCGCCAATCAAGGGAAAATCTTTACGAAACGGATGACCAACAAAACCGTAATCCGTTAACAAACGTCGTAAATCCGGATGACCTTCAAATACGATGCCATATAAGTCAAACGCTTCACGCTCGTACCAATCAGCGGAACTCCATATTTTAATGACCGATGGCACCAGCGGTGGGTCACCTTCCACATAGGTTTTCAAACGGATTCGATGGTTGTGGCGAAGTGACAATAAATGATAGACAACGGCAAAACGAGGCTTATTCCATGGAATTATCTGCTCTTGAATGACTTCTTCAAATCCTCGACTAAACCCCGTATTGGGGGTTTCTTCCGTGCGCCAGGGACTCATGCCGTACTCTAAATAATCCACGCCGCAGACGTCGAGCAGCAATTCAAAATTAAAAGGCGGATCGTCGCGTAAGGCGGTACAGACTTCTAATAAGTGGGTGGGCAGTAGCTCAATCGTAACCATGTCGACGCCTGCCACGACAGCTTCTATTTGTGAATTAAAGCGGTCGTTGATGGCATCTATCAAGGTTTGTTTTTCAGCCATTGTTTTCCCTTATGCGTCTTTACGATCAAAAATATTGCGATATCGAATTTTATTTCTAAGTTGCATAATGCCGTAAAATAAAGCTTCTGCGGTGGGTGGGCAGCCGGGAACATACACATCCACCGGCACAATGCGGTCGCAACCGCGCACCACAGAATAAGCATAATGATAATAACCCCCGCCGTTGGCGCATGAACCCATCGAAATCACCCACCGCGGTTCAGCCATCTGGTCATAAACTTTACGTAAAGCCGGCGCCATTTTATTACAAAGGGTCCCAGCAACGATCATTACATCGGATTGCCGAGGACTCGGGCGGAATAAGCCCGCACCGAAACGGTCGAGATCATAACGGGAGGAAGCACACTGCATCATTTCAACCGCGCAACAAGCCAAGCCAAAAGTCATCGGCCATAATGAACCACTGCGCGCCCAACGCATTAAATCATCGAGAGAGGTAAGTAAAAAACCTTCTTTAGTTAACAGTTGTTGCATCGCATTACTCCCATTCTAAAGCCCCGCGTTTCCACTCATAAATGAATCCGACAACAAGAATAGCGAGAAAAACCATCATCGCCCAAAAACCAAACCAACCAATATGGCGCAAAACAACCGCCCACGGAAATAAAAAAGCGGTCTCTAAATCAAAAATAATAAAAAGAATAGCGACTAAATAGAAACGAACATCAAAAGGCAATCGCGCATCTTGAAATGCTTCAAATCCACATTCGTAGGGAGATAATTTCGCTTTATCCGGCCGCCGCGGTCCAAAAAACCAACCCATCGTCAAGGCGAGCACAGCAATAAATAAACTTATGCCCAAAAAAACTAAGATAGGAAAATAATTCGCTAACACGAGCACACCTTCTTAATTGTCCCTCCTCCTCTTGGGGAGAAAGTTAGGGAGAGGGGGTTTTAAAAACCTAACCTGCTGCAGTTCTTTACCCTCTCCTAGCCCCTCCCGCAAGCGGGAGAGAAATAGTGGAAGGGTGGCACTGAAGATATTTACTACTTTCTCTTTAGTATCACCCAAAACATTTTTTTAGATCACTAATAAGGTTTGCCGAAGGCCGGACTCGAACCGGCACGGGTTTCCCCACTGCCCCCTCAAGACAGCGTGTCTACCAGTTCCACCACTTCGGCGTTATCGTTTTAACTCCTAGGCACACTTGGCGGCGCTGTTTGCGTGGATGGCAAAGGAGGCGCCATCGTTCCTGGATGTCGCGAGGCCAAATAGCTCAGGCCAATACTGGTCGCAAAAAAAGCCGCCGCTAAAAAAATCGTTATTTTCATTAAAAACGGTGTCGCGCCCACACTGCCAAACATCGTGTTGGAAGAGCCGCTTCCAAATGCAGCACCCGCATCCGCGCCTTTACCATGCTGCAGTAAGACTAACGCGATCAGACAAACGGCAATAAGCACATGAATAATTAAAATGATTGATTGCATTGTTGCCCTATTTTTAGAAATTGTTCAGCTTCCAAAGAAGCCCCACCCACTAAAGCGCCATCTATATTTGGCATTTCAAACAAAGCGGCTGCATTATCCGGCTTAACACTGCCCCCATATAAAAGCCGCGTGCTTTCGGCTAGTGTCGCATCCTGACGGTGTAATTGATCTCGAAGGGCTGCGTGCACTTCTTCTGCTTGCGAAGGCGTTGCATTTTTTCCGGTTCCAATCGCCCATATCGGCTCATAAGCCACCACCATGCCTTCCAACGACGCCAAATTATCGTTCATCTGCAATACAACTGCAAGTTGCTCTTTTATCACTGATAATGTCTGATTAGCATTGCGCTGCTTTTCAGTTTCCCCTACACAAATAATAGGACGAATGCCGCAACGGAGGGCTGCCCTAACCTTCGCAGCCACTTGCTCATTGGTTTCTCCGTGACGCTGACGCCTTTCCGAGTGGCCGACGATTACATACCGGCAATGGAAATCGCGCAGCATGGCAGCAGAGACTTCCCCCGTATAAGCGCCTCTTTCGAATTCGGAAACGTCCTGCGCACCCCAAGAGATTTGCGTTCGCATCAGCGCCTCTTCGCATTGCTGCAAAAAGACAAAAGGGGGGAAAACAGCGAGCTCCGCCGTTTCCAGACGCTCGCAACCGTGTTTTAATGCCCTTAATAATTGACCCACACTTTCGCGCGAACCATGCATTTTCCAATTACCAGCCACTAACGGTCGACGCTGCATATGACATCCTCTCCATGCTGAAATCTGGCGCCATTCTAGCGGAATCAAAAAGATAACACAAAGCGCTATGCCACCCCACTTTGCCCTCTCCTAAGGGTGCGATTAAAAGTGTAGTTTTCAACAGTAGCTCGTATGAGCGAAGCGAAATACGGGACGATAGACGACATCATTGTTTCCCCGTATTTCGCTTCGCTCATACGAGCTACTCAGCTAGCGACTTGCCCCCGAGGCGGCGAAGGCTAAAGTGAGAAAAAAAAGGACCGCAAAAGCGGTCCTCTTTATTAGTACAATCTGGAGGGTCTGCAGCGGGCTTCCTTGCCCAAAAACTTCATCCTTGATACACAGACCTTAGACTACCTCATTACGTTTAGAGTACACCGAGGACTTCCTTGTCCACCAAGATCCTAGAGACCTCAGCTAAACTACCTTGTTTATCAGCTACTCTAAACACTCACGTTTCCCATTGAGGGATTTTCAATATATCACTTCAGCTTCCCTTAACAAACATAAACTGCCCTATCAGAAAGCGGCTAAAAACCGACGAGTACTGAGGCTGCCAAAAACAGTATAAATATCAAAAGGTTAGGGTTTTTAAGTTTTAATGAAAGGAATGAGAGTCTAAAATTTCTGCACGCAAAACCAGAAATTGCTCACATTGTTTACAAGCAATTTCGCAAAAGCATATTTACGGTATTGTCTTAATAATTGGAATATTGAATCGTCAACATCCAGAGAAAGACCATCTTATCACATCCGTAATGGAATGGAAGTAATAAATGAAACTTTTTTCAAAAAAAATGAATCTTGAATAAACATCAATCAATGCACAAAATTTAATTGAATTTTTCTTGTTCAAGAAGGCGAATTAATTTTAATTTTTGCACGACTTCGTGCTGCCTGCATATAAAATTGATACTCGAGATTACCCCACTGAGTTGATAACAAATTCTCTAATGAATTCTTTTGTTTCTCGGTTATATTTTTAAAATTAGCGGGCTTAATCGCTGTTAATTGAACAACGGCGGAATCGCCATTATTTAAAACAGTCGTTGTCATAGAGTGATCTTTTTTTAATGGAATCGAAAAAGCGCTTGCCATTACAGCTGCGGGAATAGATTTATTATTTCTCTTAACTTCCTTTTCGTTTCGCCAAAATAAATGATTAGCTTTAGCAATACTTTCAACTGATCGTCCCTCATGTATTTCGTTTTGAATTTCTCCTGCTAAAAGGCTCGCTTTTGCTTGAGCTAATTGTGTTTTCAATTGGTGTTCAATTTGCAAAGAAACGGTTTTTAAAGGAAGCACATGACTGGGTTGATGGTCTTTTACTCTTAAAATTACTAAACTACCGTCTTTTAATTCAATTACATCGCTATTATTTCCGCCTTGTAAAACATCGTCGCTAAACGCTGCTGCCACTATTTTTGGATTGACGGCAATTCCTTCTTTTTCTCCTTCACGGCTAAAAAGCAGCGTGGTGTTTATTTTCAAATTCAATTGGCGTGCGGCCGGTTCCAAAGAGGTAGGGTTGGTGTAAGTAATTGTTGATAATTGATCGCTTTTTTTAGTCAGTAAGGTATTTATTTTTTGTTGTAGCAAACTTTGTTTAATTTGATCCTTAACTTGGTTAAAAGATTTTCCTTCTCGATTGCTTTCGTAATATTGTTTAATTTCGTGGTCGCTCACAGAAACTTGCTGACGAATCATTTCAGGAGATAAAAGCAAATAAGCGATACTAAGTTTCTCGGGTGCCTTAAACGATTCACGATGTTTCTGATAGTAATCAGCGATCATTTCCGGTGTGACCTTACTCTCCTTCAAAAAGGGGGCGCTCGAAATAATCATATAACGAAAATCACGGGCCTGATTGATTAATTCATAATTGTTTTTTATTTCGTTAGGTAATACAAAGGCACTGCCGGTGATTCCCTTTTCAACCTGTTGAATCAAAAATACCTGAAGGAGTTGCGCTACAAATTGAGCGCTCGTTAATGAATTTTCATAGAGAAATTGTTGAAACCGTTGCGGGGAAAATTTCCCATTTTCTTGGAATGCGGGTAACACGGTAATAATTTGATTGATCTCTGCGGGGCTGATGTTGAACCCCATTTTTTCGGCTGAGTCCAATAACACATGATTCATAATCAAATTTTGTAAGGCCTCCTCTTTGAGCGCCTCGGCTTTTGCGCCAACAAGCGTCTGCCCCCTTTGAAGGGAATAAGCCCGTTGCAAACGCTGAAAAACAACGTTTAATTCATTCTCTGAAATTTTTTCGCCATTGACTTTAGCAACCGTCTTATTCTTTCCCCCTTCTGATTGCAAGTAATACTGGACACCCCAAAGAACAAAAGAAAGAGAGACAACGGCCAGAATGAGACCAGCAATCCACCCTTTGACGCGTTCATGAATATTTTGAAGCATATACTAACCCGTTCAAACCGAAAAATTCGGTAACCCCTTGATTCAATGTCATTTTTGTGAACGCATTATACACTAGCGAGCCAGGAGGGAGCAAGCAATTTGTTTGTCTATTCTTGCAATTGCAACGTTATCCGCTCCCGGAAGGATTAGTCTTCGCCTTTTTAGGAGGGTTCTCCTCAGATGAAGAGAGAGAAGTGGGTTGAAAAAATCGACTACGGCTACTCGGCTCAGAGATCGAATGAGGCAGCTCCTGCGCATTTTTTATTCCTTCTAACGCCGAAGAAACCCACTGCGTACTCTCATCTTTGTCCAATACTTCTAGTAAGCCTTTTTCCTTTGATAACCATTCAAAAAAAATTTCAGCCTCCTCAAACGAAAATCGCTCAAAAATATCGTTTACAAAGCTGTCTTTAGCAAACAAAAAAGAACGATTATCTGGATTTTCTTTCAAAAAGTTAGCAACCCGATGGTTAGAATAAGAAACGAGCATTAGGGATTTAAGAAATTGATGATAATTGTCCTTTTGAGCAGGCTCTCTCCAGCGAGACGACCATCGTTGTATGATCTCCTTTGTAACTGCACTCTTATTTTTAATTAATAAAGCAGAAAGCATAATTATTACAAATTAATAACGACTTGTCTGAAAGCCCGTCCAACCACGGAGAAATGAGGGGAGCATGACCTCGCAACCACAACGAATCCAAGATCGATTCTGCTGTAGGCGTAGGTAACAATAAAGAAAAAAATGCAGCGGACCAGCCTGGTATGTCTTCATTTTCAAAAGAGTATAGTAACCCTTCCTGACGATCAAAAAATAGTTTTATACCTGCATCATTTTTCATTAACCAATAAATTATATACCCTTCACCCCTCACATGCTTTAAGTGATGTTCAATTAACAGAGTAGGCTTTAAGTAATGTTCACTCAACAGATCCCCAAATCTATGACGTCCTTTCTTTAAAAATATTTTTACTATCTCTTTGAAAGATTTATAATAATCCTCAGTTAATAAAAGAGCTCTTGCACTTTCATTTCGACATAACCAATATAACGACGAATGTTTATCTTTGTCACCTTCTAAAAAAACGGATTCCCATTTATATGAGGGAATAAGATCCCAAACTAGAGGCATTTCCTCTTGTACCGGTTTGTTGGTAACTGCACATTCTTCGCACCAAGTGTGGAAGGGTGAATTAGCACGTCGTCTATTCGTAAAGGGGGCAAAAAAGCCGTCGATCACGACCTTCAATAGTTTTTTCTCTCCAGCTTTAGCTTCATTATTTGCTTTAGCTATTTGTGGCAAAAGTAACGTGAGCAATCCCGTCTGGCTAAATAATATTTTCCTGCTATCGGCATTTGCGCATGCGTAATGTATAAAACTCATCCCGCGACCCCTTTGACTGCACTTAAAAAGAACGCTCAATTCTTTCCAGTCAATGCTATCATCGTCCTTGATAATTTTTTCTTTTAACCAATCGTAGCATTTTGGACGTATTATTCTCGAAAAAGCTTGCTCTTGAGCATTGGGAAATTCGTTCTCCACTATGCTAGCAAAGTGTTTATCATTGGGAAACTCGTTCTCCAATATCTTAATAAAGCGAGGCAGTGAGGTATCGGGATCAATTTGCATGAAATAATCGAAAATCATCTGCTGTGTTCCTTCAGGCAGCTTTATTTTCCCCAAGGTATCAACACTCGAACCAAGAAGCACCTCCCTACCCTCTTTGGTTTTTAATAATCGTAATAAAATATTTTCACCCGTGTTATAGTGCTGTATGAGAAAATCTATATCTTCTGCTTCAAGATAGGATAAAGAGTAAGCGAAGCCGTTAGGCTTTTGAAGCAAAGCATCTAATACCGTATTCGCCGTTTCCGCATCATTATCTATCACCGCCATCTCTTTTTGGGATTAAACAAAAGATCTTTGCCTTCAGAAGTTGTAAAAAGGTAACTAACAGGAAGAAATCCTCTCTGCTCATCCCTCTTAATTAGACTGTCTTTTATCTTTTGTACTTCTTTCTTATCTTTTTGGAAAATAAATGCGACCCATTCCAAATCTTTTTCAGACTTACAGATAGTCATCCAGCGGGCTATTTCGACAGGACCTAATTTTATTTTGCTCAGAAGATATTTCCGCATTCTTTCGACCGATGGTTGTTCTGGTATCCTGTCTACTTGCGAGAACAAACCGTTGTTCGTAGAAGAATGCCATAATAAATCCCTCATCTCCTCGTCGGTGCATAAGCGTTCTAAGCCAGCCTCACTCTGCGTTTCATACGCAATAAAAGAATATATTCTTGGAAGGGGTTCAAAAATCTCATTAGGGGTGGAAAGTAGCTTACTTATCCTAGTCGTCTCCTCTGGGCCGACACAGAACCATATCCAGGGCTGGCCGACATAATCTTCCAAATTATATCCTTTTAAATGACGCCTGAGCATTTCCTTAAACTCAGGATCACCTTGTTCAAACATGGATTCTAATTTGGTTAATAAATCGCGAGTTGAATTAGCAAATTTAAAAAATCTTAGAGCAGTGAATCTAGCCATCTTAGCTAATAAATATAAAAAAGAATCACCCTCCGTTTTACCCCACATTCCCACCAGCGACTTCAACTGAGTAGGATTCAAGCCATCAAATAAATATGAACCAGGCGTGTCCGATTCCAGGCAAGACATCAAAAAAAGATTCCTTACTAACGTGTTTTTTCGCGAACTATCCAGTAAATCCGCCATTTGCAGCAAGTCCAGGAATAGTGATTGATGATGAGGAGATGATTTTTCCCTCGCCAGCAAAAAAAATACAGAACGTTTCTGAAGACTGCCTGCTTCCTTCGAAAACACGCGTTTCAAACTAATTAAAAAATCACGCCGCTTCTTCTTTGTGCCTCCTCTCCCTTTATAAGCCTCTACAATCCAACGAAAAAGAACGAGATCGGACTCACGAGAACGAGAGGGTTGTAAGATGCTTGACAGAAGTAAACTTTCCACAAAACTGGGTAAAACAGCGACATGCGAGCACCCAACCAATTGTCGGTGAAGGTACATTACTACACTATCTGGCCCCATTGCCTCAAAGAGGTGACCGAGTAACTCTTCTCCGGTTTTCTCCCCAGCGGGAAACCAAAGCAACCACAGCGACAGAGGCAGGGAGTCAATTGGACAGCCCAAAAAATTAATTAAGCGATCCTCAAAACACTGCTTCAGCCGCCAGTTCGGCTCGTTAGTCAACGTTGCGACAATATGATCGCGTTGTTGAGTCAACCAACGCTGAACAATAACTAAACTATCGGGATGATTATTGATAAGTGATTGAATTTCCAAAATGATTTGTGTCGAGGGTTGAGAATAAGATGAAAGAAAATAACGATTGAGCATCTCTTCGAAAGTTTTAGAAATATTCTCTGAAGGGGGATAGGCTGCGTTAAATAGCTTGAGATAAGGATTGTCCAGGTCGTCCAATGAGGGTTTGTCTTTTAGGGTTATTTGCCCATCCTCAGAATACTCCAAAAATTCATAAAGTTGGGGCGGCTGGGCAGGTTGAGCTACCGCTGATAACACATCCTTTATCGCTGTTTTGGTATCATTAAATTCCTCTTGATGATTCACCTCTTCTAAAACTCTTTTTAATGTTTTATAAACGAACGTTTGAAAGTGATCCTGGATTCTTCTGGGAGGACACTGGTTGGAAAGGCTAAGCATGATTGGATTGATCTTGTTGCTGATCAGGAGGTGGCGCTCCCACTTGGCGAAATAGCATCGATAAAAATTGATCACGATGCTCTTCTAAGAGAGGCAAATGGAAGGCGGGGAAGCGCTCACGGAGTAAGGGATAAACCATTTTAACACCGTGCTCCATAAGGGCCGGGGATACAGCCATTATCTTCAGGATTCTATTACAAACATCGGGAATTATTGTGGAAATTTCATCACACAAAAAACGACTCAATGTTTCTCCACTGCTGCTATGCGATAACTGACGTTTCGTCAATATTTCTAGCCAGTAAGCGGCTCCTAATAAAGCGGTCGAACAAGCATTTAATTTCCTGACGTCCTCTTTTACTGCCTGTAGAAAGTTTTTAACGGGGTCACTCTTGAGATTTCCCTGACCTAACTGGGATAAATTAAACAGGGAGTTCTCCAATGATATTGTAAATTGCAACCACTGCTGGATATTCTTTTTCGGCTCCTTATCCAGAAAAGTGTCCATCGCACCTAGATCATCAAGATTACGATAGAGACCCCTAAAAAAATTCAATCCTTCATTGTAATGCAGACTAATCAAGTACAATAAATAATTAATTTTCTCACGAATCTGCCCAAGTATTTTTAATTTTTTTTCTTCAACCTCTAACTCGTTTAAAGTTCGCAAATATTGATTAGCATCAAATTCCTGCAGGCTTGGAGAAAATGCCTCGTAACCGTAAGTATTGGAGCTATAAAGCGCTTCTAAGAAGCTTGCCCTTGCCCCTTCTTCTTTTTCTTCTTTTTGCTCTATCGACGATGAAGAAACAGTCGTTAATAGTTGGTTAAAGGGGAACTCACCGTAAGCAATTAATAATGAACTCTCTTTATTAGGCATTGAATGGACTTCCTCACAAAATAGGTACAAAAAATACTGTTTCTAACTGGATAAAAATTGTACGAAAAATCAAGGACGCATGCAAAGAAAAAGAAGGGTGATTGTGTATTTAATAGTCCATTAAGGAAAAGGGGTCATGTTTTTACCCTATCATTACCCACAAGTAGTACGTAAAGTCCGTCATCCCCGCTCCCTCGTTGTTCCCGCCTGCGCGGGAACAACGAGGGAGCGGGGATGACGTGCGAGGAGGCCAAGGTGAATATTTGAAATCGTCATTCGAAATTTCAGCTTTTGATTGATCCTCATAAATAATTTCATCAGGAAAGTTTATATTATTAACTAATTTGTAAATAAACGTTGCAGGGGTGCTTTTAAACCCGCCCCAAAACCCTTCTCTTTCCTTTTTATGTTCTGAAGCAATCTTTTTAATTTTTTGCAAAAGCGGTTGAATATTCTGAAGGGGATAGAACTTTCTTTGCATTGTATTGTATAAAAATTGCGTAGCTAAAATTGACTGAATAGAATTATAGATTCCGGCTATCCCCTCAGGAACAAATTTCTTTATCCCTTTTTGCGTCAAAATTTCTTGTCCCCGCCATACGTTGAAATGTTGTTCATCGATAAGCTCTAGTTTCTCTTTTAGTGAGCTACGCCATCCCTCCAACCATTTCTTGTTAGAATTTTTCAATCTCTGTTCTTCTACTTTTAATAACCCCACGGTATAAAGTTCATTCATCTCATCATTTTTTTCTTCATCCAAACTTGGATTTATTAGTCTATCGACTTCTCGCGAAGCATGAATATTTAAAAGTAGATAGAATGGTGTAGGATCAGTCTTAAAACAGTCGATGGTTAGCTCTTTTTGATTCCTTTCTTTTAAGGTGATAGCGAGTACAGTGCTGATAAATAAAAACTTATTATTGTCATCTAAAATCTTCCTCCCCATCCAAAGGGATTCCGTCAACGGCCAAAGGTATTGAAGATATTGCGTTTTGTGATTTTTATTTTTACTAGCCAAAACAATCTCAGAATTTATATGAGACAGAACGATCGTTGCCAGTTGATTAAATGTCTTTGGCTCTAATTCCCAAAATTCGGTCTCTTGAAGTGCGATTAATAACGCAATGTCACTGAAGTCATTTTCCTGCGAATCAGTTAAAAAACGGTGAGCCTCGTGTCGTTTAAGAATAAGGGTCGCTAATAATTCTGTTCGTTGTAAAGGTTTAAGAAGTGTATAAAATAAACTGGTTTGAACGCCAAGATTGAATAATTCTTTTAATTTTTTGCTTGATGTTTCGGAGGCGAAACTGAATTCGCCTTGATCTAATTCAGTCACGATTTGTGAAAAAATGGCGTTTTCTCTTTTTATACCCCGTTCTATGGCTGTTTTCAAATTTTCCGCGGTTTCACTTAACAAAGCGCGGGCCAGCCGCATATCCGACTTGTTTTCATTGAGAAGATTAGCTGTAATGTATCTGCAAACACGTTCGTGGTCACTCGGTTTTTCTAATGCCTTCACAAACCAATAGATAGCACGAAACCGATTAGTAGTACGTTGGCCGCCCGTTACGCCCAGTCCTTCTTCGTACATCATACCAAGCCTCATCATTGCAGCAGAGTTGCCTTCTTCGGCCGCTCGGCGGAACCAATCAAACGCTTCTTTATCATTCCGTACTACGCCCAGACCTTCCGAATACGCCACACCCAGGCTTTGCATCGCAGCAGGAAGTCCCGCCTCGGCCGCTTTACAATACCAACGAACAGCTTCTTCATCATTTCGCTTTATTCCCCGCCCCCCTTGGTAAAGGAAGCCGATTAGATAATAGGTGTGAATCAAGGCTTCATTTCGTCGTTCCGATAATCCCGATAATTTCTCTTCGTCAGCCAACAAGCACTGTAAAATGTCATAAGCACGCTTATCATCACGCGGCACCCCCAGCCCTATCAAATGGATTAAAGCAATGCATAATTGATAGTCATGATCTCCGTTATTTACGTCATCCTCGAACCCTTGTTCTTCAAAAAGGATTTCTCCATTCAGAATTTCCCACGCTTCTCGACTTCCTTGAGTAGCAGCTTTATAAAACTGTAGAGCCGCTTCAGGATAGCGCCTGTCTTTTAATAAGCGCTTGGCGTCATTTAAGTTAGCTTCGTAAGGGTAAGGCATAAACGATCTCCTTCACACGGTGCGTCATTTTCCTTCATCCTAGCGTATAAATATTAACTCAAAATTAAAAAGGCCCCACTTAGGATAGTGCGACGTTTTAACATCTGAAATCGCAGGGGAAACAGCTGATTGACAACCCACAACACTATCGCTATATATTAAGATAATCAGCAACTTTGTTGTGGTTTATAAAATGCTTAACCGTATTCTAAACTTACCTAATCTATTGAAAAAGAAGTCATTTTTCCTATTTGGGCCGCGAGCAACTGGCAAATCGTCGCTTGTCGCTGCACAGTTTAATGAGCAGACACCAGTCCTTGATTTGTTGGATAACGAATTGTACTTACGTTTGACAAGCGAGCCCTGGCAACTGGAGTCAATCATCAAAGGGTATCCGCAGCATGAATGGGTTGTGCTGGATGAAATACAACGTGTTCCTGCCTTACTCGATGAAGTGCATCGGTTAATCGAAAAGGAAAAAATTCGTTTCCTATTGACGGGGAGCAGTGCGCGAAAGTTAAAACGCCAGCACGCCAACTTACTGGCAGGGAGAGCGTGGCAAGCAGAACTGTTTGGTTTATCTTATGCGGAGATTCCTGAATTTAATTTACAAAGGTATCTAACTTACGGTGGCCTACCGGTCGTCTATTTAAGCGAAGATCCAAAAGAAGAATTGCTCGCTTATGCGAACACCTACTTGAAGGAAGAAATCCAAGCGGAAGCCGTAGTACGGCAATTACCTGCCTTTACGCGGTTTTTACATTTTTCCGCTCTGACCAGTGGTAATTTATTAAATTTTTCCAATATCGCCAATGATGCTGGAGTGCCCGCGAGTACCGTGCGCGAGTATTACCACGTTTTAGAAGATACTTTTATCGGATTTATGCTGCCAGCCTGGACAAAGAGTGTGAAACGCAAACCCATTAGCACTGCGAAATTTTATTACTTCGATTTAGGGGTGAAAAATATAATAGCTAGAATAGATCATTTGGATCCTCAATCTGATTTATTCGGTCAAGCATTTGAACATTTTATCGCTTTAGAATTACGTGCCTATATCAGTTATCGTCGCAAACACCTTAATTTAAGCTATTGGCAGGCAGTCAATGGTCAAGAGGTGGATTTTGTTATTGAAGATCATACCGCCATCGAAGTGAAAACCACATCGCGGGTGCAAGATAAACATCTAAAAGGCCTTCGCGCTTTAATAGAGGAAAAAATCTGTCATCAATATTACCTGATCAGCCAAGATCCGCTCCGTCGTAAAATAGATAATATCAATATCATCTTTTGGCGTGATTTTTTAAATGCTCTTTGGGACGATAAAATTCTTTTAAGTTGACGCCATGCAGTGATGTGTTCTCACTTTAACGGTTTCTTCACGTAAAACCAACTCATCCGGCGAGGGAAAATCTTTAATGATTTTGACTTCACCGATGGGCTCATCTTAATTTTTTTTCTTTCTCATAAATTTTTATCCCTTATGTCAATAGCCAACATCAATAATTCTAATTTTATTGCTATTTTACATTGATTTCGGATTTCTGTATCTTTCTCTAAAACATTCATCAGTAGTAGCCCGTATGCAGCGAAGCGGAATACGGGAACCATGATTAAGTGCGAGGATAAAAAATGTTAAGTTATGAAAAAAGTGAATCTTATTATAATCTATTAATACACTTCACGTCTTCATGAAATATTAGATCATTTGAATCGCATAAAGAATCTTAATGCATTCCGGGGAGCGCTTTTTGCTTTTTCTAACATGTTAGCAGCATTGGGCATTGGATTTGATCAAAATACACGAGATGTTTGTGATGATACAGCCGTTTCTTTGACAAAAATTGCCGCAGCGATCGGATCAAATGATGCAAAACGGATTGTGCAGAATTTCCAACAAACAGCCACCGAAAAAAAACGAGGGGAAGAATCGCCGCGATTTTTTCTTACCTCAGTCCCAACAAAGGAAAGAAAGTCAAATATAAAAAACAGCTCTTTTACAGAACATAAATTAAGCCATGTTAGAGAAAAGGGGTCATGGAAAAAAAGGGCAATAAACGCATTGTCCTATGTTGTGATTCCCATGTGATGATTGAATGAGAGTTTATTTTAATTGCTGTTTGGCACGTGCGATGATTACATTTGCTTACAACACGGAGGAAAGCAGCCATGACTATTATTATGATAGTCATTCTCATCCCCATCGTTTTCTTCTAAAAAAGAATATGTCATTGGGTCACTAGTTGAAAATTGTGCAGTGGTCCTTTCGCCTCTTTTCTGTTCACGCTCCATCTGGTTCTTAATAGACTCGGGGCAATATTCTCCGTTATAACTTGCCAAAGCAATAGCTTCAGCTTGCTTCTCATCATGCGCCGTAAGAGAAGCAGTTAAAGCGGCAATTCTTGTATTTAGCTCTTCTGGAAATATTCCAAATATTTTTAGGGTTTGAACGTTTTTCCTAATTTCTACTTCAGATTTTATTTTTATACTTTGTAGTAATTTTTTAAGTTTGTTTTCCACTTCCTCATTGTCGGGTGACAACTTTGCTAGCTTCTGAATTGTCTCTTCATCTAATAGCGCATTACTGGCAAACACCTCTAACAGAGGCATGTAAATTCTAAAAGAATAGGCTTCGTGAGATTTGCCATAAACAACCATAAAAATTGTATTGGATAAAAAAATTTCTTTATTTTTATCATTCTGTAAAGCCGCCCCATGTGTGATTAAAAGTTTTGTTATCTTTGCTCTACGTTGGATCTCTTGAGAATTAGGTGCCCCCCCTGTAACAAATAATAATGTATCGGTTAATTTCCCTCGGTGCTGGAATAAACTTGCCGTTTCTCCAGGAGCGAATTTTTTCTTAAGAAGAATTTCTTCCATCTCTTTAACTTGATAACGAAGAGCATCGCCAAAACTAGACATACTTTATTACCTCCTATTCTATTTCCACTAATTACCTAAATATTGTACACGCCAGTTATTAAAGAATCATTAAATAAAGAGGTAAAAAAATGATGGTTTCTTAGCACGCGACAATTTTCAGTAAGGTATGATTAAATAAAAAAAGCTCGCAAAGATTCTGTTTATTTTGCATACTTCATTTTAAGGCTAATTTAAAAAAGGAAGTTGCATGAACAGGATCAGCGAGCTCAAAACTATCTTAGGCGAAGGGTAAAGGGGGTCCAAGTCTTTACATGACTCTTCTTCTTCAAGTTCATCAGAAAAACTTGGGTCATGTAAAGATAATATCATTACCCACAAGTCACAGCCATTTCAATTTTAGGTTTCGTCATTCCCGCCTGCGCGGGGATGACGAGGGAACAAGGATGACGAGAGGCGGAATGGCGGGCTTTAAGTTTTTGTCTTTACCACTTGTGGCTAATGATAGGTAAAGACATTGCCCTTTTTCCTGATTTGATTTTCCTGACTAATTTTTAAATTCAGGCCCATTGGGTGCCGCATTTTCTAGATTTTCCAAATCTTTCAAAAGTTGTTCCCAACGCTGCGCGAGGGTTTTTAAATTTGATTCTAATTCCGCGACAGTCAGTGGGTTTTCCTGAAATTGAATTCGCATTAAAAAGTTTTGTATCTGCTGATCGGCTTTTGGGTATTTACGTTGAATAAAATCCCACGATGAATCCTTCACCTCCTGCAGGATATCGGATCCGCGCAGACTCCACGACCGACTGTCAGAGTTATTGATAGCAAGCCAGCCAACAGTAAAACAAAATAAAATCGCGCCTCCAATCAGCATAAAGGCCTCAACGGCTGCTGCGATTGTTTTCGCTTGACTCGTTTCTACACCGAAACCTAACCATGCTCCCAACGCGGTTACCAGTGCAGAGAGTAAAACAGAGGATACTTTCACGCTCACACGCCAACACCTCGTACGGCGAACCTCACTCTCTATGATCTGCGTTAATACCTGCTGTACTACTTTTATTTCCCGTAGCCTTTGAATCACGCCTGCTTCCCTTGCAAAGGATGCAGAAAATAAAGTGCTGGTTGTTAGGCTCGCGTGACAGCGAGTATTAAGAGTAGCCAGCTTTGTTTTCTCTACAGCATTGAGAAACAAAGTCATGGAGTTAAACAACCCATTCGGTAAGCATGACAACATATCCCTCGCAGGTGACCCCGAATCCGTTGCTTCTATTACTATAGGTATACGATGACGGGTGAAAAAAGATTGGATTTCGACTTGGAAAAGTTTCATTTTATTCTGCTCATCCACAGCCTTGGTTTCACATGCATTCTGCCTATCCGCTATTTCTGTTTGCTCAAGCTTTTTTATCCGAGACTGTAAGGTTGACATATCGTAATCAGTAAGCAATGCAAAACACCATTCCAGTTCTGTTCGCAGTAAGGGCTTTGTTAATAAAAAATGAGATAATGCCGCTTGAGTCAGCATGCACCGATGATCAAGCCTGAGTTTTAGCAAAAAAATCGGTAACTTCTTGGCTCTTTCTTGAGCCAACTGCCCAACCTCTTCATTCCCTTTCGATAGGACGAGTGATGCAACCACAGCATCAAGCTGCTCAATCGACTCTTCTTGCAACGTCGCGCGTAGAATTGCTGTTGGCGACTCTATTTCAAACACCGCTTTGCATTGAGAAGCGTTATAAATTAAAGCATTTATTAAAGCTGATTCGTTGAATTCAGGAGAAAACACACATAAAGCTTTTGCCTGCTGATTTTCTTTACGCCAAGCATCGAGCACAGCGAGCTTATCTTGATAAACCTGCTTCCAAAGCAAATAAAAGGCGTATAAATTGCCGCCTTCTACAATTGCAGAAGCAATTGCAGGCAATGTTTGAATGGGATCTTTTTCTGCTTGTAAATATAAAATAACCGGATTGCGTTCTGTTGATGACAGTTGCATGGCAGCCCACTGTTGGCGTTCCTCATCCACACAAGGCCACTCCGTAAGTAAAAAATGCAAACAAACATTCCAAAGTTCCAGCTCCATTAAGTCTTTCAGATAGCCAGACGGCGTTTGTCCCGTTCGAAACACGTCACTCAAGGGTAAAGGGACTGTTTTAATCAATAAGGTTTGATTACCCAAATGCCTCAGTACCTCTAAATTATCGAGTTGGTGCGCCAATTCGATGAGATCTTGTTTATATTTCTCATCGAGCGTATTTCCCGATAATAACTTTTCAAGCAACCCTTCCCAATTATTTACAACGGCCCAAAACGAAAGTGCCATGTGCGCTGACTTATCTTCGTCCTCTGAGGTCCTTAAAAAGGATGTCTGTGGAAAGCTGGGCTGTGCTGAAAACCCACTAAGCGTAGACAAGTAGCAATGCGACGCTGTCCCATTAATAATGCCAGATCCAACGGCGTATAATCATTGGCATTTTTATTCAAGTGTGCAATGGGAAACATATTAAGCAAGTGCAATACCGCTTTATAATAACCGGTTGCAATTAGGTAATGGAACAAAGACCATTGCCGATCATCCTGTTCCGATATAGTTTTCGGCAATCCTTGCTCTTTTATCTTTTCAAACAAAGTTTCCGTGTTGCGTTTTGCAATGAGGTCTAGCCACTCATTCTGCGTTGATATGGAAATAGAAACAGTGTCAGCATTAAACGAGTCCCACTCACTTTTTTGTTCTTCTTTTTCATCCTTTTTTTCGTCCCGTAAAAGTGGGGTTTTTGCTGAATCTGACTGACTTGAACGCATCATAGCCTCCAAAATGCAAAATAAAAGGCTTCTACCTTATCAACTATTAATCAAAGTCTAACAAGTTAAAATTAAAAGATTCTTAAGATAAAAAGAAAAAGCAACCCGTGAATTCAAAGAGGAAATGCAATTAAAGCGAAAGGGGGTGCGATTAAAAGTGTAGGTTTTCAACCAGTAGCGCGTATGAGCGAAGCGAAATACGGGGACAATAGACGACATCATTGTTTCCCGTATTTCGCTTCGCTCATACGGGCTACTTAGCTAGACTTTTATGGGCATCTAATCGAGATAATGGCGGAGTGGACGGGACTCGAACCCGCGACCCCCGGCGTGACAGGCCGGTATTCTAACCAACTGAACTACCACTCCATTTCAGAGGACAGAGGACAGAGGACAGAGGACTGAAGACAGAAGACTGAATGTTGTCGCGAAGCGACACAACTATCTGCCTTCTGTCCTCTGTTTTCTGAATGGGTGCTGAGGGATTCGAACCCCCGACATTCGCCTTGTAAGGGCGACGCTCTACCAACTGAGCTAAGCACCCAAAATTTTCTCAAACACCACCGGACTTCCTGTCCTCGCCTATACTATTTTTGGAAACGCACCCTGCCCGCCTTCCTGGCGGGCGTTCGGCGGGAGCAAAGCTGTGCTTTGCTCTTTTTCCGCCTCACCCAACTGAGCTAAGCACCCAAAATTTCTCAACACCAAAGTACCAAAAAAAAGCCCCGGAATCATCGACCCTGGGGCACAGAAGATAGCTGATCTACCGTACTTAATCAAGTCTACACTTTTTCTTTATTAACGGCGTCTTTAAGTTTTTTGCCGGCTTTAAATCGAGCCACTGTTGCAGCGGGGATCTGCATCGTATCGCCGGTTTGTGGGTTGCGGCCCGTTCGAGCTGCGCGCTGACTGGTTGTAAAACTACCAAAACCGACAAGAACCACATCTTCACCTTCTTGTAATGATTTTGTTACCGAATCAACAAATGCGTCTAACGCGCGACCCGCGGCATTTTTTGAAATGTCAGCCGATTGCGCTATAACTTCAATGAGTTCGTTTTTATTCATAAATTCCTCTCGGTAGTTCCATCAATTGACAAAAGGCAGGTTTCGCCCAGCCTCCCTGACTACTCAGGTTATACCAACTGCTTTCTATAACTGTCAAGCAATGGTTTCGTTCAATCTTCCTCAATGAAATTTCAAATCATTTTGGACCGTATCAGTGAACAACTCGATCAAATAAAATCCAGTTCTTGTAAAAAATTTTGATCTTCCCATTTAAGACTGAGTGCCATAAAATTATCCGAGAGCGATAAGCTATCGCAATGAAACGAAAGTGGTAGAAATAATCCCTCTTTGCTAAAGAGTCATTATGAATTATTGGCTATTAAAATCCGAACCCACTTCTTACAGTATCGATGATCTTTTCCGCGAAAAAAATAAAATCACGCGTTGGGACGGCGTTCGTAATTATCAGGCGCGTAATTTTATGCGGGATGGTATGAAAAAAGGGGATTTGGCTTTTTTCTATCATTCCAACTGCGAAAAACCTGGCATTGTGGGCGTGTTTGAAGTTGTTCGTGAAAGTTATCCGGATCTGACGGCGCTAGATCCGGAAGATCATCATTATGATCCTAAAAGCACGCCGGATAATCCACGTTGGTTAATGGTCGATATCAAATTCCGCAAAAAATTCCCTCAGGTTATTTCACTGCAAGAATTACGCCAAAACCCAAAATTAAAAGATCTCCTAATTTTGCGCAAAGGTAATCGTTTGTCTATTACGCCTGTCAGTAAAGCCCATTGGGATGCGATAATGAAATTGGAGTAATTGGATGTTCGCTGTTATTTATAGAGGCTATGTAAAGCCAAATAAAGAAAAAGAATATCGGCAATTATGGCATCAAATTGCGACTTATTTTGTGGAAAAACGCGGAGCATTGGGGTCGTGTCTTCACAAGACAAAAGAAGGATTATGGTTGGCGTACTCTCGCTGGCCAGATAAAAAAACGCGCGATGCTTCTTGGCCAGGCGAAGATGCGCCTTGTGAAACGTTACCGAATAATATTCGACAAGCCATTGTGCAAATTAAAGAGTGCATCGACCAAGAACGGCAGTTCCCTGAAATTAGTATGGAAGTGGTGGATGATTTATTAATCAACTCCCCCTACCGTTAAAGCATCCACTTTAATGGTCGGTTGTCCAACACCAACAGGGACAGATTGGCCGGCTTTTCCACATGTGCCTATGCCTGAATCTAAAGCTAAATCATTTCCTACCATCGAGACTTTAGTCAGTACATCCGGTCCGTTGCCAATTAAAGTAGCACCTTTCACGGGGCGGGTTACCTTCCCCTTCTCAATGAGATAGGCCTCACTGGTCGAAAAAACAAATTTCCCGGAAGTAATATCGACCTGTCCCCCGGAGAAATCAACCGCGTACAATCCTCTTTCTACCGAAGCAATAATTTCTTGAGGATCACTTTCCCCGGGTAACAAATAAGTATTCGTCATCCGAGGCAGGGGCAAATGAGCGTAGGATTCACGTCGTCCGTTCCCCGTGGGGGACATCTTCATTAAATGAGCGTTGTGCCGGTCTTGCATGTAATTTTTTAGAATGCCTTTTTCAATTAATACGGTTTTTTGCGTCATTGTTCCTTCGTCATCGATGCTCAACGATCCTCGTCGGCCCGGGACTGTTCCATCATCCACCACGGTGCATAAGGAAGAAGCCACTCGTTCTCCTAACCGTCCGCTAAATGCGGAGCTGCCTTTGCGATTAAAGTCGCCTTCTAAACCATGCCCGATCGCTTCGTGCAATAAAATCGCTGGCCAACCGGGCCCCAATACGATTGGAAACGTGCCTGCAGGTGCATTGTCAGCTTTTAAGTTTAAACACGCTTGGTGAACCGCTTTGTCGGCGTATTGAAACGCCGCCGAAGTGAACGTTTCATAACCGCCCCGAGCCCCGCCACCTGCGCTGCCCTGAGCCCGCTGGCCATTCTCTTCAACAATCACACGGACACGCATACTGACCAATGGACGCAAATCCGCCGCCATCAATCCGTCGCTATTTAGAATAAGTACCACTTCGTGTTGGCCGGTTAAACTCACAATGACTTGTTTAACCCGGGGATCTTTTGCTCGAGCATAATCGTCAACTCGCCTTAATAAATCAACGATGGAAGCCGCTGGCATTGAATTAATCGGATTAGAAGGAAGGTACAAAGGTCGAACCAACGTTTTATGCAGCACATTAATCGCTTGGCCGCTTTGAGAATACGCTATGCTTTTCGCCGAGTGAGCGGCTTGGAGCAATGCTTTCGCGTTAATATCATCTGCAAAAGCAAAACCTGTTTCTTCACCGCTTAAAACGCGCAACCCAAATCCATGATCGATGCTAAAATTGCCTTCTTTTACAATTCCATCTTCTAAAAACCAACTTTCTTCCTGAATACTTTGTAAAAAGATGTCAGCACCATCGACGGAGCGTCCCATCGCCCGTCCAATGATTTTTTCCAAAACGTTAGCATTGAGATTGAAAGGTCGTAAGAGAGAATCGGAGGCCGTTTGGATTAAATCACTCATAATAAATGTCCAAGAAATAATTTAATTTGTATCAAAAAAAACGTTAATTAAAGCTCTTTAAAAAACTCCCTCATGGGGATAGGTCAGTTTCTGCGGGTGCAGGCAGTATGATATCAGGCTTATTCCAAGAGCCTGCAATATGGTAATTCACCTGTGCCGCTTTGCCAACATGGGGGGCCAGTATTTTATCGGCCACCCAGGCGATTACGCCGGCCAGCGGTCCACCAGCGAGGCCCACAATTAAGGGTAATGTCGAAGTAATATTTGGTACTACTTGTAAATGCAAATCATAATTTTTATTTGCAAATCCAATGAGCCCTTTGATTTGCACCCACGCCACATCCCCGACTAACGAAGCATTCTGTGTTTTTGCCACTCCTTTTGATAATAAAAAATTACCTCTGAAAAAATTAAAAGCAAAACCTTTTTTAGAAAAATTGGCGAGATTTAGCGGCAATTTCGGAAGCGATTGCAGACTAAACAAATTGAGAAGTCGGCCGAAGCCCAATTCTGATTCAGTGGTTTTTGTTAATTCGGTAACTCGTCCGCTATAGAAATTAAGTTTAATATCGCCATTCAATTGAGCGACTTTGAATTGGTCAGGCGATCCCGGCCATTTGACGGAAAAATCCGCACGGCCTTTCCCACCCTCTAGGGCGTGGGTAATTTTCCATTGTTTTAGCAGGTCTCCTAAATTAGGACTCGTAAAACTTCCCGAAAGGGTCGTTTGCGAGCGCCCTATTTTCGTTCGCCACATTCCTGTCGCATCGACATTAAATAAAGGCGCTGTTATGGCAAGCTTATCAATTCGTAAACCCTCCATGGTTCGTGAAGTTTGCAGGGCTAATTTTCCCAATATTTTTTTACCATAATGGAAATCATCCACCGCTAAGTCCACCGGCGGCAATGCCTGTGAATTCCATTGTTTTTTCTCAGCTTTAAATTCCGGCAAATAAAGACGTGAAAAATACCCTCGCCAATAATCATCAAGCCGATTGGGAATTAGAAGATTTCCGGCTATTAATGGATTTTGAATATCGACGGACCAGCCTTCATTGACGGGTGAAACAAGCAGTGAGGTTGCTGCATCGCTAGAAGAACCCTGATAATGCACTTTAATTTTTGAAAGTTTATTCCCATAAAAAGAAAGATGGGAAGTTAAAAGACTAACTTCTTTAGAGAGTTTGTTATAAGGCGCAGGTAATGTGGATTGGATACCGCTTAAATCGGTTGCGATACTTAAACTGTCTTGTTGCGAGTCTTTCCCATGTAAATTTAAAAGTGCGCGATAAGTAGTCGCTCCATTTAAATAATTTAAAATAGACCATTTAAATTTTTTCTGTAATGCTTGCATAGCAAGCTCGCCGCTCATTTCAAATTGCAAGACGGGCGATTGGCTCGAGGGATTAAGCGTTGCAATATGGAATGCGATCGGTAGCCCTAACCACTTTGCAAAAACCGGGTCAGCAGAAAAATCCTCATTAATAAAGTGAAAATTACCATTGATATGGTCGAGCATTATTCCCCAGTTATTTAAAGAAAATTGGCCGTCCTTAACGGCTAACTGGCCTTCGGCTCTCACCTCTTGATTGGAATGATCCAGCGGTATCCTCAGTTTTAAATTTAAATTCATGGGACCTTGAGCGGTAGTGCTTTGCATTCGTTTGGCAACAGAAAGTGGGGCAGCTTTTAAAAATTTAAATCCGTTGGCAAGATTTGATGTCGAATGTCCACTCACCGATAAAACAGGATCTTTCAGATCAGGAATAACCGCTTTCAAATGGTCCAAGGGATTGCCGGATATGTTTGCATGAGACGCTACGATACGTAATTGATTGTTATGAAACATCACCTTGGCTTTGATATTTTGCAAAGCGGGCCAGCCAGAATGGTAATTCAAGGTAACACGATCAACATTAGCAATCGCATCAAAAGAACCTTCTTGATGAAGAAAAGGGAACCGATCCAACGGCCCTTTAAAATTCACCGTTCCACTGGTGATTTCTCCCGTTGAAAATGCTTGATTTAACCACGCTCGTAAATGAGGACTTAGACCGCGAGAGGGCAAATAATTTTTAATGGCGTTTATGTTTTTTAGACCGATTTTTCCCTTCAAATTAACAAAAGGAGAGCCTTTCGCTGGCAGCGATAAAAACCCTTCGCCGTGCCAATGTAAATTGTTATTTTGAATATCCGATTGTGATACTTGAAAACGCCAACCCGATGCTGGGTGCTGCGCTGTGGCATCAATTGCACCCATTAAATGCGCTCCTCCAGGCCAGCCCTCTTGAGGTTGAAAATTTAAATCTTCAAAGTCAGTTATGATGTGATAATAAGGCGTTTGTGCGCGTTGAGAATAAAGTAAAGTAAAATGTCGCAATATCCCTGAAGGTTTTAATTGCTGAAAAAGGGTTTGAATTCGTTTCGGCTGATAGCCTATTTCAGCGGTGAGAGTTTGCATATCAGACAAATTAAAATAATCGCTTTTCAATAAAAGACGCATTCCTGATTGGGAGTGCGTGACGCGGACACCAAAAGTATGTTCGGGCCATTGCCTTCCATTCATTTGCAAATTCACATGATCAGCCGTTAACCCCCAACCGTTCGCATAACGTTGCCAATATAAATTAGCGTTGAGTTGATCGATAAAAAGCGGAGAATGTGATTTGGCCACGCTTAGGCGAATCTGATCACTTTTCACAACGCTTTGAACAGATTCAAGCTCATCATTTTTAAATTTAGCCCATAGTTGCACATTCCCCCGACCATCTGTCAACGATACCCTTTTAAAATATTTTTGGAGGAAATAGCTACTTTCCCATTGGGAGAAAACAAGATTTTTAATATCCAGATATAATTCGGCGTTTTTGGAAGATCCTTGCAATAAAAATCGAAATCGAGTGGGGACAGTTTGAGATAAACTTCCCACACCCGCTATTTGCTGATGCAATAGCCCATTGGTTACTTTAAGGCGTAAATGGGTAAGAGGAATTAGCTGGCCTTCAGCCGTGTGATAATAAATATCAATGTTTTTCAACGTGATGTTGGATTGATTCAGCAGGCCCAGAAAAACTTTTTTCATCTCGCCTAAATCAGTAAAGACCTGTTTTTTCTGCGCGATCATGCCCTCGACGTTCAACTTACCGTCTTTTCCCTCAAACACGTTGAAACGTGCTCCTGACAACCAAACATGCCCAGGGAATAAACGCCAATGAATTAGGCTTTGAAAGAGATTAACGCTAATGGAGAGTTGGCTAACGCGCAGCAATGATTTGTGCTGGGTGGGGTCCGTCACGATAACTTTCTGGAAGGTTAATGCGGGATTGAAGCCATACCAACTCTTGGCGATTTGGCCAATATGAACCGGTTGATGTAAGGCATGACTCGCCCAGTGCTCAAAAAAATCGCGCTGGTGGTTGAGCAGCGGGACGGTCATACGAACACCGCTGATGAGAACGGCAAAGAGAATGATAACACTCGCCGCTGTCATCATTCCCCACTTCAAACAGCTTCGTAGGAGAATTTTAATCATTAACCTAATCTAAAACGACTCTGATAATCTTTTAATAAAACTCGTACCCAAGGCCATAAGAGAGTCGTGCTCATGAGGGGTAGCCAATATTTTGCTGTCTCTGGCGATGCGTCAGCCATCGCCATAATCCAATATTGTAACGCTAAATAAACAGCAGTGGCGATAAAAACAAGTATCATTTGTTGCCAGTTCGGTAGACTGCGTAGGGGCGTTTGAAAGCGGATAATAAAATAAGCGATGATGGTGAATATCAACGCATGCTGTCCCAAAATTGTGCCTGACAGCAAATCAAAAAGCAGCCCCCAGATGAAAGCAGCCCCTATCCCCACCCGATATGGAAGAGCGATCATCCAAAATAACAGCACCATGAAGATCCAAGCGGGTTGGTACCAGACGGCCCATGCGGGCAAAGGTAATATCGTCAACATCATTGCCATTATTAGGGTGAGGCCGATAGCTAACACATCTTTTGCATAATTACCTTCCATTATTCTTACTCTTTCTCTTTTAAGTTCAATTCTTGATGGACGTCTTGAGCTAATGAGGCTTTGTTCGGCCAAGTCATTAATACTTGCTGCGATTGATCAAGATGGGCCGAAGGTTGCAGAGTAATCGTCGCAAATCGTTTAGTCGGATCGCGTTCAAGTTCAGTCACCACTCCCACAGGGTATCCCACCGGATAGCGCAATCCCAAGCCTGAAGACACGAAGAGGTCGCCTTTTTGGATATCGCTTGTGTCGGGAACATTGATCAGCAAGAGCTTCCCTGAGCTACCCATACCAAGAGCGAGGGCGCGAATGCCATTACGGTAATCTTGCACGGGAACAGCACTTTTAGGATCAGAAATAAGCATTACTTTACTCGTCAGGAGGCCGGCGTGAATCACTTGCCCCACCACACCGTAGGCATCAAGCACAGGTTGGCCTACATAAATATGATTCCGCATTCCTTTATCCACAATAATCTGTTGAAGATTAGGATCTAAATTCACAGCGAGTAATTGCGCGACCGCCACCCGAGCGCCTCCCACATGGGCGGTGGATTTCAACAATGTCCGTAACTGGGCATTCTCACGCTCCAGCGCCAGCAATTTTTGCAGCTTCGATTCCAACAACAACTCATGCGCGCGTAACCGCGCATTGTCGGCCACTAACTCTTGCTGAGTAGTGACATTGATAGCGATCCAATGGATGGTCTTTATAGGAACGCTGACTAAATATTGAAGGGGAAGAACCACAAGGGCTAAATCAGCCCGTATTTTCTGGAAAAAAAGGGCCTTTTGATCTAAAACGATCAATGCGATCGCTAGCCCCATATAAATAAGGGTACGCAGCCCGGGCATCGAAGAGCGTTTAAAAATTAACTTATTCATACGTCACGCCGCACCAGCGGGAGCTCAGAATGCGTCAAGCATTCTTCTTTTGAAGACAGCCTTCACGGAAAGATACTTTCACCTAATCCCGTGAAAGAAATTCACTTCCCATCGAACGCATCAATTCTAACGCTCGTCCCCCACCTCGGGCGACACAGGTTAAAGGATCTTCAGCCACCACGACTGGCAAGCCCGTTTCTTCCATTAATAAACGGTCGATATCCTTTAACAAAGCTCCGCCTCCTGTTAAAATCATTCCCCGTTCTGCAATATCGGCAGCCAATTCGGGAGGCGCTTGCTCTAAAGCAGCACGAACGGCGCCCACAATCCCCGAAAGGGGTTCTTGCAGTGCTTCCAGGATTTCGTTGTTAGTCAGGGTAAAGCTGCGCGGCACGCCCTCGGCTAAATTGCGCCCGCGCACTTCAATTTCTTTTACTTCATTGCTCGGGAAAGCACCGCCAATTTCATGTTTAATCCGCTCTGCCGTAGTTTCACCAATCAAAGCGCCGTAATTACGTCGAACATAACTGATAATAGCTTCATCGAAACGATCACCACCGATTCGCACCGATTCCGCATACACAATGCCGCTCAATGAGATGATAGCGACCTCGGTCGTTCCCCCGCCGATATCCACCACCATAGAACCGCTTGCCTCTTCAACCGGCAACCCAGCGCCCATCGCGGCGGCCATTGGTTCTTCAATTAAATACACTTCGCGCGCACCAGCCCCTAAAGCAGATTCTTTAATGGCGCGACGCTCAACTTGGGTGGAACCACAAGGAACACAAATTAACACCCGCGGACTCGGCCGCAAGAATCGGGTTTTATGTACTTTATGAATAAAATATTGCAACATCTTTTCGGTGACGTGAAAATCAGCAATAACGCCGTCTTTTAACGGTCGCGTCGCCATAATATTGCCCGGGGTGCGGCCTAACATTCGCTTAGCTTCAGCTCCCACGGCAGCCACACTTTCTTGTCCCCCGCGGGCATCGCGACGAATCGCAACAACGGACGGTTCATTCAATACAATGCCACCTTGCTCAACCATATAAATCAAGGTATTGGCCGTCCCCAAATCGATTGAAACATCGTTTGAAATCAAACCACGTAGTTTTTTAAACATAGGTATGAACATTACAAATCCCTTCCTATATTGGACAACGCAAAAACTGCAGACTTACTTTAACTGAAATTTAAAGTTGAGGGAAGCACTTGCAAGAACGAGTTGGTCGGATAAATAATCCCTCTTAAAAGCACGTAGGTTGGGCTGAGCTTGCGAAGCCCAACAGCTAAAACAATTTATCAAGTTCATGGGTGATTTAATTTACATGACAAAATGACAAACGGAATTGATCAATATGATCTGCGATATTGCATTGTTTTCTTCCTTTTTGTTGGGCTTCGCAAGCTCAACCCAACCTACGGAGTAGTTGACGCCTACGCGCGCAGGGCGCCTAATAAAAATGGACTCATCCTTCTTGACCTCAAGGGTCGCGGTATCATCCTTTCGGAGTACCATAATAGCCTTGGCTATTAAATAGTTTAATTTAAACTGAAGGAGAGTCCACGATGGATATTACTACAACCGATATTGCAACGGAAGTGCATTAAAACTCCTCGTGAGAATTGACGACACGATCTTAAAGATTCGATATAATGCCCAACTTAAATCGGAGGGTGCACGATGGCTTTATTGAAATCTCGAGATATTGACAAAATCGCAAATTTATCCAAGCTTATTATTCCCAAAAATGAAAACGACGCCTTACTGGAAGCGCTCAACAAAACGTTTGATCTGGTGATCAAAATGGATAAAGTTGATACGTCCGCAGTAGATCCCCTCGCCCACCCTTACAATGAAACGCAGCCCTTACGTGAGGACCACGTGACGGAATCCAACCAGCGCGACTTATTTCAAAAAAGCGCACCCCAAGTTGAAGCGGGCCTTTATATGGTTCCTGTCGTTATTGATAATGAAGGATAAAAAATGCATCAAAAAACAATTGCTGAATTAAAGCAGGATTTGCGTGATAAAACGATATCCAGCGTCGAACTGACGCAGCATTTTCTCGATCGAATTAAAACAATCAATCCCACACTCAACAGCTTTATTTCCATTACGGAAGAATACGCATTAACGCAAGCAAAAGCCGCCGATGCACGCTTAGCGAAAGGCGAGGCCACTTCTTTAACTGGCATTCCCATCGCTCAAAAAGATATTTTCTGCACGAAAGACATCAAAACCAGTTGCGGGTCAAAGATGCTGGATAATTTTATCGCCCCTTACGACGCCACTGTGGTAGAGCAGCTAAACAAAGCAGGAGCCATTTTAATCGGTAAAACCAATATGGACGAATTCGCCATGGGTTCTTCCAACGAAAACAGCTACTTTGGCGCTGTCAAAAATCCGTGGGACCTGGAGCGCGTTCCCGGCGGATCTTCCGGCGGCTCAGCGGCGGCGGTCGCAGCGCGTCTTGTGCCTGGGGCCACCGGGACGGATACGGGCGGTTCCATTCGTCAACCCGCGGCGTTATGCGGCATTACAGGATTAAAACCCACCTATGGCCGAGTTTCTCGTTATGGCATGATCGCTTTTGCTTCGAGCTTAGACCAAGCCGGACCGATGGCGCAAACGGCTGAAGATGCTGCATTGTTATTAAATGCCCTAGCCGGACACGACGCAAAAGATTCCACTAGTATTAATAAAAACGTTCCCGATTACACCGCAACGTTAACCACTTCATTAGAAGGCTTAAAAGTCGGTTTGCCTAAAGAATATTTTGGCGAAGGGTTAAATTCATCCATTGCTGAATCGATAGAAACCGTCAAAAAAACCTTGGAAAAAATGGGGGCCACGTTTATTGAGATTCAGTTACCCCACACCGATTTTGCAGCTCCAGCTTATTACGTATTAGCGCCGGCCGAATGTTCGTCCAATCTCGCGCGTTATGACGGTGTTCGTTATGGTTATCGCTGCGACAAACCCGTTGATCTCGATGATCTTTACAAACGATCGCGGACTGAGGGCTTTGGTTCGGAAGTCAAACGGCGAATTATGATTGGCACCTACGTACTTTCAGCCGGCTACTACGACGCTTATTATTTAAAAGCCCAAAAAATTCGCCGTTTAATTCGCGATGATTTTATGAAAGCGTTCGAAACGGTGGATGTGATCTTAACCCCAGCGACGCCCACACCCGCTTTTAAATTAAATGAAAAAATAGCAGATCCTGTTGCTATGTATCTTTCCGATGTTTATACCATTGCCGTTAATTTAGCAGGGCTTCCCGCGATCGCTTTCCCCGCCGGGTTTATGGATCAGTTGCCGATCGGAGCGCAATTAATAGGGAATTATTTTGAAGAAGCCCGTTTATTAAATATTACACACCGCTATCAACAAGAAACCGATTGGCACAAACAATCGCCCAAATTGAGGTAGAAAAATGGAATGGGAACCCGTTATCGGACTTGAAGTGCATGTCCAATTGCGAACGCAATCGAAAATTTTTTCTGGCGCTGCCACCGCTTACGGCGCTGAACCGAACACCCAAGCCTGTGCAATTGACCTGGGTTTGCCTGGCGTTTTACCCGTATTAAATAAAGAAGCCGTAAAATTAGCCGTTTGTTTCGGTCTCAGTGTGAATGCTTCTATTCCTCCTTATTCGATTTTTGCGCGTAAAAATTATTTCTATCCGGATCTGCCAAAAGGCTATCAAATTAGTCAATATAATTTCCCAATTGTACAAAACGGTCATCTCGATATTGAAAATGAGGATGGAACGACCAAACGCATCGGCATTACCCGCGCACATTTAGAAGAGGACGCCGGAAAATCTTTTCACGAAGGGATGCAAGGCTATTCCGGTATTGATTTCAATCGCGCGGGGACACCACTTCTCGAAATCGTTTCCGAGCCAGACATTCGCTCGGCCCAAGAAGCCGTCGCTTATTTGAAAGCATTGCATTCACTTGTGCGTTATATTGGCGTAAGCGATGCAAATATGCAGGAAGGCGCTTTTCGTTGTGATGTTAATATTTCCCTGCGACCAAAAAGTGAAGAAAAATTCGGCACGCGCGCTGAAATTAAAAACGTGAATTCATTTCGCTTTGTGGAGCGCGCTATTTTATTTGAAATTAACCGTCAGAAAGAAATACTCGAAAACGGCGGCACTATTGTTCAAGAAACCCGTTTATACGATGCCGTTCAAGACGAAACACGCTCAATGCGAACGAAAGAAGAGGCGCATGATTATCGTTATTTTCCCGACCCGGATTTACTACCGGTGGAAATTGGCCCCGAATTTATTGAAGCCGTCAAAAACCAATTACCTGAACTCCCTTGGGAAAAACGCAAACGCTTTGCGGCTAGTTATCAATTAAGTAACTATGACGTTAAATTACTGACTACTCAAATCGAGATAGCCAATTACTTTGAAACTGTCTTAAAAATAGATAAGACCATTCCACCTAAGCTGGCCGCTAATTGGATTAATGGGGATTTGGCGGCAGCATTAAATAAAAATAATCTGTCTATCACCCAAAGCCCTATCAACGCTGAACAATTAGCGGGCCTTCTGCACCGTATCGCCGACAACACTTTATCCGGGAGTATGGGCAAACAAGTGTTTGAAACGATGTGGGGTGGGGAAGGTGATGCGGATACCATCATTGAACGACACGGACTCAAACAAATTACCGATACCGAAGCACTCGAAAAAATCATCGACGAGGTTATCGAAAACAATCCCACCCAAGTTGAACAATACCGCAGCGGCAAGGACAAACTGATCGCCTTCTTTGTCGGCCAAGTAATGAAAGCCACCAAAGGCAAAGCCAATCCGCAACAAGTAAACGAATTATTCAAAAAGAAATTATAACGTAACCCGTACGACAGAAGACAGAAGACAGTGGTTGTGTGGCTTCGCCACAATTAATTTATAAAATTTAGTTGTCGCGTAGCGACACAACCACTGTCCTCTGTCCTCTGCCTTCTGTCCTCTGTTCCCCCACTTCATACGGGCTACTCTAATTTTCTTTCCATCACCTTCAACGGCGCGCGTGTTTTTAATTTCGGATGTTTTTTCACTTCTGCGCTAATTAACTTCGCCATTGTCTCACAACATTCCTTTCGCGCGCTAAAATCACGCCAAAGCATTCCGATGGATCGCGAAGGAATAGTGGCATTAAAAGATTTAATGGCTAACTCACTTTTTTCAGCGTTTACCGAAAGCGCGGGCAATAGAGTAATTCCAGCACCCGCCGCAACTAAATGACGTAATGTCTCAAGGCTCGTTGCTTTAAATCCCGTTTCGGTTTTCGCTGCGGTCATGCTGCACGCCTCCAGGGCTTGTTCACGCAAACAGTGCCCCTCCTCTAATAAAAGCAACGTTTCTTTTTCAAGGTCGGCCAGCGTCACGCTTTTCTTTTTAGCCAGGGGATGATGCTTAGGTAAAGCCACGTAAAAGGGTTCACAGAATAATTCCTGAACCACGAGATTTGGGGCAGAAACTGGGAGCGCCAAAATCACAGCGTCCAATCTCCCCTGCTGAAGTTCATGAAGAATGTTTTCGGTTTTGTTTTCGTAAACGACTAAGTTTAATTTAGGCAGTCGTTTTTTAAAAATCTCAAAAATAATAGGCAATAAATAAGGGCCGAGAGTGGGGATGATGCCTAGGTGGAAAACGCCCGCAAAAGGATCTTGCGCGTTTTGTGCTAAGACTTTTAATTTTTCCACTTCTTGCAAAATAACGCGGACTTGGGCCGCGATAATTTGACCGATCGGTGTAATTAAAACGCGTTTGTTATTACGCTCAAATAGCCTCACCCCCAACTCTTCTTCCAGCTTTTTAAGCTGGGCGCTTAAAGTGGGCTGACTGACAAAGCACTTTTCAGCCGCTTTGCCAAAGTGGGCGGAGTCAGCGACTGCAAGTAGATATTTAAGATCACGGATATTCATATTTCAGACCCAAGTATGATAAAAAATTTCTATTAGTATAATAAATATAATCAATTTTATCAATCATAGATTCTTTGTTTTAATACCTTTGTACTGTTAACAACTGCCATTTCTACAGGAGAAAACCATGATAAAAATCGGCGAACAATTTCCTTCATTTTCATTAAAGGCTGTAATCAGCAATGATGTTAACAAAGCCTTTACCGAAATCAACGAAAAAAGCTATGCGAACAAATGGCTCGTCCTCTTCTTCTGGCCTAAGGACTTTACCTTTGTATGTCCGACAGAAATTGCTGAATTTGGGCGACTGAATGGCGAATTTGCTGACCGCGATGCGCAGGTGCTCGGCGCCAGCGTCGACTCCGAATTTGTCCATTTAGCTTGGCGGCGAGAAAAAGAAGAGCTTAGCCAATTACCGTTCCCCATGCTGTCCGACATCCGACGTGACTTGTCACAACGCCTCGGTATTTTGAACGAAAAAGAAGGCGTAGCGGAACGTGCCACCTTTATCGTTGATCCTAACCACATCGTGCGTTTTGTAATGGTGAACGACCTCAACGTTGGCCGCAATCCTCAAGAGGTTTTGCGCGTTCTTGACGCTTTACAAACCGATGAACTCTGCCCTTGCAACTGGCAGCAAGGCGAAGAAACAATTGTGGTTGCCTAACCGCGCTAAGTAGCCCGTATGAAGCGAAGCGAAATACGGGAACGACATCATAATTTCCCGTATTTCGCTTCGCTTCATACGGGCTACGTGAGGAGAATAAACATGTTACAAACTTACAAAGATCAATTACCCGATTATGCAAAAGATTTAAAATTAAATCTAACGCAAGTATTAAGTGAGTCGCCTTCGAGCGAACTATCAAATCAACAAATCACAGGCGTTGCATTAGCCGTTGCTTATGCTACACGAAATCGTCAGTTAATCGAGCTCATTTTTCAAAAAGCCGAAGCTGAGCTTGATGAATCGACCTTACAGGCCATTAAAGCGGCGGCCAGCATTATGGCGATGAATAATATTTATTATCGCTTCGTGCATTTGGTAAAAGACAGTGAATACCAACGCCTACCCGCTAATTTGCGCATGAATATAATCGCAAATCCTGGCATCGATAAAAAAGATTTTGAACTTTATTCCTTAGCCGTTTCTGCCATCAATGGTTGCGGCTTGTGTATTGATGCCCATGCTAATACATTAATTAAAGCTGGTTTCAGCAAACATTCCATTCAACATGTCATTCGTATCGCGGCAGTATTAAATGGGCTGGCGCAGGTTTCGATTATTGAGAATAAAACATAGCAGGTTGAGCCGACAGGCTCAACCCTTTTTAAAGTCTTTTCCAATACGTGCGACGATTAATTACTTCTTTTTTACAGGCTGGTTTTGTCGTTGACAATAAGTATTCATACTCACTGAGCAAAGCCACTTTGCTTCGATGAAAAAGGGCATCAGCCGTAATGCGATACCGTTTTTTATCACAAGCGTCCGTGCCCATTAACTGAATATGATAATTCACTGTCGCCCCCGAAGACGGTAGTGAAAATGATTTTCCTTGTATTGAAGCTTCAGCCGCCATCAAACCTGCTTCAGCTGCTTCAAAGGTGACAATTCGATGATAATTATTTTCACTCATTTTAGTTTCGAGCAAGTGAAGTTCAAGATGCGCTGTCATTAATAAACTCAGCGCAAATAGGAATAAAAGTACGCTGACCAGTATCATTCCTTGCTCTGCCTGTTGGGATTTCAAAATCTTTCTCGCAAAGTCACATACAGATGCCATTTTTTAAGAAGCATTAAATTAGAATGAAAAAAAAGCGTTAGATTGACGCTTTTGATAGCTTCCCAGTTTTTAATTGCGGCGGCAGTGTGGTAATAACGAATGGATTGACGGTCAGAAGAGGAAACCCCATAGTGAATGGTTAATTTATTAACGTCGGCAATTAGTTCCTGCCGCGCCCCATCCATTGGTTTTTCATACAAAAAAACTGGTTTCCCCTTTTCTTTGCGATGCGTATCGCTGATAAAATAAGCGGTTTTTATAAATTGTAACTTATTGTGATAACGCAAGCATTCGCCAATAACGATGACGTCAGAATTAGGAATGCTTTCTTTGCGTAAATCGGGCGGCAAATGATCTGAATCGTACCCTATAACGGCATTTGATTGATCCACCGTTTCACCAGGTTCACAAGTCGAATCGCCCGCTTGTCGAATGCGTTGCGCTAAGAAATACGCACCAAACCGTTCGCGTTCTTGAATGGCTGCTAGGGTATCCTGCCATTGTGCGGTTTCACGAAAGCTGAAATAGAGTTTCACAAGCATAATCATTAATAAAGAGCCTAAAAACAGAGACACCAATAATTCAATTAGACTGAACCCTGTTTGCAATTTCATACCGCTGCAACCAAAGATAAAGTTTGTATTTTTCTCTCCCGCCAATGAACGGTCACGTGGCAAATACGTCGTTCACAGCGATAATTCCCTTCTCCTTGCGGCAACACCCCCTTATTCTCATTATTCCAATCCCTCCATTCCCGTTCACGCGCAACGGAAGTTTGATTCGCGCGCAGTCGTTCTATTAAAGATCGTAATTGAACCGTAGCTACGCTGTAATAATAAGCATGACGAATATGGCGAACCTCATCGATTTGTAAAAACAAAACACTTAATAAAATACCGGATAAAATAGACCAGGCAATTAATACCTCAAGCAATGTAAACCCGTAAGAAGGTGAATGACTCATCGAGAAAGAGTAAAAAGGAAAAATAAATGAGTAAATACCGTGATTCCCTAGGCAGAGGACAGAGGACAGTGTTCGTGTGGCTTCGCCACAATTAATTTATAAAATTTAGTTGTCGCGTAGCGACACAACCACTGTCTTCTGTCTTCTGTCTTCTGCCCTCTGTCTTCTGCCCTCTGCCCTCTGCCCTCTGCCTTCCGTTCGCGTCATACGGGCTACATAATTAATCACTTACTTTCTTTTCGAAAATTTTTAAAATATCGATTGGCATGGGGAAGACAATGGTTGAAGTTTTATCGCTGGCTAAATCCATTAACGTTTGCATATAACGCAATTGTAACGATTGCGGCTGTTTTGCCAGAATTTCAGCGGCTTCTTTTAAGCGTTGGGCGGCTTGAAATTCGCCTTCTGCGTTAATCACTTTTGCCCGTCGTTCCCGTTCAGCCTCGGCTTGGCGGGCGATGGCGCGAACCATGCTTTCTTCCAAATCGACATGTTTAATTTCGACGTTGGCGACTTTAATACCCCACGCGTCTGTTTCCGCATCTAAAATTTCTTGAATATCTTTGTTTAACTTCTCTCGTTCGGCCAGCATTTCATCGAGTTCGTGTTGGCCCAATACGGAACGCAGTGTGGTTTGCGCCAATTGACTCGTCGCTTCGTAATAATCCTCAACCTGAATAATCGCGCGCTCGGGATCAATCACCCGAAAATAAACAACCGCGTTCACTCGCACGGAAACATTATCGCGGGAAATAACATCCTGGCTAGGCACATCCATCACAACTGTTCGCAAATGCGTGCGAACAATTTGTTGAATAATCGGCACGACGATGATTAAGCCGGGACCCTTCACTTTCCAAAAACGACCTAAAGTGAAAATAACGCCGCGCTCGTACTCTTTCAGAATATGGATAGCGGAAAACAATAACAGTAAAACCAATACCGCTATTACAATCAGAACAATCATCATTATTTTTTCTCCACTGGTTTGACCACACAAAATAATCCTTCGAGTCGTTCAACGACGACTTCATCGCCATCTTGAAGGGGAACATCACTTTTACATTGCCAACGCTCGCCTTCGATACGCACCCACATGCGTTTATCGCTGACATTGACAACGCCGCGCTTTCCAATCACCGCTTCTCGACCACTCACAATCGGGCGCCCCCGCGAACGAAACGCGATACTTAAAACGAGTAAAAAGAAGGCTATGGTGACAATAGCGATAGCGATGATTAAATACATGGGAATTCCAAAGCCAATTGCATCTGTTCTCATTAGCATAATAGAACCGATAACAAATGCAACACCGCCGCCAATACCCAACATGCCAAAACTTGGCATGAAAGCTTCCGCAACAATGAAAGCCAATCCCAATAAAATCAACGCTAAACCCGCGTAATTGATTGGCAGCAATTGAAACGCGTAAAGCGCTAACAATAAGGAAATAGCGCCCACCACCCCCGGAACAATAAAGCCGGGATTAATAAATTCAAAAAATATCCCATAAAAACCGATCATCAATAAAATATAGGCAACGCTGGAGTCCGTAATCACGCTTAAAAAGCGCGTTCGCCAATCGGGTTCTACTTTTTCTATTTCCAGATTGGCGGTGTTTACGGTTTGCGTTTCGCCGCGCACGCTAATTTTCATGCCATTCGCTTGTTCTAGTAAATTAGGGATATTCGACGCAATGATATTAATTACTTTAATTTTATATGCTTCTTCGGCGGAAAGGCTTTCTGCTTCATCGACCGCACTTTCTGCCCATTCCACGTTTCGACCGCGCAGTTGCGCTAAACTGCGAATATAGGCTCTCGCATCGCTAATGGCTTTTTTTTCAGCCGCGGTTTTTTGCGCCGGTGCTTTTTTAGCTCCTTCTTTTTTTTCGTTACCCTTTTCAGGAGAACTGCCGCCGGGTGTGCCAATAGCGATCGGCGTCGCAGCCCCTAAATTGGTTCCAGGGGCCATGGCGGCGATATGAGTGGCGTATAAAATATAAGTGCCCGCACTCGCCGCATGGGCACCGCTCGGCGCTACGTAGCCGATGACTGGGATGGGCGAGGCGAGGATATCTTTAATAATATCGCGCATGGCAGTCACTAAACCGCCAGGCGTGTCAAGTTGTAAAATAATAACTTGTGCTTTTTTTTCAGTGGCTTGCTTTAGACTGCGATGAAAAAAATCGGCGGTGGCTGGACCAATACCGCCTTTTATGTCGATTAAAATGGCTAGTCTACGGGTATTATTTTGAGCAATAATGTGGGATGCTATTCCAAGCAGACCAAAGGTAAGCATTAAAATGTAAAAACAGCGGATGAATATTCGCTTACGACAATACATTAGGGACTCCTTCCCCTCATAATCTGATTTATTATGGCATCATTGGAGAGGGAGTACAAAGGGCCATAAATTTCGCACAGAGGATAATTATGCTGATCAGTAAGAAAAATACCAAACTTCATCTTTGGCTGACACCATTAATTGTAGGCATCGTCGCTTCTTCCTTTTACGCGTACGATTTTTTAGTCCGCGTCATGCCGATGGCTATTGCGCATGAGTTATTAGACGCGTTCAAAATTCAAGCGGGTGAACTCAGTATTTTATTTAGCGGTTTTTTTTACGGCTACGCCTTGATGCAAATTCCATCGGGCATGTTGTGCGATAAATTCGGCGCGCGTCGTTTGCTTTCTTTAGGGCTTCTAGTTTGTTCGATAGCAACGCTTATCTTTGCGTCCACTACTTATTTTCCTCTCGCTGTCATTGCTCGTTTTATTATGGGATTTACCGCTTCCATCGCTTATCTCGGCGCTTTATGGGTCGGCGCTTATTGGTTGGGTGCTAAGCGGTTTGCCATGTATGCGGGACTGGTGCAAGTGCTTGGGTGCGCTGGCGCTGTTATCGGCTCAGCGCCCGTGGCGCATTTTGCAAACCTGTATGGTTGGCAACGAACGACTTACTTTATTGCGGCATTGGGATTTTTACTTACCATCCTTAACTGGATAGTTATTCGGGATAAACCTAAGGAATCCCACCTAACCAAAGCCGCCGCTAAATTGCTGGCACAAGAAAACCGTCTTTATTTACGCGATGTCTTTAAACGGACGCAATCATGGTGGATTGCATTGTTCGGTTTTGCCATTTGGGGGCCGACGGCATTGTTCGCTACTTCATGGGGCGCTTTATTTCTCGTAAGTTCCCATCAATTTACGAATGTTCACGCCACGGCTTTGCTCTCTCTAATCTGGCTTGGCATCGCCGTCGGCGGGCCTTTTTTCGGTTGGTGGACGAATGCTATTCAACGACGCCGGCTACCCATGGTTACAGCTGCTCTTTTAGGATTTGTTGTCGCCTCTTTAATTTTGTATGTTCCCGCTTTGCCTCAAATGCTGTTAGCCGTTTGTCTCTTCCTCTTCGGCGCGGCCTGTTCTGCCATGGTCATCTCTTTCGGCCTGGTCATCGATAATAATCATGCTCAAGCCGTGGGGACTGCGTCAGGCTTAACCAATATGGGTATTATTTTCGCCGGTGTTATTTTACAACCGATTGTGGGTTTATTGTTGGATAAATTCTGGGACGGTCGAATGTTGGGAAATGCTCCTATCTATAGTACCTATGCTTATCAAGTTGCGCTTACGATGATTCCCTTGCTATTTTTATTAGCCTTATTTATCGGAAAATTCGGTATTAAAGAGACTTTTTGTAAAAAGCAATATTAGAATCGAGGGCGATGTAAAAAGTGATAAGAATTTCTCTTCCTGTGAGGAAAGGTATTAACTGTATGAGGGAAAAGAGAAAAAAACGATAGATTCGATCGCCTTGCCTCCACTAATTGGCGGTTAATTCTTTGTCCACCCACAATTCGATTATATTCTTTATAGGTTTTTGGTAAAACATAAAGACTAAAACTAATAGCAAATAAGAATTTTGCTTCAAGTATATTTAACTCTTTGACCGTAATTCCTACTAAATCAGCAAAACTTTTGTTGGAAAAAGAATCATCTTGATGAAATTTTTGTGCCACTAAAGCAGCGACTAGGAATAAGCGATAAAAATTTAAAGAAGTTAAAAAAAAATTTTCTTGACACCTATCGAGGTAAATTAACGTATGGATCATTTGGGAATGGGTCAGTCTCGCATAGGCGACTATTCGCCAAATATAATCCGCAAACGAAATTTCCGGTTTCTTGGCCGAATCAAATAGGGTCGCTTCCACGTTTTGGGTTCGCAGCTTTTCATCATTCATACGGCAGGTTCTTTCTAAGACCTCTACGAATGGCTCACAATCCAACCGCCATAATACATAGTCAGAGAATTGATCTTCGAGTGGTGAGCGAAGGATCGGTGTTTGGAAGAGGTTTCCATACCTGTACATAATGCAACCTCCAGGCATTATTGGCAGACTTCCATTAATATCCTAAATTTCTTTCCCCTTCAAGCCCCACCGGTTTTGTAAGGGAAACGACATCATGCCCATATCACTCCCCCAGTGGTAAAAGACAAAAACTTAAAACCCGTCATTCCCCACCCCTCGCCATCCCGCCCCCCTCGTCATCCCGCGCAGGCGGGGATCCAGCGCACCTGTGCGCAGCGCACCGAAGGTGCGCCTAGTTCCCGCCTGCGCGGGAATGACGAAATGGCTGTGACTTGTGGGTAATGATATGCGCCATGCCTTTTCCCGTATTTCGCTTCATACGGGCTACAACGAGATTACTCCTGACGCCAGGAAGTTCCATCGGAAGAATCTTCAATGGCAACACCAAGGTCGGTTAATTGATCGCGAATTTGATCGGCTGTTTTCCAGTCTTTTTTTGCGCGAGCTTCGTTGCGTTGGTCGATCAGTTTTTTAATTTCTTGAACATCAGCTTCCTTCTTTGCACCTTGTAAAAATTGTTCGGGGGAATACTGCAATAAACCAAAAATATTACCCAGGCATTTTAATTCTGCCGCCAGGACAGCCGCCTTTTCAATTTGATTATTGTCGCGGAAACGATTGATCTCGCGCACCATTTCAAACAACAGCGCAAAAGCTATCGGCGTATTAAAATCATCATCCATCGCTTCGTAAAAACGATCGGTATACGAAGACGTTTTCTCATGATTAACCACCGGCAATCCGCGCAGCGCCAAATAAAAGCGTTCTAAAGCAAGTCGGCCGTTTTCCAAATTTTCCTTGGAATAACTGAGCGGATTACGATAATGTCCTGACAACAAGAAATAACGCAATACTTCAACGTCGCTTTCCTTCAAGGCTTCACGAATAGAAATAATATTGCCCAACGATTTGGACATTTTTTCTTTATTAATTTCCAAAAGCCCCGCGTGCATCCAAAGTTTCACAAACGGTTTTTCTTCGCCCGCTTCGGATTGAGCAATTTCATTTTCATGATGCGGAAATTTTAAATCGAGGCCCCCCCCATGGATATCAAAAGGTTGGCCCAAAATACTGCTCGACATCGCCGAGCATTCAATATGCCAGCCTGGCCGCCCTTCACCCCACGGCGAATCCCATTTCGGTTCGCCTGGCTTGGCTTTTTTCCACAACACAAAATCTAAAGGGTCGCGCTTACTATCGCTCACTTCGACTCGCGCACCGGCTTGGAGTTCGTCTAAATGACGGTGGGATAATTTTCCATAGTCCTTAAAACGACGGACATCAAAAAAAACATCACCATTTTGCCCGGTATAAGCATATTGGTTATCCAAAAGCTTTTGTATCAATTTAATGATTTCAGGAACATATTGGGTAGCACGCGGTTCTTGATCGGGCGACAAAACGCGCAAGGCTTTTTCATCTTCATGTAATATCTGAATAAACCGCTCGGCTAATGCTGCCGGGCTTTCTTTATTTTCCCCGGCGCGCTTAATGATTTTATCATCGATATCTGTAATATTGCGCACGAACGTCACTTCATAACCGCGCATTCGCAAGTAACGCACAACCATATCGAAAATAATCCACGAACGACCATGTCCAATGTGCATGTAATCATAAACCGTCATGCCACACACATAGAGTTTTACTTTCCCAGACTCGATCGGTTTGAAAATTTCTTTTTGTTTCGTGAGACTATTAAAAATTTTCACTGACACGCCTCTTGCAATCGATTTTGTATCGTTTCGTAATCCATTATTAAAATTAATTTAGCTAATTCAGGGCCATGTTCTGCCCCCGTTAGCGCGATTCGCAGTGGCTGATACAAGGGTTTTCCCTTTAAATTTAGTTTTTCTTTTAAGTGACTAACAACTGAATTTAAATCTTTACCAAATTTTTTAAACGCCTCGAAGGCTTCTTCAAAATAACGATTCCCGGTCGCACGCAACAATTCACTTTGGGCAGTTTCTAAGTTAAGCGTTTTTCCAAAGCAGACGTTCACCCAATAAGCGACGTCCCGCGGAAAACTCACATTAGGTTTTACTGTTGTTAAAAATAAATCGTCTTTATCTGTCGGAATTTGCGATTGCAATTCACTCCCAGCCCATTCCCAAAAATCGTCGTTAGGTAATTGATTCACTGTCTGTTTTTGCCAATAATCCAATTGCTGAGCATTGAACTTCGCGGGCGATTTACTCAACGATTCGACATTAAAACCTTTTGCCAATTCTGCTAATGACAAAAGTTCGTCGCTCGCGTAATAATGCCCCAACCGCGCCAAGTAATTGGTGAGGGCCAATGGTAAATAGCCATTATCGCGCAGCTCTTTAATTCCGCGGCTGCCGTGCCGTTTGGATAAAGGGCTGCCGTCCGGTCCTACGATTAAAGCAATGTGCGCATAGGTTGGTACAGGCAGTTCCAACGCTTGTAAGATCAAAAGCTGTCGCGGCGTGTTAGTTAAATGATCTTCGCCACGCAAGACGTGGGAAACGCCCATCAAAGCGTCATCGATGGCGTTGCAGAACATGAAAGGCGAGGTGCCATTTGCTCGCCGGATAATAAAATCGCCAATATCGTTGGTTTGGAAACGCTGCTCCCCGCGAACTAAATCAGCGAAGACAACCACTTCATCGTCAGGCACCCGAAATCGCAGTGCAGGCTGTAATCCCTCGGCTTTCTTTTTTTCGATTTCCGCTGCGGATAAAGATCGGCAAGTGCCAGCATACCGAGGCGGTTTCCCTGCCGATCGCTGAATTTTTCGCGATAGTCGCAACTGCTCTTCGCTGCAAAAACAAGGATACGCTTGATCAGCTTCTTCAAGCCGTTGGTAATAATCATCGTAGATGGCTTGGCGTTTGGATTGGTGATACGGACCGTTGCCTTCGTCAGCACCCGGCCCTTCTTGCCATTCTAAGTTCAACCATCGCAAGTCTTCTTGAAGTCCAAGGTCAAACGTCTCTTTAGAGCGCTCGACGTCGGTATCTTCAATCCGCAGCAAAAAGATGCCGTCCTTACTTTTTGCAAATAAATAATTGAATAACGCCGTTCGCGCATTGCCCAAATGCATCAAACCAGTAGGACTGGGACAGAAACGGCTTTTCATCATAGACTCATCCTCGAAAACGCACTATTATGACAATTTTCAATCGGGTTTTCCAACGCATTTTTCTGCGTCATTTCCGCGAAAGCGGGGAGTCCAGGCGGAGAGAATAATCCACTTCTGGACTCTCACTTTCGCGGGAATGACGTAATACAGACACTAATGAGACATACTTTATTCATTTCTGATTTACATTTGGAAGAGAAAACCCCCTCAATCACCGCTCATTTCTTGTATTTTCTGAAACACCAGGCGCCGAAAGCCGATGCCATTTACATTTTAGGCGATTTTTTTGAGGCGTGGATTGGCGATGATAATCAAACGCCTTTTAACCGTAAAATTATCGAATCATTACAAACACTCGCTCGCACTAAACCTACTTATTTTATGCGAGGCAATCGAGATTTTTTAATCGGCCAGCGATTTGCTGCTATGACAGGCGTTTCTTTATTGGAAGATCCCAGCGTTATTCAGCTCTATAACAAACCCGTTTTATTAATGCACGGCGACAGTTTGTGCACGCTTGACCATAAACATCAAGCTTACCGTCGAAAAATTATGAAACCGTGGGTTCAAAAACTGATGTTATCGTTGCCTTTATCACTTCGACGGAAATTAGCGAAAAAATTCCGCGAACAAAGCCGCCGCCATAACCGAACGCTATCGTATGAAATCAAGGATGTGACACCCGAAGAGGTGAACCGCGTTATGAAAGAACAGAATGTTGAATTATTAATTCACGGCCATACCCACCGCCCCGCCATCCACGATTTAACGATCAACGGAAACCCCACCAAACGAATCGTACTCGGCGCTTGGCATCATGGGGGAAGTGTTTTGCGTTACGCGCAGGACGGAAGCTTTGAGTTACAGGCTTTTAAAATAGATCTTTAAGGAATTTTGTTCGAGAAGGCCACATTTCGAAGCCTGTTGAGCTTCGCGAACTCAGCCCAACATACAGGCTAGGCGGCTTGGTCGTAAGGGGTTACTTCTTTTTCGATTTTTTTGCCGGACTTTTTCAATGCCATTTTTATGTCATAGGCGTCTTGGAGATTTAGCCAAAATTCCGGCGTCGTCCCAAAAAACTTAGCCAATCGTAGCGCGGTATCCGCCGTAATGGATCGCGCGCCATTGAGAATGGCGGTCACTCGGTTGGTCGGAATTGCTAAATGTTTAGCTAACTGATTAGCTGACATCTTATCTAAAAACCCCAACTCTTCAGCAAGGATCTCACCTGGATGTATGGGTCGCATTCTATTAGCTGCCATTTTCATTTTCTCTAATGATAATCCACAATTTCAACTTCAGTTGGCTCATTGTTAATCCACTTAAAACAAATGCGCCATTGCTTATTAATCCTTATACTAAATTGTCCTTTTCTATTCCCCCGCAACGATTCAAAACGATTGCTTGGCAAACTTCTCAAATCATCTAACGATGTCACTGAATCCAAAATCTGAAGCCGTCTTTCCGCCTGCTTTCGTATGGCTTGCCATTTTGAAACGGATACACCTTTATATAAATATTTAGTGTATTTGTCCTTGAAACTTTTTATTATCACTTCAAGGATAACAGTTTTACGCGTTACATCAAGCATAATATACAGCGTAAGAGGCAATTATACAAATAGGACTTCTGAGTTTCCCCATTTGCGTGAATTTGCCTACCACGGCCGTAGGCCGTAGGTTGGGCTGAGCTTGCGAAGCCCAACAGTTTCGCTTTCTTCCTTTTTGTTGGGCTTCGCAAACTCAGCCCAACCTACAGGCTATGGCGATATTCAGTGATAAAAGGCGTGTTTTTATGAGAAAAATTAGTAAGCAGGGCGATTTCACCAAAGTTCAAATTAGATTCAAAAAAACGAAAGAAAATTAATTAAGGAAGGCCCAAGAAGTAGACAATGATTAATAAATGCGTTAAAGATCAAGCTCCTACGTTTCTAGACGTAGATTTAAAAAATCTTAACAAGGAGCTTGATCATGGAAAAAACTACGTGCAAATCGTTAAAAAATCAATACCTATTCCACTGTTTTTTGAGCATTAAAGACCCGCGTGTTCCAGGGAGATGTATTTACCCATTGATTAATATTCTCCTCATCACGCTTTGCGCCTTGATTTGTGGGGTTGATACGTGGAAAGGGATTGCCGACTTTGGTAAGAAACGCTATCGGTGGCTCAGTCAATTTGTCGATATGCGCTGTGGGGTTCCAAGCGCACTGACTTTTGCGCGCGTTTTTTCATTAATTGAACCTGAACAATTCCAACATTGTTTGTCGGCTTGGATGAGTCAGTTTTTTCAATTGTTGCGCTTTGACATGATTCATCTGGATGGAAAAAGCCTTTGTGGTTCAGCGAGGAGAGGCAAAGCACAAAAAGCAACCCATATTGTGAATGCGTACCTTCCCAAAGAACAAGTGACGCTGGGAGAAGTTCGGGTGCCCGATAAAAGCAATGAAATAAAAGCCATACCTATTCTTTTAAATAGCTTGAATGTCCAAGGCTGTATTATCAGTATCGACGCGATGGGGACTCAAAAAGGCATTGCTAATTTAATTCGCTTAAAACAGGCCGACTATGTACTGGCACTTAAAAAAAATCACACACGATTTTATCGTTATGTGGAACGATTGTTTAGCTGCAGTGATGAGAGAGATTATCAAGGCATGTGTTATCGCACAGAAGAAACCAAGGATTATGGCCATGCTCGGATTGAAGAAAGGAGCTATTGTGTTTTGCCGATGATGTATCTTCATAAATACAAAAAATATTGGCGTGATTTGCAGGCGATCGTTCGTGTTCAATCAAAACGGCATAAAGGGAATGAAATAGAAACGGCCACCCGGTATTACATCACTTCATTACCCTTTGCAGAACATAGAAGGATGTCTCAAGCCATTCGTCAGCACTGGGCTATTGAAAATCAACTCCATTGGAAATTGGATATTGGTTTGGGCGAAGACGCCTCTCTCATTACGCGAGGCTATGCCGATCAGAATCTCGCAACGCTTCGAAAAATGGTGCTAAAAATGCTGGAAAACGAAAACTCTTCCAAACAGGGGATCGCTGGAAAACGCATACAGGCCGCTCTTTCTACACGATATTTAAGAAAAGTGGTAGGGTTTTGAACTTTGGTGAAATCGCCCTGGGCGTTAGATGAAAAATTGGCCAGCTTAAGAGAGCCTTAACATTTCCCTGTTATGATATCCCTTACTCCGTACGTGACACAATAGAACATCGTCGTCCCGCGGTTTGACCGCGGGATCCAGAACTCCTTGTATTAAAAGAATTTTCTGGGTCCCGCGGTCAAGCCGCGGGACGACGGAAATGTGCATTTTTATTTTTGTCGTACAGAGTATCCCTTAGTAAGGGGCTTGTCGGGCTTACTGGAATGGCACCTTGTGTTTGCTTGTACTACCCCCAGAAGCCCTAAATTAGGTTAACAAAAGGTCATTATGAGTCGCAAAAACATACCAGAGGAAGAAAGTAAAAGTAACAACTCATTCCCCGAGACCCAGGGGAATCCTCTCGTTCTGCAGAATTCCATGGTCAAGCCGCAGGATGACAGTCAAGCAGTTAAATCCAAAGAAAACATATTTAAGTTGCTAGTTTTGAACGAAGAGATACAACAATTACCAGGGCTTAGTATAAAAATCTCTGATGACAAAAAGAGGGTCTATATTGTCTTATGGCTGTTTTATACGCTGTTGCTTGACGATCAAAAATCAAGTATCAGCATAGAAGCGTTTCGTTCTGGTGTATTATATAAATTAATAAAGGTCTTGAATTGCCCTCTCGCTACAGCAGATGCATCGATCTTAGAACTGGAGACTTACCTTGAGCAGCACTGTCGTTCAGGGGAGCCTTCCGTTGCGGGTGCAATCAAATTATTACGCAAACAAATAAACGAACTTAACTATTCGGCAGCGCAATCGCTTCAGTATATAAAAATTGAGGACGCAAATGAATACGTGCTTCACGCTACTACGCCATCCTCTATCTCTACAAAGGAAATAATAGAATGTATATATTCTTCTAGTGTATGGAGGCAGCTTTCACGAACAGATGATTTTACTCGTTTAAGACTTTCTTCACTGTTGATTTATTTTGCTAAGGCCATTGGGAAAGAGACAATAAGCAGATCTATTGTTAACCCGGAGAGTAACCAAGAGACTAATTCTACAGATCCCCGTTTTTTCCATCAGAAAAGCAAAAAGCAAAAACCTTATGAGCCCATTTTAAATTTACTATGCACGATGCTTGAGTCATTACCGCCAACCGTAGAACACAATTATGGCCTAGACAGAAATTATATCTGCGAGTTAATAATGCATGCTGCCTTTAAAAATGATGACCCAAGAAGTATGCTAGACAATTGGACACAGTTAGCAAAGAGAGGAGAAGAATTTGTGGAGCATTTCCAGGCAGTGAGAACAGCATGGTCACGAATATCAAACCACTCGCGTTCCTATATAGATCAGCTACCAGATATTGAAATACAAACAACAAAGGACAAGACTATAAAAGGCAAGCGACAGCGTTTTCGATATGTTTTGCGTAAGATGGCATCACCACACGTCGCATCCTTAGGCTTATTTGTTCCGAGTTGTCAATATCTAGGTCCTGCTGTGGGCAATAGGCTAACACTCACTGCAATGCAATCGCGCGATGCCGGTTTTTATGTTATTACTGAACAACGAATTTCCACGGAAGAAAAAAGAGAGGACGCATACCCACCCAGAATCGTTGCAAATACCGTTGCATTTAACGCCAAAATCAAGAGTAAGCGCTATCTTGTATTTAACAAATGGACAAAACTACATCGTCAGATATCCGATGAAACCATGGAAGAAGTGATTCAGAATTTTCAGAAAGAATTATTGCAGCGTCACCCACAATACCCACAATACAAAGAAATTCTGTATGGTATAGAGACACACCCGAATCCTTCGCCAACCATCTTTTCTGCTGATAGCTTATTGCAAGGATCAAACATTATGGAACTTGAAGCTATAGATCGCCATATTCACATCTGGAGAAGGACGTTTGACAGCGCAAAGGTCCGCCTTTTTTGCACTAAAAACGTACATGATAAGCAAAATAAGCAAACAACCTGTACTTGCTCCTAACCCCCTCTAAGATCAAAGAATGTTGGCCTTGACCAAATGGCCGAGGGGACGCTCGTTATTGGATGGTGTCTTAATGGCTCAATAATAACCCTGCTGCAGAGGGACAACTCCAGCCCAATGGGGCCTTGATAGCGTTCCCACCAGCTCGCCGTTAGATTCACTAATCTATTTGATTATTGCGCTCCCGCGATCAGCGTTTTCATTTCTTTCACCGCTTCCGCTAGCCCAATCAGTACCCCGCGAGAAATAATGCTATGACCGATATTGAGTTCGTTAATGACGGGGATGGCGGCGATGGATTGGACGTTGTGAATGGTTAGACCGTGGCCGGCGTTTACGGTGAGGCCGAGGCTATCGGCGTAGGCAGCGGCGTCGGCAATGCGTTTTAATTGTTGGTTGTGCTCATGATCGGTTTTGGCGTTGGCGTAATGGCCGGTGTGGATTTCGATAACAGGAGCGCCTGCGGCTTTCGCTGCATCAATTTGTTTTTCTTCGGGGTCGATAAATAGAGAAACTTCTATACCGACTTTCGCCAGACGCGCACAAACTTTTTTTAAAGTATTTTGCTGGCCGGCAACGTCTAAGCCTCCCTCGGTTGTCAGCTCTTCGCGTTTTTCAGGCACGAGGCAACAATGTTCGGGCTTAATTTCCTCGGCAAATTGGATAATGTCTTCGGCAGTCGCCATTTCCAAATTCATTGGCACTGTTAATTTGCGCTTTAAATTACGGACGTCGTCATCTTGAATATGGCGGCGATCTTCTCGCAAATGCAGCGTAATTCCATCAGCACCCGCTTCTATAGCCATCATAGCCGCTTCCACAGGATCGGGATAATCCACTCCCCGCGCTTGGCGCAAGGTGGCGATATGATCGATATTCACGCCTAAACGAACCATTGGCAGATCCTTTTTTAAGTTGAGTATAGTCAAAGGAATCTTTCTCTGCTAGTTTTTAGGGCCCTAATCGCATCATTCTTCTATAAACGAGGCTTAGGCGCAGCAGTTGAAACTAAATAGGGTTGTAGTGAAGAAGGAAAATGAGACACTAACTGTTCATAATGTCGTCTAACGACAGTATGATTATTTTCATAAGCCTTTCGTAAGGCACGAGCACTTTTTTTGGGATCTTTTTTTATGCGGTTAATTAATACTTGCGCCCAATACTCTTGAATTTGAGCATGGTTGCTATCATCCACCAGATTTTCAAGGTAATAATCGACATTGGATGATTGGTTTAAATTAAGCGCTAATGCCTTAGCAATAGGCGTTGGGAACAATTTTCGACTTATCTTCATCACAGTATGCGATAAAGACAATAATAAATTAGGAACAGTGTGATTGCTGGCTGCAATAACACCAAAGATTTTACCCTCCATTGCTTTATAAATTTCAATTTCATCACGAATCGTATGAGAACGCAGGGTTCGTAAACGGATACTAGCGGCCTGTATATCAGCGCCTAAATTAGTTTTATAATGATTTTTGGCAAGCGCTTCCGCTAAATGCGGGTTATTTTTTTCAACTTCTTGGATGTGCTGTAATATCACTTTAATCGCCTGGAAATCACGCTGCGGTTTAACGCTAAAATGAAAGCCTGTTTTTGGCCTAGAAAAAAAGCCGTGTGTCATTATTTTTTCAATACTGTGACGCAAAGCCTGGCACTCAACAGCCTCGCTGAAATTCGGTGATTGAAGTTCGGGTACAGCTTGCTCGGCGTTTTGAACAACGGGTTGTATTTCCTCTTGGTACTGCATTTCTAAAACTAACAAACGCACCCGCTGATTAAATTCATTTTCAGCCGAATATCGATAAGGATGAACAATGCAATCTTGAACAGACAACTCAAGGTGTTTGGCAATTAAGTTAGTAAGCGCTTCTTTTTTTGTGAATTTCTTTTTCTAAAAAATGGATTGCCGCTGGCAATAGCGCTGAAGTTTCCTCATGTTTGGAACCTGTCTGTTCTGCAATTTGTTGTATGAGCTCAGCCATATGCCATGGCAAATAGGTAGACCTTAACAGCGGTTGATAAGCCTCAAGATCGATCGCATTTTTTAGATCTCCTTGCGTAAATAACAAACGTATATTTTCTTGACGACTAATACACTTCTCAACGATTTCGTTGTATTCGTCAATTAATTGCTGTAATAATTGCATTTTCGCTGAATTATTTTCTTCAATATCCGTTAACGTTAATTCGCCAAATGAGGACTTACCGCGAGTTAGTTCCGCTAATCGACGATAAGTTTTGTTTCGCGATGTTGCTTTTTCTAATGCTTGAGGCAGGGGAAATGGTGGATTCTTTAGAAATAAAACTTCTTCTTCTGAAAGAGAAGATGTATAACCATAACGTGCAATATCTTTCTCCTCGCTGCCGCTGTAATTTTTCTCCTCGTATTTCAGTCCCATTTTATGGCGATCCGCTTTTTCAAAGCCGAGCTCTGGGTAGCGATGCAAAATAAATTCAAGGTCGCTTTCGACGAGATTGCGGTAACCATATTTTAATGCACGCGTACGTTCATTAGTAAAAAAATGAAAAGAATCATTGACGTCTTTGTAAGACAAGCCAGTCTTGGCTAATAACCCATCGCTCGTAAAATAAAGCCTTTCATCCTGTGTCGGTAGATGTGTTTTCTTTAAGCGCGGTTCAGCCAACTTACTTGGCTCAGGCAAAAAGGTAAAACTGTAAAGTTCGCGTATAAAAAGACTGGCGGTAATATCGTTTCCGTTATTCGAAATAACTAGTCTTTCTTGATTTTTTCGTTTAAGCAATTGTTGAAATATCTGTTTAGCGCAAACTTCCGACAGGATTAAAGCGCCTTCTAAAGTAAGCTGTTGCAACTGTTGTTCAAAACTCTTGGCAATCCGATAGGCAACCGTATTACAAACCAAGCGCATTTCATTTTTAAAATCGGCAGTGATGAGATAATTTGCTAATTTTTCACTGACTTTTTTTCTCTCTCGCTCCCAAAGGTGCCCCATTGTTTTTGGAATCAATTGAAGTAATGCACCGATAACAGGAATTGTATTAACACCCGCACTAGCGACGTTCAGTAAATTCGCAAGGTTACCTTGGGAAATTTTAACAAAACCCGTTCGCGATGCGATAATAACGTCAAAGCTGGTTTCTAACAGAGCGGATAAACACTGAACAAAAAATCGGCTGTTGGGTTCAAATTCACTTTGCCATTGGGGATTGTCACGTAACTGCTGTAAACAAGACTTCGTATCTGAGAGGGCTAAAACTTCAACGTGACCTTCGCGCATCGATATACCCTTAATAATAATTTGTTTTATTTTAATACAAATCGATGGGATGCACCAGAGTACAGATGGCGGCGAGCTCAAATTTGCCCGAAACGGGATAAAGTCAGCAAGTTAAAGGACGTAGACGATTTTTCACGATAGAAGGTCCCTAAGCGTTTAGCATTGGGTTTAACAACGACGTACGACGGTAACTCAATCCCTTCGTTCATTGCATGATCCGTCTCATAAAGGCATCAAACAAAGGAACCGTAAAGGCTGTTTTGCCGTGAGCGGGGCTGTAAATTACACCCTTGCTTATTAGCTGGTCTCGCACAGGCCCTAAATCGGTAACTCGTTTATCCATTTGCTTTGCAACCTCACCAGATCCATGCGATCCAGCGCCTAATGTTGCCAATGCACGAAGATATTGCTTTTGCATGGATGTCAGCTGATCAAATCGCACTCTGAAAAAACTCGCATCGAGATCACTTAGTGCGTGAATCGTTGCTTCTTTGGCATTTTTTTCGGTAATAGGAGACGAAGGGGCTATTTCCCAGGCGTGTTTCCCCCATTCTTGCAAAAAATACGCATAGCCTTCGGTTGTTTCAAAATTTCTTTTAATGCGTTTCTCGTGTAACGAACACCCAACTTTTGTGCTGGCACAGCCAGTGCTTGAATGGCGGCGCTCTCTTCCAGTCGTCCGATTTGAGCGAATTCAAACAGCCGCTCGGCGTATGTTTTGGCTTCCCCCATTTTAGCTACAATTTGGGGCAACCCAGCTGCCACCATCGTGATGGGCAATAAGTCCTGAGCGGCCACATGAAATGCCCGGATTAATGCAGCCAATGATTGGGTATCCAACACCTGCAACTCATCAAGAAACAAGACAACAGCCGTTTTTTTTTCTTTTGCAACAACCCCAACAGCCTGGAATAGTTGAGATAAGCTCTCTTCTAGATCAGCGGTGAGTAAATGAGACTCCGGTTCGATATCTAAGCTTAATTCTACATCGCCATATTTCAACTGCATGGCGCTAACAAAATTAGCCAATGCCCGAAATCCTCGTGTAACGCGATCAGCGGCTGCTCTACCTCGACTCAGCTTAAGCAGTGCTGATTTCAGGCCTGGTGCCAGCAAAGAAGGCAGCGAGCGATCTTCCGAAACTCAACCCGAACCGTCACCATTTGCACAGCTTCAGCATCTTGACGGATGCGGTTCAATAACACGGTTTTTCCAACGCCACGAAGACCGGTTAAAACCAGACTACGTCCAAATCGACCCAAGGCTAACCGGCGCAAAGCAAGGATTGCTTTTTCAAGCAATTCATCACGTCCAGCGAGTTCGGGTGGCTGTGCTCCCGCGCCAGGGGCATAGGGGTTAAATAGGGGATCCATGAATTATAACTAATTATATCGAGTTTATGTTTTTTTGATAAACTACCCTAAACCTTTTATAAATACAACCTTTTAAAAACGCGCTCGGTCTCACGAGCGTTAAGCGATTTCTCACGATAAGGGGCGGGCTAAATCGACCAAAAGTAGCCCGTATGTAGCGAAGCGAGAATAATCACGCTAGAATAATAGCTCGCGCGTTTTAAGCGGTTTTTTTCCGAGCAGGCGGTTTAGGGTTAATCGCATTAGGTATTTGATTTCTTTTAGGGATGACTCATCGGAAAATGACTCTTCCTGTAAGGCTAAGAGACTTTTCCCTGAAAAAACGTCTCTTTCTTCGCTTTTTTCGCAGAGTAAGAAACCGCGATCGGGTAAATATTGATAAAATTGATCGGGTTTGAACGGTAATTTCATTTCAACGTCGCACGATAAGGGAAGTCCGTAACCGAGTTCGTCTAATAATTGTTTCTCAAAACAGCGCAAAGTTGCTTCTAATCGGCCATTAACTAATTTTTCCAATGTATTTTGATAGTGATGAAATAATCGAAGGTAAGGGTCATCGTGATGCAGCAGGCGTATTAACAACTCATTTAAATAAAAACCACATAACAGGGCTTCACCTTCCAATAAATAGGGCATCCCATTGGCTTCAACATCGCCTAAAAATTTCAAATCACTGCGGCCTGACCACGAAATTAAAAGCGGAGAAAACAATTCTAACTTACCTTTATAGCGTGATTTTAGTCCACGGGCGCTTCGCGCTAATGCGCAAACACGACCATGGTTAGGCGTTAATAACTCGAGGATTAAGCTGGTATTGCTGTATGGACGTCGATGTAAAATAAAAGCTGGCTCTAAAGCAACGCGTTTTGTCATTCTTCAAACCCCAGCTCCCTTAACAATCGTTCGTTATCTGCCCAGCCGCTTTTAACTTTTACCCATAGTTGTAAAAACACTCTTTTGCCAAACCATTTTTCCATATCGAGACGGGCGTTGGTGCCGACCCTTTTAAGTCGCTCCCCCCCTTTTCCAATGACAATTCCTTTTTGGCTTTTCTTTTCAACCCAAATGACCGCAGAAATGCGAATAATTTTTTCTTCCTTCCGAAATTCGATTAAGGTGACCGCTAATGAGTAAGGGATTTCCTGTCCTAGTAAGCGCATTAATTTTTCGCGGATAATTTCGGAAGCCATAAACTGATCGCTGCGATCCGTCACTTGTTCTGGCGGGAAATAAAACGGTGATTCCGGCATTAATTGGTGAACCGCTTGTTCTAAAGTTCCTACTTGATCGCCCGTTTTAGCAGAAAGGGGAGTAATCTTCTGAAAAGCGTACAAGGAAGAGACTTTTTCTATTAACGGCAATAATTCAGCTCGATTTTTAATTTTGTCGACTTTATTAATAACAAGGAAAACCGGCGTCTCAATTTCTTTAAGATTATCTAACACCCACGCATCCTGCGATTCCCAATGCGGTTCGATGACGAATACAATAGCATCGACGTCTCTTAAAGCGCCGCGCGCGGTACGATTCATGTATCGATTAATTGTTCGCTCTGTACCGGCGTGCAAACCCGGCGTGTCGACATAGATCACTTGGATGTCTTTGAACGTTTTTACGCCAAGAATTTGATAGCGCGTGGTTTGTGGTTTGCGAGAAGTAATACTAATTTTTTGCTCTAAGAGTTGATTTAACAACGTGGATTTGCCGACGTTAGGGCGGCCGATGATCGCGGCATAACCACAATACGTTGGTTTCATTGGTCCCGCTCCGTTATACCGTCCCCCTTTCCGTCATCTAACAACTCCAAAAATCGTTTTGCAGCAATTTGTTCGGCTCGTCTTCGCGTAGTGTTAACGCCTTCGGTTTTGTGCGGCAACCCTTTCACATAACAATTCACCGTAAAAGTTTGCGCATGCGCTTCACCGGTTATTTTTACTTCGTAGGTGGGAAGCGGCAGCCTTCGAGCCTGTAACCATTCTTGCAAAAGCGATTTGGCGTCTTTTTTAGGGCTTAATTTAGATAAATCATCAACGCGTTCGCCATACCAATTTAATACACAGCGCCGACAGGTTTCCAAACCGGCATCGATATAAATTGCTCCCACAATGGCTTCTAAGGCGTCTGCCAAAATCGAGCGCCGTCGTTTACCGCCGCTTTTTTGTTCGCCAACCCCAAGCTGCAAATATTCATTTATACCCAATTTAGTCGACATCTGCGCCAACTCATCGCCGTTCACCATAGAGGCGCGCATTCGGCTTAAATCTCCTTCACGCGCTTGTGGGCGCCGTTGATATAATTCCGATGCAATGATAAACCCCAGGACGGAGTCACCCAAAAATTCCAATCGTTCATTGTTATCAGCGCCGCTGCTGCAGTGCGTTAAAGCAATTTTTAAAAGTTCTAAATTATTAAATTGATGGCCTAACCGTTCCATTAACTTGTTAAGATGGTTCATCTCAATTTTTGAAACTCCTATTACAATGCATTGCCGATGCGATCCCACCGAATTCGATTCAGTAATTTATCCCAACTCATCCAAATGCCAAAAGCCTTCCCGATTAAATCTTTTTCTGGAACAAATCCCCATTGACGACTGTCATCACTATTATCGCGATTATCTCCCATCATAAAATAATGTCTAGGCGGCACAACCAAATTGTAATCTTCCGTCTCCCCGCCCGCCGGCTGCACGTAAATTTTGTGCTTAACGCCATCGAGATTTTCCTCTTTAACATTCACTATGCGCCGATAACCCCACGAACTCACGTCATTGGTTTTATAGAGAAAGTTTTGTTTTTGTTCTTGCCCGTTGATGTAAAGCCGTTTATTTTTATAAACGATATGATCACCCGGTAAACCGATCACGCGCTTAACAAAGACAATTTTGGGATCTTTCGGCCAGCGAAATAAAGCGATCTGTCCCCGTTTTGGCTCACTGATCGGTAGGATTTTTTTATTAAGTACCGGCAAGCGCAATCCATAAGCAAACTGCTCAACGGCAATAAAATCCCCAGGCATAACGGTCGGCTCTAAAGAACCCGTGGGAACGTGATAGGGTTGAATAATGAAAGATCGCACCACCCACACGATTAACAAGACAGGAAAAAAGGTTTTAGCATACTCAATGCTAAGTGATGCTTTGGCTTTTGGCGATCGACGCTTTTTTAGAAAAAGTTTATCAATAAAACTAATAACTCCGGTCAATATCACAGCAACTGTTAAATAAAATGCAAAATCTACTATCATTCGTTTTTTACTCTTAAAACTGCCAGAAACGCTTCCTGCGGAATAGCCACCTTCCCCACTTGTTTCATTCGTTTCTTACCTGCTTTTTGTTTTTCTAATAATTTCCGTTTACGCGTTATGTCACCGCCATAGCATTTCGCCGTTACATTCTTACGCAGCGCTTTCACCGAGGTTCGCGCAATAATTTTAGCGCCGATCGCTGCCTGTATGGCGACTTCAAACATCTGCCGCGGGATTAAGTCTTTTAACCGCTCCGTCAACTCGCGGCCTCGCGTATAGGCCAGATCGCGATGGACAATAGTGGCTAAAGCATCCACTTTTTGCCCGCTAATCAGAATGTCTAATTTTACCAGATCCGCCGCTTGAAAGTGATTAAAAGAGTAATCTAAAGAAGCATAACCGCGACTGGCCGATTTTAAGCGATCAAAGAAATCCAGCACGACTTCGCTTAGTGGAATTTCGTAAGTCATGGAAACTTGATTACTCAGATACAGCAGTTTCTTCTGCACGCCTCGCTTTTCAACGCATAAAGTGATGACTGCGCCTAAATATGTCGGCGGAACTAATATATTAGCGACAGCGATGGGCTCGCGAATTTCACCAATTTTACCAGGTTCAGGTAAATGGCTTGGGTTATCGACATACAGCATTTCACCTTGTTTAGCGAGAATCTCATAACTCACCGTGGGTGCCGTTGTGATCAGTTCAAGATTATATTCTCGCTCTAGCCGCTCTTGGACGATTTCCATATGAAGCATCCCCAAGAAGCCACAGCGAAACCCAAACCCAAGGGCTTCGGAGGATTCCGGCTCGTAAAATAAAGCCGCGTCATTGAGTCGCAGTTTGGCAAGCGCTTCTCGAAAGGGTTCATATTCTTCGGAGTTGATGGGAAATAAACCCGCAAAAACTTGGGGTTTAACTTGTTTAAACCCAGGCAGAGGCGAGCCGGCTGATTGTTTAGCGTGCGTGAGCGTATCGCCAACGGGCGCACCGAAAATATCTTTAATCCCCGCAACGACAAAACCGACGGCGCCTGCGCTTAATTCTTCTAATGGCTGGCGCTTGGGGGTGAAATGACCAATTTGATCGGCGTAATAATCTTTCCCCGTCGACATGACGCGAATTTTATCCCCTTTGCGCAAGGTGCCCGCTTTCACTCGAACCAGTGAAACCACGCCAAGATAACTGTCAAACCAGGAATCGATAATCAGTGCCTGCAAAGGCGCTTCAGGGTCGCCCACCGGCGGTGGGATAGCGACAACCAGTTGCTCCAATAGTTCTTTGACACCTCGCCCTTCTTTGGCGCTCACGCGAATGGCATCATGCGCTTCAATTCCTATGACGTCTTCAATTTCCTGGATAGCACGCTCGGGATCTGCTTGGGGCAGATCGATTTTATTTAAAACCGGAAGGACAACGAGTCCTTGCTCAATCGCGGTATAGCACGTGGCAACCGTTTGCGCTTCCACACCTTGGGCAGCATCCACCACTAGTAAGGCCCCTTCGCAGGCGGCTAAGGAGCGCGAGACCTCATAAGAAAAATCGACGTGTCCGGGAGTGTCGATAAAGTTTAGCTGATAAAAATGGCCATCCTGCGATTTAAAATTCAATGTCACGCTTTGCGCTTTGATGGTAATTCCCCGTTCCCGCTCGATATCCATCGAATCGAGCACTTGAGCCTTCATTTCTCGTTCGCTTAATCCCCCACAAAGCTGAATAAAGCGATCAGCTAACGTCGATTTCCCGTGATCGATGTGGGCGATAATCGAAAAATTCCGAATGAATTTTTGAGAAATAGTTGTCATTGGTACTGTCTTTTTTTGTTGGAGGGATAGTAGCATAGTTGCTCAAACTCAGCGAGAGAGACTAACTGTAGCCCTTATGCAGCGCAGCGGAATACGGGGGAGTGGAGCACCAATTCCCGTATTCCGCTGCGCTGCATACGGGCTACTTTCTAGATGGCGAGGGATGCGGAGTTAAAGTTTCAGCATCAACCGATGCTTTACGTATTTTTCTGCAGGAAGTCGGTTTTTCAGCCTATTGGGCATACAAGCCCTTCCTGTCTTTTGATCGACACAGGCCACAGATACTAACGCTTTTGCCACGGAATGATTATCCGCTTTGTACTTAATTTCTTGCCCAAATAAAATCCGTTTTTCGTTATAAGCATCCACTTGCGCCGTTACATAAAATTCATCCTTCGCTCTTAAAGGCGAACGATACTGGATTTGAATATCAGCAATCATTAAGTCGTAGCCCGCAAGATGATACTCACGAAAATCGATTCCCATCGATCGTGCATAATCATTGCGACATTGTTCAAAATAATTAAGAAAAGTGGCGTGGTTAACAATACCTTGACTGTCCAGCTCGTAATCCCGAACTTTAGATTCCCATGTAAAAACAGATTTCATAAAAACCCCTACGAACTCATGTTCTTTTCCTGCGTCTAAAAAATCGTAATCGATTGGCGTTCGCAACAACAGTCACTGATGACAGTGCCATGGCAGCGCCCGCAATGATAGGGCTTAATAACAAACCCGTTAATGGATAGAAAACCCCTGCCGCGATTGGAATGCCCAAAGTATTATAAATAAAGGCGCCGAATAGATTTTGTTTGATGTTACGTAACGTGGCTCTTGAAATGGAGATCGCATTGACCACGCCAGTTAAAGAACCGCTTATTAAAGCGATGTCTGCGCTTTCAATCGCGACGTCGGTTCCTGTCCCAATGGCAAATCCCACGTCAGCCGCTGCTAATGCGGGCGCATCATTAATACCATCGCCCACCATTGCCACACGCTCACCTTGTTGCTGCAATAGTTTTACTTTTTTAGCTTTATCCTCCGGTAGTACTTCAGCAATCACCTGTTCAATTCCCACTTGTTTTGCAACCGCGTTGGCTGTTAGGGGATTATCGCCCGTAACCATAACGACTTTTAATCCGGCGCGTTGTAAGTCCGCAATCGCTTTTTGCGAATCGGGTTTAATGGGGTCCACAATGGAAACGATGCCGGCTATCTTTCCATCAAGAGCGATATAAATAGGTGTTTGTCCTTGATCCGCCATCCGCTCAGCGTGGGCGGGCGCGCCACCGAGTTCCACTTTTTCATTTTTCATTAAATGTAAATTACCTAACAAAATCGATTGGTTTTCTATTTTCGCTTTAACACCATGACCTGCAATGGATTCAAATTGCGTCGCTTTTGCTAGTGGAATATTGTATTTTTTAGCGCCCTCGATAATGGCGTTAGCCAATGGATGTTCTGAACCTTTTTCAACGCTGGCCGCGATCGACAATAATTTTTTTTCATCGAATCCATCAGCGGTATAGAAATCGCTCAACATCGGTTTTCCTTCAGTGACGGTTCCTGTTTTATCAAGAATAATTGCCGTCAATTGTGAAGCCATTTGTAAGGCGTCGCCGTTGCGAATCAGTACGCCCATTTCCGCTCCTTTTCCCACACCGACGATAATTGAAATAGGTGTGGCTAATCCCAACGCACACGGACAGGCGATCACTAATACAGCCACCGTGGTAATTAAAACAAAAGCGGCTTTGGGTTCAGGCCCGAAATTAAGCCACCCTATCGCGGTCAAAATCGCTACAATAATAACGACGGGCACAAAAACGGCTGACACTTTATCGACGATTCGTCCAATTTTAGGTTTGGAATTTTGCGCTCGTTTCACTAACGCAATAATCTGGGCTAAGGCGGTGTCTTTTCCCACTCGCGTGGCGCGATAAATAAACGTACCTGATTTATTTATGGTACCGCCGATCACTTCGTCACCCTGGGATTTAACTACTGGAAGCGGTTCACCGGTTAGCATCGATTCGTCTATTGGAGAAGCGCCTTTGATGATTTTACCATCCACGGGAATTTTTTCCCCGGGACGCACGCGCAGATGATCATCGATTTGAACTTCAGCAATAGGAATATCGATTTCTTGATCATCGCGAATAACGCGCGCAGTTTTAGGCTGCAAACCGATAAGACGTTTAATAGCTTCTCCCGTTTTACCGCGCGCGCGAATTTCCAAAGCCGCTCCAAAGGTAATAAAAGCAATTAAAATAGTGGACGTATCAAAATAAGCATGCCGCGCCATGGGAGGAATCCACATCGGAATAAGAACGACGACAAAAGAATAGAGCCAAGCCGTCCCGGTGCCCATTGCTACTAATGTATCCATGTTGGTTTGACGTTTTAAAAACGCTCGCCATGCGCCGCGGTAAATATGTCCGCCACAATAGTACAAAACAAAAAAGCTCAGCACGCCGATGATAACCCACACCCACTGGATTCGTGGTTGATTGACAGAAGGTAACCACGCCCAAAATTCGTTAATCATTAAAGGAAAACCAACGACAGCAGCAAAAATTGCTTTTTTAAGTAAATCACGGAAATGACTTTGCGCTTCATTTTGTGCCTCTTCATCGTCACCTGCTATTTCAGCCTCGTATCCTTGGTCTTTAATCGCTTTTAGGATTGTTTTTACATCGACATCACCTTCCACTTCTGCTTGTTTCGTCGCAAAATTAATCGACACGCTTTTAACACCGGCAACACTTTTTAACGCAGACTCGATACTCGCGACACAGCTCGCACAGTGCATGTTTTTTAGGGTTAGTTGGTGTTTCGTGGTATTCATTAGCAATCTTTTGAAAATTCATTATAAATTAATCTGGAGAACGAGTCTGAGATAATTCCATTTCTCCCATCCAGTAACAAAATAAAGGCGCTGGAATTCGCATGATGCGCACATGAGAAAGCTTTGTACTGTTAAGCAAGCCAAAGTCATCAAGTGACTTGCTGATAACGTAAGCTCGACTAATAGATTTTTTCTGGCATAGTTCTAATAAACCTTTGAGTTGCCGAATATTCGTACTGGTAGAACGATATTTAACTTCAAAGGGAATAACCTCATTGTTCACCTCACCGACGAGATCAACTTCGTGCTTTTCCTTTCCATGCCAATAAGAAAAGTGAATATTCTGTGGATAATATCTCGTAAATAAGTGCTTAAAAACGGCTGCTTCTGTAGCTCTGCCAAGAACTTCTGAATCATCTAAAAGGCTATCACCTTTAAGCAGAACGGCAGGAGCAATTGCTGGATCAGCGATATAAATTTTAAATTTACCACGAAGCACATTCTTACCATAACCAAATGGAGGGAGTCGATAGATAAGATGGACCGCTTCTAATAGCTCAATAAAATTTTGAGCTGTTGGCCGGGTGACACCGAGATTCTCACACAACTCTTCCATCTTAAGAATTCCTCCGTCATGCAAACAGAGATACAAGAACACTTGTTCGAGATCAAGGATTCGACGCACGCCAAAAAGAGCCGTCATATCCCGTTTTAATACTTTATCAACGATATCTTCTCTCAATAAACGTTGTGCTTGATTAATATTATCAATTTGGGCTACCTGCGGAAACCCACCCCGTAATAGATATTGGTGGAAACGCGCCACATAAGGTGCCGCCAATTCGGAAGCTTTATAAAATTCTTGTTGGGGCCAGTTAAACAGATCACGTAAAGATTTCAATTCAGGGAGTTTCGGTTGATCGTATTCTTTTAATTGAGCAGTATTTTTTAGCTTATTTTTGAGCGTTTCAAGGTCGACATTCTGAAATAAATTTTTAAATAATTTCCCTGTCAATAAATCATCTTTCAACTCTATATTGCGAAAGCCAAATTGGCTTCCTCCGTAAGCTTGTTCAAAAAAATCTTTAAAAAATTTTATTTCTTTATAACTTTCTAATTGAATATATTCATAAAATGAAAGTGTGGTTAGCCGAATGGTATGCCATCGACCCACACCAGATTCTTGATTTTCACGAATTAAAGGCATTGCAGAACCAGTAAAGGTAATTCTACGATTTTTATTGAAATCCACTTGATGTTTAACCCATGCCCCCCAATCTTGAATAAATTGCGCTTCATCAAGAAAAAGATACTCTGTTCCTTTTGACTGTGACACACGCTCCTGCCAAGCCTCTAACACGGCGTCCATACCGGCAAGCTTGATAATAGGATGATCGAAAGTAGCATAAAGAATATTGCCGGGAGGCATGCCTCTTTTAAGTAGTTCCTCTATAGATTGTAAAAGCAATGTTGTTTTTCCAACCTGCCTGGCCCCTGAGAGCAACACCGCCCGCGGCGCCGGAGGATTGGCAACCCACGCAAATAATTGGTGAAAAACTGCTCGACGCCAAAGAGGGAGGTTGGGGACGGCCCGCTCGCCCTTCCACCAAGGGTTAAGTTGAGAAAGGATCGCGATTAACTCGGATTTAGAAATTTTCATTAGTACACTATAACTAAAATAGGGGAATTTATCAAAGTATACTTTAACTAAATTGGGTAAAATAGATATAGTATACTTTATTTTGGAGGTTGAACCTCAACATTCCACCCCCACTCCTCACCCTTTGCCTCAAATCCTTCGCAAATACAATAACCCACCACAGCAATCAATTTATCGCCTAGATAAATTAACGGAACGCGGTCGCGTTGCCAGACGGGGATTTTCCATTCTTGCATTAATTTTTTTAAGGTGTGAGTTTCTTTGCGTCCGGCGGGTTGGCATTGTTCGCCGCCTTGGCGAAAACGAACCGTGATTTTCGAAGTATCAAGCGTCGTTTTAATTCCCACCCCCTTTTTCTTCTCTGCAATTAATGTGCCTAAATCACCGGGAAGCGGTAAAGAGCGGCTGAAATTCCATGAAATAAGAGGGGTGGCGTTGTGCGCCGATAAAGCGTTTGATAGATAGAGCTTTCCATGGTGGCGGCGAATTTCAATCGTATGGTAAGAAAACACGGGATTGGCATCATGAGCCGCTAATAACACGTCGTTTCGGATTTGCTCCAATTGTTTTGTTTGCGGAAGTTGAAATCCGTGAAGATAAATCCAACGGCGCAGGACATTGCGTTGGCGTTCGGGCGTTAATTGTAAAAGTGGCAGGATTTCCAATTCACTGTCTTTCTGAATTAGTTGCAGGTCACTTTCGGCTAATTGATCTAATAATAATGCCGCTTCGGCGCAATGATTGGCGGAGCGTGAAATAACTGCAAAAACTTCTGGCCAGCGGCGACGCAAAATGGGCAGCACTTCATGACGTAAATAATTGCGGTTAAAGCGCAACTCCAGGTTGGTATCATCTTCGACCCAACGCAAATTATTTTTTTCAGCGTATTTTTTTAAATCGTCGCGAGTGATAGCCAATAAAGGGCGCACCAACTCTCCCTTTCCCAGTTTTCTTTTAGCGGGCATCGCACTAAGCCCTTTTACGCCTGCGCCTCGCAGTAATTGCAACAAAAAAGTTTCCGCCTGATCATTTTCAGTGTGGGCGGTTAATAACGTCTCGTTCTCACTGAGGGCTTGCTGGAAGATGGCATAACGCGCTTTTCGCGCCACTGCTTCAATGCTATCGCCGGGCTGAAGGCTTAATGTGACTCGCTCGGATTGGAAGGGAATTTTTAAACGGTTACAAATCTGTTGGCAATGGTTTTCCCAATCATTCGCCTTCGGATTAAGGCCGTGATTGATATGTAAAGCGCGAAGTTGCCAAGGATGTTCTTGGCACAAATGAGACATGGCGTGAACCAACACATGCGAATCTATTCCACCGCTATAAGCGATGCAAAAATTAGAATTCGAGGTCAGCGTGGTTATGAACTTAAGCAATTTCTCCGGCGTAAACACGCACCCTAATCCTTGCCATAACTCAACCAACGGCGGTAACGCTCTTCTAAAAGATCGTTGGCTGATTTTGCTTGCAAATTCGTTAAATTTGCCTGCAAATGCTTCTTCAATTTTTCCGCCATTGCGTCAGTATCACGGTGCGCGCCTCCCAAAGGCTCTTTGATAATTTCATCGATTAAACCAAGTTCATGTAAGCGGTTAGCCGTTAATCCCAGGGCCTCCGCTGCTTCCCCTGCTTTTTCAGCGCTTTTCCATAAAATGGATGCGCAGCCTTCGGGGGAAATCACGGAATAATAAGCATATTGCAACATGAGGGTGCGATCCCCCACTCCAATCGCCAACGCGCCCCCCGAGCATCCTTCTCCAATGATGGTGCAAATGATCGGAATTTTTAGTTGCGCCATTTCAAAAAGATTACGCGCAATCGCTTCACTTTGATTTCGTTCTTCAGCGCCAATGCCGGGGTAAGCGCCGGGCGTATCAATTAAAGTAATCACCGGAATTGAAAACCGTTCAGCGAGTTTCATCAGGCGCAGTGCTTTGCGAAAGCCTTCCGGTCGCGCCATGCCGAAATTGCGATAAATTTTTTCTTGGGTTGTACGACCTTTTTGATGGCCGATCACCATCACGGGCTCGCCGTTTAAACGCGCCAGCCCTCCAATGATGGCGCTCGCCTGAGAATAGTGGCGGTCACCGTGTAATTCATTGAAATCAGTGAAAATACGCTGAATGTAATCCAAGGTATAAGGGCGCAATGGGTGGCGCGCTAATTGAACGATTTGCTGAGCGGTTAAATTAGAAAAGATTTGTCGCGTCAATTGTGCATTTTTTTCTTCCAGCTTGTTCACTTCTTCGGTAAGATTGATTTCTTGGCTGGTTCCGACCCGGCGAAGCTCATCAATTTTTGCTTGAAGCTCTGCAATGGGTTGTTCAAAATCTAAATAATCTAAGTTCATGACTAGCCTGTTATTAAAACGATTACGCAGTTAACAACTTCAAAGTCATTCCATTTTCGCCGGAATGACGTGTTTTAAAGTTAAATTACAGTTGTTGACGTTTATGGTAATGTAGCAGTTTCATTGCACTTACGCTAGAGGAGTCCCTATGTCGCTTTTTGCTTTTAAAGGGTTAATTGCCGTCATTATTGCCCTCGTTACCGTCATCACGGGGCTTGCTTCCTTACGTTTTATTCACCGGTATCAACATTTATTATCGTTAGGCGACGCTTTTGCCGATGGCATTTTTTTAGGCGCAGCCGCCTTTCATTTATTTCCCGATGCTATTGAAAGTTTTCCGGCGGGGTTTTCGACGCTGACTTCTTATCTTCTCGCTATTCTTCTGGTAATCAGCGGGTTTTTCTTATTATTTGTCCTTGAGCGCACGATAATCCATCGGGAAAAGGAGCGCCACGAATTGACTAACGAACACACCTGTAAAGCAAGCGCCTGGATGTTGATAGGCATCCTATCGGTCCACGCCTTTATCGCTGGAGCCGCTTTGGGGATTTCCGACACACTGCGTACGGTTTCGATTTTATTGATCGCCATTCTCGCGCACAAAGGATTTGAAAGTTTTGCTTTAATGATGGGGCTGCATCGCAACCTTAAACAAGATGTCCAGGTGAAAAATATTTTATGGGCTTTTACTTTTGTTACGCCTCTTGGAATTATTTTAGCAGCCTTTATTGAGTCCTTTTTACATACGCAAGCCGCCGATATTATCACGGGGCTTTTCAGCGCTTTTGCGGCGGGTAGTTTTCTTTATATCGGAACACTGCACGGCGGGCACAATCATTTTCATGCACCCCGCGATCCGACTAAACGCTACGAAAAAATAATCGCTACTTTGTTGGGGATCGCAGCGATGGGTATTGTGGCGATTTGGGCTTAGCTAGAGCCTGCCTCTAAGGCAATCCGATCATCGAATACAAAACATTTGCCTTTAAAATACTCGCCGCCGCATTTTTCAAAATAGTTAAGAATACCGCCATCGAGTTGATAAACTTTTTTAAAGCCTTTTTTTAACATCAATGCCGATGCTTTTTCACAGCGGATGCCACCGGTGCAAAAAGTGACGACGGGCTTTTCTTTGAAAGATTCTGGCAAGCTATCGACGGCTTGCGGGAAATCGCTAAACGACGTTAAATTAAGATCTATCGCGTTGGCGAACGTTCCCATGACAAATTCAAAACGATTGCGCGTATCGAGGATTACCATTTCTTGTTTTTCTTCATACCAGCGGTGCAATATTTCTGGTGAGAGATGCGGAGCCGTTTCTTTTTCGGGATTAATATCCGCACAGTGCATAGTGATAATTTCTTTTTTGATACGAACGACTAGTTTTTCATAAGGATAAAACGAAGAAAAACTTTTTTTATACGTCAAATCTTTAAACTCTTTTTTATCCGCTAAAAATTGTTTATAAATTTCGATAGCTTCGCGTTGACCCGCCATCATTAAATTAACACCTTCTGTGCTTAATAAAATGGTTCCTTTTAAATTGCATTCGAGCGCTTTTTCCCGCAATTGCTTTTGTAAAGTGGGTAAACTCTCATTTAAAATCGTTACAAATTTATAAGCGGCGATATTAACAATTTTCATGTCTCAATTACCTCGACTTATCAAATGAGCAGCCGTTTGCGCTGTCGGGTAAATTTTGATTGCACGAACATCGACATGCAATGGTCGCGTCGCACAAAATAAGACAGCTTCAGCAATATCTTCGGCTTTTAAAGGCGTAAATCCTTTATAAACCGCTTCCACTTTCTTTTGGTCACCACCAAAACGAACAGCGGAAAATTCCGTTTCGACCATTCCAGGGTCAACTGAACTTACGCGAATGAGCGTCCCGTGGACATCCATTTTTAATCCTTCACTAATGGCCTTTAACGCAAATTTAGTCGCACAATAAACGACGCCTCCCGAATACACTTGATGCGAGGAAATCGATCCGATATTAATGATATGCCCCTGGTTTCGCTTCAGCATAGTTCCCAACACTTGACGGCTGATGTACAACACGCCTTTGACATTGGTATCAATCATGGTATCCCAATCTTCAATATTCCCTTCTTGCAGCTTTTCCAAGCCTAACGCCAAGCCGGCATTGTTGATAAGAATATCGATCGGTTGCCACTCAGTCGGCAATTCTTGCAGTTTTCTTTCCACAGCCGCAGAATCGCTGACGTTCAACGGAAAAGAATAAATATCCGATTGAAATCGCTGTTTTAAATCCGCCACCACGTCCGTCAGTCGGCTCTCACGTCGCGCACACAACAAAAGACGCGCCCCTTTTTGGGCAAATTGCTCCGCACAGGCGCGCCCAATCCCGCTAGAAGCACCGGTTATAAAGACAATTTTTTTTGACAACTCGATATTCATCGAGGGAGTATAGCATAGATTGATAAAGCGATTGTAATTATAGGAGGAATGATGAGACTCAAAAATAAGAGCTCCATTGTTACGGGCGCAAGTAGAGGTATCGGTAAAGCTATAGCATTTGCCTTTGCCGGAAGGAGCCAACGTTATTGTCGTTTACAGAAACAGCAAAAAAAAGGCAATTGAAGTCTCAGAGTTAATAAAATCACAATATAAGGTAAAGTCAGCAGCGATCAAAGCAGACGTGTCATTATTAAAGGATATTGCTGAGTTAATTTCTTCTGCTGAAAAATTCTTTGGTTCCATAGATATATTGGTAAATAACGCTGGAGTTGGATCGAGAGCTGCTTTTACTGATGTTACAGAAGAACAATTTAATCAAGCTATTAATGTAAACCTTAAGGGACCATTCTTCTTAACACAAGCGGTTGCTAAGCACATGATAGCTCATTCAAAAACAGGCAGTATTATTAATATTTCCTCAATTAGCTCATTTAAAGCCGAGCTTAATATTTCTGCCTATGAGTGTGCAAAAGCGGGAGAATCTATGCTCACAAAAAGTGCTGCATTAGCGCTTGCTCCTCACCATATCCGTGTCAATACAATTTCTCCTGGATTAACAGCTACTGATATGACCCAACCTATTAATGATCCTTTAGCTAGACCATTAAGCGAAAGAGCACAACCTATTCCGCTCGGTCGTGTTGGTCAACCGAAAGATCATGCTGGGGCTGCGATATTTTTAGCATCCGATGAATCATCTTGGATTACGGGTTCTAATATTATTGTTGATGGCGGAGAGTCAATTAAGTAACACTTGCTTACCTTTCATTATGAATTATTTGAAGGTAATAAAGCGGAAGTAAAAACATTATGCGCTGCAATTGATTCTTGGAAAAAACTTTTTCCTATCGACAAAGTTTGTTTTGTTGGTGATAGAGCAATGTTTGCAAAAAATAATATTGCTTTACTAGAACAACCTGGGTACAGCTACATTGTTGCTGCAAAATTAAAAGTGCTTCCAAGAGCGCCCTAAAAATCAAAATAATTGTAGTGCCTAATTTTTTAACTCCGGCGAAAGCCAAAATATTTTTCTCTTTAAAATCAAAAAGTTGAGACAGGGTTTCTTCAAGAATTCTCTTATTTTTCATTATTTACTATAATTACTTTAAAATAAAAAATAAGCGTGGTCAGTAAAGATGAAGGGCAAAATACAGCCTATCCAACAATCAATGGCTAAAAAATTATTATTTTTTGGTGGAATCGCCTTGTTAACAATCTTTTCACAGGCTATTTTCATGGAAAATTCTTTTGCAGGCTACACTTATCACGTTACTATCGAAAATGAGGGAGATACCACTCTTATTCTGAAATATATTAGTAGCGAATGTACGACTAAAACAGCTAAAACTGTGACCATTAAAAGCCAAGGTTATGAACAATTTTCTTGACAAACGGATGCGAGCTTTGTTGGTGAATGTTACATAAACGAATCGAAATTAGCTTATCTCTTAGCTCATCCTATGGATTAAAAACTACTAAAATTGGGACTTTAAAATTGAAAGCTAACACTACTGAATTTTTGCAAACGCGTCACATCTCTAACGATGGGAGCAGTTTTAAAAATGTTAGCTATCGCTTTTATGAAAAAGGTGGAACCATCACTTTATCCATTGGAGTAACTATAATCCCTCCCTCCCCTTGCGGCCAAGGTATCCACTCACATTGCAGATAGCAGCATGTTTCACATCGCCCTTTTTGAACCCGAAATTCCGCCCAATACGGGAAATATTATTCGCTTATGTGCAAACGCCGGCGCATCGTTGCATTTAATCCATCCGCTCGGGTTTTCACTGGATGAAAAACGCTTGCAACGGGCCGGTTTGGATTACCGTGAATGGGCGACGATCATCCACTATGATCACTTTGAAGCGTTTAAAAGCGCATTCGCCGAACATCGCATTTTTGCGTGTACCACAAAGGGTAAAACGATTTACGCTGATGTGCATTATCGTTCTTCCGATGTTTTTTTATTTGGCCCAGAAACACGCGGCTTACCCGCCGAAATTCGCACTCAATTTCCTGACTCTCAACAAATTCGAATCCCAATGGTGACTGAAAAACGCAGTATCAATCTCGCCAATACTGTTTCTATCATTCTGTATGAAGCCTGGCGGCAAATGGGTTTTTCAAATTAGAAGCATTACCAAATTATAAATGAGATTTCACTCCGCCTTTGGCGAACGCTCCAACAATTCTTGGACGGCCTGTTGAGGGTCTAAATCCTCGTGCAGGATACGATGGACTTGGAAGGTGAGTGGCATTTCGATAGCGTGTTTTTGAGCAAGGGCATGCACTTGATCAGTATTATAAAGGCCTTCGATCGCTTGACCGATGGCCTGTTGGGCTTCTTTTTTATCGACGCCCTCGCCTAAGGCTAAGCCGAAACGGCGGTTGCGGGATTGATTATCGGTGCAAGTCAGGACAAGATCCCCTAAGCCAGCGAGACCCGTGAGGGTTTCTTGTTTACCGCCAAAGACGGAAACCAGACGTCCCATTTCTGTTAGCCCACGAGTGATTAACGCAGCCCGTGCATTGGAGCCTAATTTTAAGCCGTCGCTGATTCCGGTCGCAATGGCTAATATATTTTTCACGCTCCCGCATAATTCAACGCCGATCATGTCATCGTTTTTGTAAACGCGAAAACGCTGGCCGTGCAGCCGCTCGATTAAATCTTTTGAAAATTGGCTGTTATTGCTGGCTAAACTCACCGCGGTGGGAAGATTTGCAGCGACTTCGGTGGCTAAACTGGGGCCGGATATTACTGCCATCGGCACTTGACCTAATTCCGTTGCAACCACCTCGTGCAATAAACGACTCCCTTTGGCCAAGCCTTTAGTCCCCCAGGCAATGCGGGTTTTGGCATCGATGAGCGGTTTCATTCGGGTAATAACTTCATGAAAAGCAAAACTAGGCACCACGATTAAAATATCCGTAACGCCTTCCAGACTGGCTTTCAAATCGCAATACGCTTTAAGCGTTTCAGGAAAAGGATAATTGGGCAAATAACGATTATTCACGCCCTCCGCTTGCATTTCATCAACGTGATCGCTTTCATACGACCATAAGCGGACTTTCTGGCCTTTGCGTGCTAATACTAAAGCAAGGGCGGTCCCCCACGAACCGGCCCCAAGAATAGCAATAGGATGTTTAAAGGGTTCCATGCTTTTTTCCCCTCCCCAGCCCCTAAAGGGAAAAAGGGAGTTTGTAGGAGAGAGTTAGGAAGAGGCGTTTAATGCACGCGATCTTCCGTACCGCTATTCCCTTCCTCTGATTGCTCATGCTGTTCAAACAAGGCATCAAAGTTCACTGGCGCGAGGTAAAGCTGCGGGAATCCACCGCGGACAACCATATCGGTAATCGCTTCGCGGGCGTACGGATAAAGAATATTCGGGCAAAAACTGCCAAGCATCGGTCGCATTTCCTCTTTAGGAAAGTTTTTTATGGTGAAAATTCCTCCTTGCTGAACTTCGGCCAAAAAGATGTGACTCTCTTTCATGGTGACTGTGACAGTTACAGTTAGAACGACCTCGTGATTATCCTCTCCCAAATCATTCACTTTGGTGGCAAGATCCATATTTAATTCAGGCTGCCATTCTTCTAAGAAAACCTGCGGGCTACGCGGCGCTTCAAAAGATAAATCTTTAATATATAAACGCTGAATAGCGAATTCCGGCCCATTATCTGGCGTATTTGTTCGTTGATTTTGTTCAGCCATTAAAATTCCTCGTTATGTTTTTAATAATTCATCCAGTTTTTTACTTTGTTCTAATTCCCATAATTCATCAAATCCGCCGATTCCTCGGCCGTTGATGAATATTTGAGGCACGGTCCGCCGTCCTTCACTTCGGCTTAGCATTTCATCTCGTTTCTCGGGCGCTTCATCAATGCGGATTTCCATGTAATCAAGGCCCTTGCGATCCAGAAGCGCTTTCGCTCTTACGCAATAGGGGCAACGCGCAGTGGTGTAAATTTCAATTTTCGCCATATCACTATTTCACTATGGGCATGTTAGCACTGTTCCACGCATTCATACCACCGATCATGAGGTAAACTTTTTCATACCCCTTTTTGTGCAGCTTGTTCCTGAGAGGCCCTGACTTTTGACCCATTGCACATACAAGAATGATTGGCTGCTGTTTATATTGTTCCAGACGTTGGGGGTGTTTGTCTAATTCAGTCGCAGGAATGTTAATTGCATTCGTGATGTGCCCTTTGCTATAAGCATTCGCATCCCGAATATCGACGATCACCGCCTTTTCACTATTAATTAAGCGAATCGCATGTTGCGGCGTGAGCCGATATTTGCCACTAAGCCCTTTACTGCGCGCCTCGACGATCAGTAAAGCCATCAAAGCAACGATGAAAGCGGCCACTAAAAGCCAATGACGTGCAATAAACTCAGGTAATTGTTCCATAGTAACCATTTACGCTAGTTGGATCGTTTCGCCAGTATACTCGATTTAACCCAGATTTTTAAAGGCTTCTGAGGTGGCCCCCATCATCCAGCGCACTACGTGCGCTGCGGGCTTTCAGCGGCCGAAGTTCCGCCTGCATGGCCTTAACTAAATTCATCTTAAAAAATACAACCCTCAATAACAAAATTTTAATTAAATTCTTTTTTTAAATCATTCGTTTATCAGAAAATGTTGTGTGCAATGGTAAGGCGATTAAGTGTAGCGTTATTAAGATTAATTTACTCTTGTTATTATTTACAACAACGGAGATCGCATTATTCATAATCCTGTACCAAAAGAAATTTCTGCTCAAAATTTAGAAATTACAAACTAGAAGAGAGGCCTTTATGAGAAAAAAACCTAACGTCGAAGAAAACCCAAATCAAAAATCCCCCCCCAAAAAAAACAAGAAAACGAAACTCGCAACCACATCCTCAAACCGGAAAAGAAAGCCCACAACCCCCGGCAACGGCGGCGGCAGCAGCACTAGCCGCACTCAGCGCACCCTCTTCATCTCCTTCGTCCTCTTCCGCTTTTTCCAGGCCGACGAGCGAACAATCTTCAATTCCTTTTGCAAGTAGCGATCAGAACCCCCTCTCGCCCACTTACACAGCTCCAGTATCTCGTACGTCTCAATTTTTACCGTCGTTCACTGGTTCACCAGGCTTCAGATGGGCTTATGGACCCGCACCTATGAACACAAGTCCTACATCAACTGGCAGCCCTTCACATTTCAGTGAGCATTTTTGGCCCATAACCATTCTCCTAGGTAAGGCGTACGAAGAATCTAAGTGCTGGAACAATGACTATCAGCGACTCGAAGAAAAAAGCACAGACCTTGAAAAGGAAAAGGAAAAGGAAAAGGAAAAGGAAAAATTAACACAGCAACTCACCGAAGAACAGGAGCGTTCTCGTACTTTAAGTGAAAAAGTCACCCTTTTAAATCAGGAATTGAAAAACCTTGAGCAAGTAATTAACCAAAAGAATCAAGAGATAAGCACACTAACGCACGAAAATTCACAGTTTCAGCGTCTAGAAAAAGAAAACTCGACACTCACCGAAAAAATTATATATTTACAAAAGATTGTGAGGCTTGCGATGCAATTTCAGGAGGAGCCAAAAACAGTTGCGTGTTCAAACGAAGCCATTGCGCCTCCTCTCGCCATGCCATTTTCGTCTCCTGTTTCACCTCTCGATGGTTCTCTTATTCCTTCCGAAGAAAAGGAAGATTCTTCACCTAAAAGAACTCGTGTCGACCACTCTTCTTCGTCAACTTTTTTAGGGTCATTCTTTAAATCAGCTGAATCTAGCAACAAGGAGGAGGGCTACGATCACGCTCCCAAAAGGACATAGGGATTTCACAAAATTGAATTTTTAACCCTCCGCAAGCAGGGAAACAAAGCGTCTTAAATCGTAAGGCGCTTTGTTTCTTCCGGGTCGTCTGGCTGCTTTTCGTCTTCCCAATTAGGGATGGCCGCTTTTTCTTCGGGTGAAAATATTTGTTGCCGGATTATTTTTTTCGCATCTGGATTTTTCAATAATTCTTGGATGATATTTTTTCCATCCTCCCATTGAGTCTTCAGGAGCCAGCGGAATGCTTCTGGACCAAGGAGTGTTAATATAAGATCAAGGCTATTTCTTTTTTTTCTGAGTAGTGTCTTTTGAATGCATTCCCGAATGTAAGAATTTTTTGGAAGTCGATTTAATAGTCCGCTTTTAGACTTAAAAAGAAATTCGACTCCTCCGGCTTCTTCGCAGATATCGCAAGCGGGTAGTATTAAGGATTGAGGGATTGTTCGATCGAATAATTGACGTACAATGCGGTTCTGCAATTCATTAACTATCGCAGGATTTACCCACGAAGCCCCAATACCCAAATAACTAAAAAATCCCAGTGCGTGATCATCCGAACATAGCAGCATCCAGAAAGGTAATCCAAAACGGCTACAGGTGTAAAATTGTTTTAAAAAACGACGATTGACATGATAATCAATAACGGGCAGCAGGCCCTCCTTTCGGCTATCGTATAGTAACGTTCTCCCTCCTTCCGATAAGCATAAACCAAACAAATTCTTTTTAAGAAATATGGAAATCATATCGGTAACTGAGAAGCTCTCGTGGCCTATAGAGTAGAAAAGCGCCTCTAATTCCAGGGCAGTATTGGAGTTTCGACACAGCCATGCCCAAGCGGGGACTTTGACTTTGCCAACGAGTCCTGTTTGATACAAGTGATGACTCAATAAACTCTTAAGTTCTACATCGGGAAACGAACTCTTGAAATAACGAAGTTGTCTGAGACGGGTTAGTAATTTGGGTGTGTGGCAACACTCTCTGTCAGCTCCGCATAAGCAATAAACAAAAGAGTAATCAACTGAACTGAGCCGCCTAATACTCCACAGCGCCAATAATTTTTTAAAATGGTCTGGGCTAACTGTAGCCAGTAGATAATCGATAGTGTTGCGTAATCCATAACCTCCGATCGAAAGTGGAACCTGGCTTGTAAATAACGATTTGACCAAGTCGTATCCTTCTTCCGAAGTAAAATCGCTGATCAAGATATCGCACAGGTGATTAATTGCTCCTGTTGCGATTAAAAGAGATAGCGTTGTCGTATTCGCAAGATTTCCAGCACCTTTATCTATCGGTTGACATAAACCAGAAAAACAATCCCTGATGTCAGTGTGCAGCCCCCGTATATCATTCTACGAATGAAAGAATTGAAAAAATCAGCAGCATGTCCGTGTGCGTGGAAAATTAAAAAATTAAAAATACTCGGCAAATGAGGAAATTTTCATTGGGCAGCACAAGAGCCAACAAGACAGATCTTGTTTCCGGATATACAAAGTGCTTAGAAATTAAGTTCACTATCCCATCGGATTGAGCAGCAGCGGATAAGATAATGAGATAGTACATGAGGAACAATCCGGTCGCGGAATTTCCCACTCTGAAAGTAAAGAGCGCTTCCAAACACTTTAGAAGCCTTAGAAACTCAATACCTTTTCCCTCATTCTCTTCAAGGAATGTGTGGAGATCGTCACAATGGGTGGTTAACCATTGATAAAGAACTGCAAGGCTATCGGGGTATTTATTAATAAGTTCACTTAACACGGCAGGAAAAGTAAAGTCATCTTCGACCGGATTTAATTTAATAAGATATCGATCCAGCTCGTTTTCTAACAATTGCGCGGGATTTTCTTTTTCTTCTGGGTATTTCTTACGGAATAAATCGAGATAGGGCTTCTCGATTAAATCTTTCGGCAGTGGTTTTAGCGCTAGTGCTGTTGTTGTCTCAACACCCACTGTCAGGAAATCACTTATTTCAGCGTTATGAATAATAGGGCCTATTTTTTTCCTAAACGCTTTCCATGCTTCAATAATTTCTATGTCCGTCTTTTCCAGTGAAAGCATTTCATTATACTCATCCACAATACGAGACAATTTGTTATAAGTCATTTCCTGAAAAGCTTTGACAGGGTCAATTTCCCTACTAAAGAGGGACCAAAACAAAGGGTGGATATAATCCGGAGGAAGGCCATTGGCAGAAAAGCTCGCACCGATCTGGCGATACAAGGTGGGTAGAAAGTGGTCTTTTTCAGCCAACAACGGGAGCGAGATTGGGAGTCGCTGCATCACCAAAACAGCGCCCATGTCGGCTAAATGTTGCTGCATGCCGCCAGAAACATTCGTTAATCGGTTGATATCGAAGCCGATCTTTTCCAGACTCCCTTCTATCCATCTTTGTAACACTTGTTTTAATCCTTCCAGATAATCGACAGAAAGTATAAATTTTACTTGCTGGTTTATCGACGACGTTCCCCCTTGCTTACCCGAACCGCAGTGGTCTAGGTCTCTTAGGTCTCTTTTGATGGATTTCACAAAGTCGCATACACGAGGGGCTTTAAGATCACCGTTACCCAACCGATTTAAGGAAAAAAGAATATCTTCTAAACCAGCTTTAAATTTTTGGCACCCTTCTGTATTTTCTTTTGTATTCCGAGGCGTGATTAACTCGCCCATGTGCTGCATTTGTTGCGTCAGCAGCAAACGAAAAAGTTCGGGGTCGCTTTCAAAATAACTGTCAGAAATAAAGCCTAACAGGAAGGTGATTTCATTTTTAAGCCTTTCTAATATGGCTTCGTGATCAACAGGCTCCTCCTCAATCAGCTTCGCTTCCTCCTCTGGAGAATGATAAACAAGCGTTCCCGTATATAATCCTTTAAGAAATTCAGTCTTTTTTGCTTTCATTTCTTGCAGAGTGGCTTCCTCTTCTTTTGTGTCGGGAGCACTCAATATTTGTTCTAGGAGGCGATTACTTGGAAGCATCCAACCTGATGAGGCTTCTGACGGGGACTCTTTTTTTTCTTCTTGGAATTTTTGCTCCTCAAAGAAACGGTGGTTGGGTTCTACTTTGGACTTAGGCTCGCGACGGGACATAGATTTTCTCTCTTTTACTCGATAGAGATCTTACAAATTTTGAACACAAGAGTCAAAAGTTAACGTTTAACTTCAGCAATTCTAATTTTGGGAGCGTCGTCCCGCGGTCAAGCCGCGGGACGACGTGCTTTTTAAATCTCAAAGCCAAAATGAGAATTGCTGGAACGAATTAGTGCAGTTTCGTTGGAGTTGTGGGCGTGGTATAATTTTTGACAATCTATGAAAAAAATGCTTCTCTTTTTATCACTTATTGCTATTGCGCTGCTTATCACGGCTTGGCGCGCTTCCTCTAAAAAGGTTCCGGGCGACGACGTTCTGGTGCTCGGTTATACCTCCAAAACGTTGAATGCGAAAGTGAATGGCAGCCCCTTAAAAAGGGTGAATCCGTATTTTACGGTCATCCCTTACGACTATTATCAAGTCACTCATACCGCGCGCACTGAAGTGGCTGAATTAATCAAAAAATTGCAAAACGTTAACAATTTAAATACATTGGTCAAAAAAGCCGGAAATTACTTTAAAAATCGCCCTTATAATGCCTAAGGGGCTGAAGGTGAAGGAGATTGGTGTACCCTCACCCAACGCGGCTGTGCTCATATTCAGCAAGATCCTCTCTACCGTACGGATCAATTCGATTGTCAAACGTGGGTTCAAACTGCCCTGGCATTAATTAATGCTAGGAATATTAATGATTACGAAAAAAATATTCTCGCTATCGAATACGGCGCGGCGCATACCGATAGCATTCGCTATTACAATCGCAATAATTTTATAAGCAGTGATTTTAACCCCGTCAACCAAGCGAGTGGTTTGCTAAAGGATGTCACCAACAAAGGCGTTTTTTCATCGTACGCTCGAAAAACTAACGCCCTTATCAATCGACAAAAATGGTTCGCTTATCAAGCAAAACCAAATCTCATTGGAGAAAATGTACGCGTTATTCGGAATGCCGATGGACTTGTCATGTATCATCGATTAAAAAATAAATACCCCGCCCCCTTTCATGTTTTTTCGCCAGAAACAGTCACGATTGCTTATGTTCCCAAAGAAACGTTTGTCAAAAAAAGCGTTGACTCAAAAGGCACCGTGCGGTATCAACCCAATCTCAAATTAATTAATCAAATTCCAACACCCTCGGTCATTGAAATTGTTCGAGACGTAAAACAATGGACAATGAACGAGAAAAATATCAAAGACGTCATCGGCTCAGAACTGAATGTGTCTCACTTGGGGCTTTTGTATCGAGATCGTTTTCCTTACGGAAGCACTATTTTTCAAAAAATCACTTGCAGCAAAGACAAAGCCGGCAATAAAGTTTGCAGCGTTACACCCCAAATTTGTCGCAAAAAAACGGGCTGCATTGAAACTTTATTTTTACACGCCACAGAAGCTTACCCGGACGGCTATTATTATTACCAAGATGCGCAAGGCCACTATCAATGTACTGCAAAAAAACCAGCAGGCGGCACACCTTACACCACCTGCAATCGCTTACTCGCCTTGCCGCTAGGCGATTATCTGGTTAATTACCAATACGACCATTATGTTTACCTGGAAAATCCCGCCATTTTGGGGATCAATATCGAAAAAATCTTAAATTAACCCAGGCAAGGGAAGCAGCGGGGTTCTTTTGTACGGACCGAGAGCCGCCCGGACGGCGGCTCTCGGGCGTCCACGGACGGATTTACAGCGTGTCCGCACAAAAGAACCCCGCTGCTTCCCTTGCAATCGACTCGTTAAGTAAAAACCAGCTATGTTCTCAATTAAAAATTTTCACGGCCGGCAAGACTCCGACGGCTCAAAATTAAAAAGCTTCCCAAAGAAATACAATTCTGATTCAAGCGCAGTTTTAATATTTTTAGCATTACGAAAACCATGTTGCTCATGTTCAAAAACAACATAAGCATAAGGCAATCCTTTTTGTTTCATTTTAGCAATCATAACTTCCGCCTGCGCCGGCAGAACAACTTTGTCTTCTAACCCCTGCAAAAAAATAATCGGACAAGATAAGCGGTCGGCATGATTAATTGGCGAACGCGCATCGTAAAGCGATTTTTGTTCAGGATATTTGCCTACGAGCGTTTCTAAATAATGGGATTCAAATTTATGAGTATCACTGGCAAAACTTTCTAAATCCGCCACCCCAAAATAACTCGACCCTGCCGCAAAAACATCGTAAAAAATCAACGCAGAAAACACAGTAAATCCACCCGCGCTCCCGCCGCGAATGATCAAACGTTTGGGATCTGCTTTTCCTATTTTCACTAAATATTTAGCGCCATTAACACAATCAGCAACGTCCACCACGCCCCACCGTCCTTTTAAGCGCTCGCGATAAGCTTTTCCGTAACCCGTGCTCCCACCGTAATTAACGTCTAATACCGCAAATCCGCAGCTCGTCCAAAATTGATTTTTTAAATTAAGCGCGGTTGAAGTTGACGAGGTAGGGCCGCCATGACTAATAACAATTAACGGCGGTTTTTCGTTTTCTGGCGGCTGATAATCTCCGTTGCATGGCGGATAATAAAAACCGTAGGCGGTTTTCCCCTCATCTGTCGGAAACTCAATCGCTTCAGGGTATGAGAGATATTTTTTATCGATGGTTAACGGGACGCTTTCATACAAAATTTCCGTGCGTTTATTTTTACTATCATAACAAACAACAGCGGGAAATCGATCGGGAGCCGCGCCAATAAAAATAACCTGATCACGTTGTACCGCTAAGGTCGGCACAAAAGAAGTAAACGGCAAATCAAATGCCGTATAGCGACCGTCTTCTATCACGCCCAGCGTTTGTTTTCCCTTATGATTGACAATAACCGCCAAGCGATTCTTATCCAGAAAATCATAGGTTTTGAGCTTAAACACCCATGGCGGAGAATCACACTCGGCATTTAAAGGGCACATCGATTTTACTTTGCCGTCCTCATAACAATAAAGATTTCCAAAACCACTTTTATCGGAGAGAAAATAAAGCGTCCCTTCGGGACTAAACTGCGGTTGAGAAACAAACTCTCCCACTCCCCCTGAAATTTTATGCGCGTTAGTTAATTCAAGCGTGGTTGTGAGATCCGCCATCCAAAGCTCGGTGCCGTCCCACGGCATTTGCGGCTGATTCCAACAAAACCATGCCATTTTAGTTCCGCTGGGATTAAGCCGCGGTGCAGCATAAAAATGGTAACCCTGCACTAAAACTTTAACGCGTTGGCTTGCGTCGGTTGGGATTGCCACCAATTCATTATCAACAACTTGTCCATGCGATTCTCGCACGGCAATCAGCCATTGCCCGTCCGGTGTTATTACCGCATCCGCATACCGCAACCCTCGAGGCTCGGATGGCTCCGGTGTTAACGGTTGTGGATTCTCTCCTGGAGTGCAACGATACCACCGCTGATCTGCGTCATTGGCAAAAAAAATCGTCTTTCGATGCACCCGATAATCCCCACCTCCATACTCATGCACCCGCGTTCGCACATTAACCCCGCCCGGCGTCACAGCGTGAATATCACCCCCCGATGAAAGACGCAACACCACCTGACGCCCGCTTTCTTCGGGCCGACGTTCTAACCAATAAATGTCATTGTCATGGCATTCAACATCCATCAGAACCCGTGACGAAGCCGCCGCCGTTTCAGCGCTAATCGGCGATCGCCATGTCCCATAAGAAGAAGTTTGTTGTTTCATAGCGTCAAATTTAACTGTAAATTTTTAAAATTTAAAGCATGAGGTAACCAGCAGACAGCCTCTTTATTAAATTAGTCTAGCTCGGAGAAAATCTACATTGGGATTCGTAGAAAAATTTTTATCATTATAAACTTTTGCTATTTTTCGAACCTGAGCCAGCAAAATGCCCCCTTCCGTTCTGTGCCCACCAAATCTACCTACCTTTACATTGTTTACATTCCATACGCCAAGCGTCGCTATTGTTCTTGCTTTGCGTAAAGATTCTGGCATGTACTGCTTCCAACTTTTTTGTTTCATATTCATGACGTCGTCGCTGTAACGCAATATGGTATTTATATCAATGGAATTTCCTTCACTAAGGATATAAATTAAACGGTGTGCAATATTTATAGCAGAATCAGCAGCTTTATCATGACGGGAATGTCTAGAAAGCTTTTTCTTTCTGGCGTAATCAACCAGTCGTGAAATTGCGTTTAAAAGCTCTGCGTTGCCTTCTTGAAGTAAGTTCGCAATCTCGATATTTTTTGGGGTGTTTTGAGGGAAAAGAGCGTTCATTAAACTCTTACCAATATCTGATTTATTGTTATTGCGCAATAAATCATTGGTTGATGTGATAATAGCAGTGTGATCGAGTATATTATTCCTCCCCTCGCGCAATGCGTTTTGTATTTCGTGTTTAACAATTAGGTCGCGTACGAGTTTTTCCGTCCCCCCCTTGAGAGAATAGCTTTGTTGCGCAAGTTCCAAATAACCCTTGATAAGATCATTTTCATTGCGCCACTGTACTGTTGCTCCAAGGTTTAGTGCGGTTAATTTACCCGATTTAATATCCCATATTTGTTTTTTAATGACTTTTTTCCGTGTGTGATCTGAGGTGCCTAGCATGGTATAGCCGATCTTTTCTTTTTCATTATTTAAAGTTTGAATTGTTTGCTCTGCAATAACATTATCAATACCTCGGTCTTTAAGCCGCTTTTTGTCAGCTTCTGTCAATTCGTATGAATTTTTTGATAAACCCCCATGAATAGCAGCTGCAGCTAGGACCATAAGAGAAGTTATTCCTACGCCACCTAAAGCAAGCCAACCAGGCGGGCCACTGACAAGGCCTAAAGCGACAAGTGCGGCACAAGCGCCACCGGTAGCTGCCCCGGTGGTACCCATAGCAATAACCTTACCAGGGCCGCCTGCGGCGGCATCTTCAGCTGCAGAAATAAATTCCACGGCTCCTCCCGCAAAGATGCCAGCTACAACAGCACCTATAATTACGAATAAAAGCGCTTCACCAGCATCACCATCCAATTGGAAACAGCCACTAGCAGCATGGGCAGCGCCATGGAGGATCCCTTGCATAGCTTGAGCCGTGTGTGCTCCAATGTATGAAATTGCTTGAAGCTGCACTTCCATGAGTTTCGCCCATCCGTACCCTATTAATCCAATACCATCAAATGGGGAATAAAAGCCGTTGTAAAAATAATAATTAGGGCAGAAACAAGAGGGATCTATCATCCATAAAACGAAAAGGCTATGTGCTTCTTCAGATTTAGCCTCCCGTTGCTCCAAGGTGGTATAGTAAACAGATTGTGCTTTAAATCTTTCAGAGTCTTTGGCATAAGCACGGTGCGCATCATCTGAAAGTTCAGCGGAACCAGCGCCCTCATTATTCTCAATAACTGCTCGATATGCCTTCTCACGCAATTGGGTTACTAATTGATGTGCTTGATTGATCTCTCGTTGAAGCGAAATATTCGGATTATTTTGTAAGTAAATTCCTAGCTCATTTATTTTTTTTCCTAATTCTGAATCAGGATCTATTTCACGCTCGCTACCACCCTCTTTTTGTGCAGATAAGCTCAGAAATAAAACGATTAACTGCGACTCTGTTAATCGGGGTTCTCCTTCTCCCTCACCGGACTTAGATTCTGGTTTATTTTGAAGACATTGATACATGCGAAGCTGTAGTTGTTGGCTATACTGTTTCTGGAATTCTTCTTTAGATAAAGGCATTATTCATCTCCAAAGCATAAACATAGACATGATATATGTTAATGTATGAAACTTAAAAATATATTAAATCCCCTATTGCTATCCCGCTGTTTTTTCAACAGTAAAGTAAAGTAGCCCGTATGAAGCGCAGCGAAATGCCGGGAAATAAAGGCAATTCCCCGTATTTCGCTGCGCTTCATACGGGCTACTTCTAATTTTCTAGAGGACAAAAATGCGAATCGCCTCTCCGCATCATCTGGCGGCAGAGGGCAATGGGGTGACGGCGTCGTTTGCTTGATCGTCATAATATTGTATAATTTTTGGATAGGATATTTGGGATGGATCGAATGTTGAATCAACTTTTAGGTAACTTTGCTTGCGAGACGAGAACGATCCTTCCTCTACAGCGCTCTTTCCCCGCTTAAACGAAACGCCCTCCCATTTAGAATTAGCTGAGGATGACTGGGATTCATGGATGAAAAATTATTTTGTTTTTGGGGCGTTATTAACGCCTATAGGCTATCTTTTCCCTCTTCCGTTAACAAACTTATTATCGGGCGCTGGATGGAACTATGTCGACAGTGCTGGCGGGGTGGCGACGGGCCTTTCGGATTATTCAAAAGCCAAAGAGAGTTTATTACATCATCAATCAAAAAGTGGTTTGGCGTACTTAAATTTATTTTGGTCTGCGGGCGTATTGCCTAGCGTTACGACGTGGGGATTGATAACAACAATAAAATCCATAAAAACCGCCGGCGTTAAATCATTGATGACCACGGGCGCTACAGCGGGCAGCGCTGCCGCGTTAGCTGCCAGTGCTTTTGCTTTCGGTGGTGCTATGTTCATTTGCGCTTTGAATTCGGCGATGGGGTGGTATCGCGCCTGGCAAAAAACAAATCCTTTTAATTTATTAAAAGATCGAGTGGCGCGTTATAACGAATTAGAAAAAAAATTACAGGCTATAGAAAAGCGCTTAAGCATATTGAAGTTATCCCAAAATGACAAAATTCAGCGGGAAGTAGAAGAACTTCGAAATCAGCAAACAAAATTAGAAAAGAAAAAAGAGATTGCTGGAAAGCAAATAACGGCGCTTTATAAATATCTTAGAGCTGACCCTGAGAAACCTAATAAAAAGGTAAGTGAAATTGAGCTGCCATTTATTGTAGACAAACAGCCAACCAATGCCGGAGAGTTAAAATTAGTTGACTACTTAATCAAAAACAGGAGCAAAAAAGACGTGCTAAAAAATTAGATACGGCGGCTTGGGCTTTGGCAGGCATAGCTGCAACTTGTGCGGGCTTAGCTCTGCTGTTTCCAATCGCTTTTCCCGTTTTAGCTGCCGCTGCTGTTTTTTGTTATGGCGCCGCTGCCGTCATTAAATTTTATCAATTGCATAAAAAATCAAAAGCGCGTCGCTGCCAACAAGCGGTTTTAGAAAAATTAAAAGACGATCGTCAAGATCCTAAAAATTATTTGATATGGCAACATTTTTGCCGCAACCTATCACCGAAAGAACAAACGTCTTCCAATTATCAAGAATTCAGGAGGGGATTAAGCACAAAGGATTGCGCTCGTATCGTTGCTTTAGAATGCAAAATCTATGAAAAAAAGGAAAAGCACAGTCAAAACCGTTTTGCTTTTTTCCAATCTAGAACCATGGAGTCAGCGGCTCTGGGCTTGGCATACATACCCGAATTTAATAAGTAAAGTAGCCCGCTGCGCATCGGGGCGCCTACCCCGAATTTAATAAGTAGAGTCAAGGCGCCAGGTTAGAGGTAAATTCAGAAGCTTCTCGAAGCAGATCAATCACTCTCTTTGCTAAACTACTTTTTTCATTTTTAGTTTCGCCGAGCGAGGAAGAGTGACGAAAAAATCCCGGCAATGATTCATTACCAACACACCGTTTAGGTTTCGCTTGATCTTCGTTTAGTTTAAGTAACTTATAAAAAGTGATTAATTGCGCTGCATCGGCTTCTCTGATTTTATCAGCAATTTTTTTGATAGATCCGGAGTCAGATTTCTCTTCTGGCTCAAAAAAATCCTCATCGCTGTCAATTTTCTCTTCGTCTTCATCCAACGATTGCCATTTTTGCTCGTCTTCTTGGGAATTTTTTATTTTTAATAAGATCGGATTACCCTTGGCTTCCAACGCTGTCGCTAAGGCGCGCAAGGAAACAGAGATCACTGGCTCTTGATTTACAGCATTTCCGGTGTTGCCCATTTGTGTTTGAAGGTCAAGGTGACCGACCCTTTTGATTTCATCAAAGAGAATATAATCCTCGCGAGATTGTTCATTAAGATAATTAAGAACCGCCTCCAGCGATTGGTTAAAGCGCTCAAATTGCCATTTTAGTAACTGAAATTTCGGATCCTTTTTAAAAAAATGGGCGAGCTCAGCGGGCATCATTGTAATGTTTTCATCGGTTATCGATCTTCCCGCTGCATCACTTTATCGACCTTCATAAAGGCGTACATTACACAAGTTATCGATAATCGAACAGCATTCGGATTTTCCAAATAACGGGTAGCTAACCAAAATGAACCTTTATCCCCCTTTTGCAAATTGTGGCGGTGTTCGCTTAAAAATTGTTGTAAACGCTTTAATAAAGCAAGGTTTGAATCGCTGGGAGCCATGAGAGTTTCATTCTCGCAGTTTTCTTCCGCTTTATCTTCGCTATAAAAGGAATTTATTTCTTCATCTATCTCCGAGCAGGAAATTTCATTCGCAGCTTGTTTTTCTTCCGCTTCATTCGTTTGAAATTGTTGGCATAAACTCTCATAGGCATCTTCATAAGAACCATACGCTATCGGACTATTTACAATGATTTTTTCGTTATCGTAGGCAATTAATGATTAGGAATTGCTAACAAATAATGCTTCAATACGCTGCTTTTTTTCCAACGCCCAAGCTTTAATTAAATTTATTTGATCGGCTGGAGATAACAATTTACTTTTTAATTCATAAGTTTTATCAGTTTGCACGCTAGCTTCTGACAACCATTGATCATCAATTAGTTCAGTAACTTCGGGTAATTGGTTTTTGAGATTTTGATAAAATCGAACATTTATATCAGTGGACAGGCGAGGCAATAATCGGCGCAACAGGGCTAACTCTGAAAAAGAAATTGTTGAACTTTGCAGGCAACACAACACACGCAGCTCGTCATAAGACACCGCGATTGTATGGGCGAGAGTGGAAAAACGCTTTTTAAAATGCTCGAAATCGAAAGAGGCATCTAACGCATTGAATGTGCGAATATTGGAATATTTTTCCTGCTGATTCAAAATAGCGATAGAATTGTCCGGCGTTGGCTTTAAGAAAAAATCATGCAGCTCATCTTCGATCCCTTCATACAACGCGGCTGTTAATAAGTTCTTATTTGCATGGGTGCGAGCGATGGAACGATTGGGGCCCAAAGAATATTTATTCGCACCGCTGGAAAAAATCAAACAATGCCATTCTCCTGCCTTTTTGAAAATAGCCGTATAGGAATGACTGATATCACGTAAAACGCGTTCTTTACCAAAGCTATCCTGCAATCTGAGTTCCATTTTTTTTCGATCCTGCACTGAACCCTGCTTCAATTGCGCCTCTAATTTCTCTTCAAATTGAAGAAGGTTTGTCGAAGATAAGCTTATTAAATAAAACGACTTCTCTTTAGTGGTGCGGTGATCCGCCGCCTCAATAGCCATATTGAATCGCATTGACGCTCCGATTTTTCAATTAAATGGTTAATAATAGTACAAACAGTATAGGGCAGCCTGCTTAAACAAATCTTAAGAGCGGACTCTCGAAATAAACTTCAATTCCCGATAGAATGATCATCTTTTTAGCGATCCTAATTTGAGACTTCCCGATGACACAAGCCGATAACCAAAACCCAAAACCCATGGTGTTGATTATCCTCGACGGCTTTGGCGAAAGTGATGAAACCACGCACAATGCCATTAAAGAAGCCAACACGCCGACATTAGATAAATTATTTCGCCATTATCCTCACACACTATTGGAAGCCTCCGGCAGGGCGGTGGGATTGCCGGATGGGCAGATGGGAAATTCAGAAGTAGGCCATCTTCATATTGGCGGGGGGCGTAAAGTGCCTCAGGATTTAACACGGATTGATGCGGCGATTGCCAGCGGAGAATTTTATGAAAATCCCGCTCTGATCGAAGCGCTTGAAAAAGCCAAAGCACTCAACAAAGCCGTTCATATTCTCGGTTTGCTTTCCCCCGGCGGCGTTCACAGCCGAGATAATCAGATTGCTGCTCTGGTTGAACTCGCTCATCGTTGCGGCATCAAAAAAATTTATTTGCACGCCATTCTCGATGGCCGCGACACACCACCAAAATCGGCTTTACTTTCAATCGAAAAAATCACCGATCAATTTCACGCTTACGGCAACGGAAAAATAGCGTCGCTCATTGGACGTTATTACGCCATGGATCGCGATAAACGCTGGGACAGAACTGAAAAAGCATATGATTTATTGACGCAAGGCACTGCTCAATTTCATGCACTCACGGCAAAAGAAGGTTTGATGCTTGCTTATGAACAAGGCAACACCGATGAATTCGTGAGTCCCACCAGCATTCACCGCCATAACGAAACACCTATTACCATAGAAGACGGTGATGTCGTTGTTTTTATGAATTTTCGCGCTGACCGTGCACGGCAACTCACCTACGCATTTTTGGATGATCATTTTACGGCGTTTAATCGTCAAGTAAGGCCCAAACTTTCAGCGTTCGTCACGTTAACCGCTTATGCTAAAGACATCCATGCAGCCGTGGCTTTCCCGCCATTGGAATTACACAATACCTTGGGTGAATATTTATCGGCGAGGGGTTATCGTCAATTGCGCATTGCTGAAACTGAAAAATACGCCCATGTCACTTATTTTCTAAACGGCGGACAAGAAGCCCCTTTCAACGGCGAAGATCGACTGTTAATCCCCTCCCCGAAGGTGGCCACTTATGATCTTCAACCTGAAATGAGTGCGGTTGAGATGACCAATAAATTAGTGGAAATCATTCAAAATGATGATTATGACCTTATCGTTTGCAATTTTGCCAATCCTGATATGGTTGGGCATACGGGGGATGAAACAGCGACGCGAGAAGCCATTCAGGTGATTGACGATTGTCTAAAACGGATAATTACTGCCCTTCAATCCGTTGGCGGGGAAGCGTTAATCACCGCTGATCACGGCAACGCCGAAAAAATGTTTGATGAAAAAACTAACCAGCCCCATACAGCCCACACGAGTAATTTGGTACCATTAATTTACGTAGGAAGGGAAGCCCAATTTTGTAAAGAGGTAGGCGCGTTGGACGACGTAGCGCCCACGCTGCTTTACCTGATGGGCCTTGAAAAACCAAGGGAAATGACAGGGCGTAACTTAATTACGCTGAAATAACTTATGCAAAGGATTTTGCGTTTTTTATTATTATTTTCCATCGCATGGATTGTTTTCCCATTCGTATTCCCATTTCTGCACGGCTCGTCCTCCCGCGGCTTGTCTGCGGGACCCAGAGAAACGACGAATGATGGAATGACGGTTTCAATGATGATTCTACCCGAAGCCTTTGCCGCCACTCCCACCGACCTCAAACAAATTAATCACAAAATTGAAACCCTAAAAGCGGTGCTCTCGAAAGAAAAAAACAAGCGAACATTTTTTTTGAAAAGATTAAAAACGGCAGAAATTGCTTCGGGACGTATACGACTGCAATTACAAAAAACCGAAGCCGCTTTAAAAAAAGAATCGCAACTCCTTGAAAAGTTAAATCACGATCAAACCACTTATCAAGCCAAACTTGCAACAGAACGCGCCGAACTTGCCGACCACCTTCGAGCTGCTTATATGATAGGTCGAGAGCCTTATCTTAAGCTCATTCTGAGCCAAAACGATGCGCAGCGCGTCAGCCATCTTCTTATGTATTATCATTATCTCAGCAAAGGTCAGCTATCTGCTATTCACGATTTGCAATCCACGCTTGCCCGCTTGCGCCAAAATCAAACTTCAATTCAGGCCCAAACGCACATTCTGCAAAATCTTCAAAAACAACAAAGCGATGAGCGAGCTCACCTTGAAGCTCTCAAACAGGAACGCCAGCAAGCGATTGGGGAACTTAATAACAAAATTAAAACGAAAAACCAACGGCTGGCTGAATTATTAGCCGATAAACGTCTCCTTGAACAAACCCTCAGCCGACTCGAAAAACAACATCAGATCGAAGCTATCATGAAGCAAGATTTTGCCGCTTTAAAAGGCAAATTAAGCTGGCCAACCAAAGGCTCCGTTTTGCCTTATTTTGGAATCCCCATTGATCAGAGTGAATTAAAATGGGACGGCATTTTGATAAGAGCGCCGGAGGATCAGCCTGTTTATGCAGTTGCTGGCGGGAAAGTGGTTTTTGCGAAGTGGCTCCCCGGCTATGGTTTGTTATTGATTATCAGCCATGGACATGGTTATATGACACTATACGGTCGAAATCATAATTTGTATAAAAAACCCGGTGACATGGTCCAAAAGGGTGATTTGGTCGCTACAGTGGGTCGAAGCGGCGGTTATGAAAAACCAGCGCTTTATTTTGCTATTCGCCATAATGCTAAGCCGCTGAACCCATCGATGTGGTGCCATAGAGGAGAAAATCAATGAGCCTAAAAAGAAAGATTATAGCTATCGTAGTTGCTGCCTTCATCAGTCCGGGACTTACCACCGTATTCGCTTTTTCTCCTCCTTTTTTACCGAAAACGCTGATCTCCACTCCAGCAGAAGATAAAAACGATGAGCTCTCCAGAAAAGACGTCGAACGTTTCGTGACGGCCATTGCATTGGTCCATCAGTATTACATTAAAAATATGAGTAATAAAAAATTACTCGACAGCGCAATTAGCGGCATGATGGCCAACCTCGACCCACATTCTAGTTATCTCGACAACAACGACTTGAAAGAATTGAAAACCACCGTCTCTGGAGAGTTTGTGGGCGTTGGCATCGAGCTCACGGTCTCCAAAGACGGTCTTTTAAAAGTCATCAGCCCGCTGGAAGATTCCCCCGCCGCGCGCGCGGGCATCCAACCCAACGATTATATTGTTAAAATTGACGACCAATTAGTCCAAAACATGAGTCTTCCGGAAGCGGTGAGCCGAATTAAAGGCAAAAAAGAGACGACCGTCAAGTTAACGGTTTTACGCAAAAGTGCAAATAAGCCTTTAATTTTTTCGATTCAACGTGAACCCATTCATTTGGTTAGTGTAAAAAGCAAAACTTTAGAACCCGGTTACGGTTATGTCCGAATCACTTTCTTCCAAGGGCCCGTGGAAAACCAGTTGCGTGATGCGATTGATAAATTGAAAAAAGAATCGCAAGGTCCTTTGAAAGGTTTAGTCCTCGATCTGCGTAATAATCCCGGCGGCCTGCTCGATGTCAGCGCCCAAGTGGCGGACAGTTTCCTTGATGCGAGTAAGATGCACCGCTATAACGACCTCATCGTTTACACAAAAGGACGCGTTCCGGGTGCCGATATTCAAATCAAAGCGACGCCTGGCGATCTCATTCCCCACACACCGATGGTCGTACTGATCAACGGCGGATCGGCCTCTGCTTCAGAAATTGTGGCTGGCGCTCTTCAAGATTACAAACGCGCTATTATCATGGGAACACCCAGCTTCGGGAAAGGGTCGGTCCAAACCGTTTTACCCATTGGGAAAGAGGACGCGATTAAACTAACGACTGCTTTGTATTACACCCCGGCAGGCCGCGAAATTCAGGCCAAAGGCATTATACCGAATGTTGCGGTTCCGGAATTCAGTATTACGCCTCCTAAATCACAGTTATCATTGGATGAAGCCGATTTCCAAAACCATTTGCCCAATGACGGCGCGGCTTCCACTAAGGCAAATCCCACAACGGCCGAAGAAGAGAAAAATTTATTACAAATCCAACTGCAATTGGCGAAAACCGATTATCAGCTATATCAAGCTTTAATGATGTTACAAGGTCTTCAGGTGGTTAAGCATTAGTTTTGTGAGATACTCAAGTTTAGGTGATTATGGAACCCCCAAATATCCTCTTCGATGAATCTCAAGACGTCACATTCGTCAATGAGATTGAATCCCCAAAAGCTGAAACGACTCGCGGAAAAGTTTTTGGCGCTATTTTATTAATTATTGGCACATCGGTCGGCGGAGGCATGTTGGCTTTGCCCATGGCAATCGCTGCCGGTGGCTATTATCACTCCATTTTCTTATTTTTTGGCGCTTGGCTAATCACGGTGTTGGCCGCTTTTTACATTTTAGAAGCTAATTTATGGCTGCCGGAAAATACGAATCTCATTTCAATGGCGCGAATAACGCTGGGCAAAGCGGGTCAGTTAATCACCTGGATTAGCTATTTATTGTTGTTATATACGCTATTAGCTGCCTACATGTCTGGCGGGACCGATTTAATTCACAATTTACTGTCATTAATTAATATCCCCACGCCGACGTGGCTGGATTCGATTTTATTCGTTGTGATTTTAGGTGCAGTTTTGTTTTATGGGGTGCGCGCCGTGGATTGGGTCAACCGCGGTTTGATGTCAACGAAATTAGCGGTTTATTTTTTACTGGTCTTATTTATTTCGCCGCACATCGATGTGGGCAAACTTTCTGGCGGTCGTTTAGCACTTTTATCCGGGGCGGTCATGGTGATTATCACTTCTTTCGGTTATGCCACTATTGTGCCTACTTTGCGAAGTTATTTGAAAAGCCAAGTCAATGCCTTGCGATTAACGATCGCCATCGGAAGCCTAATGCCGTTAATTTTATATTTATTATGGACTTTCGTTGTCAACGGAACGCTGGGAAGCCATGGAGCTAATGGTTTAATTCACATGGCCGCTTCCACCGACGCCGTGAGCGAATTAAGTAATACTTTATCTGCTCACGTAAATGGCGAACTTGTGAAAGGATTAATCCACTTTTTTACTTCTATTTGTATCGCGACTTCTTTTCTCGGGGTCTCGTTGTGCTTATCAGATTTTATGGCGGATGGTTTAAAAATTAAAAAAGAAAAAAACGGCCGCTGGTTATTGGTTGCATTAACCCTTGCGCCGCCGCTTTTAGTCATTCTGTTTTATCCAGGCGCTTTCATTGCAAGTTTAAATTACGCCGGCGTTTTATGCGTCATTTTACTTATCTTCTTGCCCGCATTAATGGTCTGGAGCGGCCGTTATGTTAAAAAGATCGCTATCGGTTACGAAGTCATCGGCGGAAAAACATTTATTATCCTTGAAATCCTCGTCGCCCTTGCGTTGCTGATTTTTGCGTTAATGCATTTAGGGTGAGGTGAGGCTGCATATTTTTCTTTGGAATGTCTTTTCGTTATTTTGCTTCAAAAGGGCGATACCCATTATATCCATCAATTACGCTATCGCTTTCGCTCTCAGAAGACCACGTTCGCTTTTTAACATTCCCCCAAAGGGCTAAGAAAGCAGAGTCATCATCACCATTGTTCGTTCCAAAATCGCGACAGGGTTTACGATTATCGTTATTGAGAGGTTGGCGGGCCTCCTCGTTAGCGCCACAACAACACAGTGAAACAAGAATTTTACTGAAAAACCCTAGATCATATACATTTCGACTCATAAATACCTCTTTAATTTTTAATAATTCACTTATAATAAAATTTTACTATCCATAGGTTAAATTAGTATTAAATTTATTTAGAAATTTTGTGCAGGACCTTCGAACACGATATTTTCTGAGTGCGCTGCGCGCTAAAGGCGCGCTGGATTCCCGCCTGCGCGGTAATATGGAAAAGTTCTTGATGTAATTTACGCTAAAATGAGGTTCGCTGAAATTTTTCTTCAGGGGTTATTCTCATGTTGATGACCCCTTAATGCTCCATACCCTTCTTGTTGATCAGCGGGGAAAAATCGTTGTCTTCCTCCACGGCACCAAAAACTTACAAACCCACCGACAAATCCTATAGAAGCAAATCCAAATCCGGCAGTCGTTGCAGCGTACTCTATACTGTCATTTGCCCGTTCCGGATCACTATTATTCATATACTGAAAAAGAGCACCTAAAGCTGCACCAAATATTCCAACCCCTATGGCCCAACCAAGTCCTTCTGCAGTTCGATCGTATAAAAACCATAACATTTGTGTACCGTGCTGAAACACAATCCTGCGCATTTTACTTCTCCAGTTAACCCCAAAAAATCAAAACAATAAAATTATGGTATATTTCAACGACGCACCCTGTCAATTTCAAGTCACCTTATTTGACTATTTTAAGCACAGCTCAAAAATCAATGTTAAAAAAAATTAAAAGAAGGCCCGCTTCCACCAGCCGACGCTTTAATTGCTAAATGCGAATGATAACTCAGAATAAGAATTGAGTCAGATACGACGTCAGTAGCCCGTATGAGCGAAGCGAAATACGGGGAATATTAACAATACTGATGGGAAACGATCCGTTTTGTCTCATTTTCCAAAAGTTTTAGCGTCATTTTCCAAGGGACTCGCTTTGTCGTATTTCTTCCTTTAAAATTTGTAACGACCTCCTCACCTGCATAAAAGTCAGCGAGTTTTCTGAATTATCCGGTAAAATAGATTTTATATTTTGATAATCTTGTGGATATCGTTGTTGAAAACGTTGAAATTCGTTGAGTGGCCCAAAAATAAAAAAGCGGTCATGTATGAGGCAGGGCAGGCATGCCATTGAAAGAGGAAAAAAAGAAATATACATCCGTCTACGCGAATACATTTCCCGCCTATTTTGTTCTATTCGTTTTAACGACTGTTCTGCCAACTGGAGTTTTATTTTCTTTTCTTCATGGGCGAAGGAGGAAGAAAATAAGGTCAGGTTTGTTATGCGATCATATAAATTATGATCAACAATGCTTAATTTCCTTGCCTCCTTCACGAGAAGGAAAGGGCTGAGACTTTCAAGGACGTCATCAGGTAACCGTGACAGTTCGTCCTTTTCACCTAACATGGCTTTAGTTGGCTTAGCTTCTTCGTCTTTGTATTTTTCTTCAGCTAGAAGTGGAGTCTCTGCGGTGGGTTGCATTATCTTGCCTCGTTGCTTTCTTGTATCGATAAATTACATTGAAATTAGTATATCTACCTTTTGTTAACAAAAGATTAAGGAACAGATCTTCAGTCAGGGAGCCCGTATGGGCACATTCAAGGAGGAATTGCACCAGTTCGCTTAAGGAAGACCTGATAAGGGGTTTTAAATCCTAGGCATTTGCGTGGTCGATGATTTAACAAATATTCAATTTGGTCAAGTTGTTCCTGAGAAAAATTGGCGAGATCCGTTTTTTTAGGTATAAATCGACGAATGAGTCCATTGGTATTTTCAATGGCTCCCTTTTCCCAACTATGATAAGGCTTGCAAAAGTAGGATTTTGTTTTTAAGACAGAATTTATCTCTTGATGATAATAATTTTCTGACCCGTTGTCATAAGTAATGCTTTTACGAGCCTTTTTAGGGAGAGAGGCTAACCGTTTTATAACGGCTTCTTTGGTTGAGGCTGCTTTTTTGTTTTCTAATCCGGTTATCTTTACTAAACGAGATACACGCTCTTCAATGACGTTATAAACCACCCGAGATCGATCCGACTCCAGGGTATCAGATTCCCAATGGCCTACTTCCTTCCGATTCGTTGCCTTTTCTGGACGCAAATCAATGTCTGTTCGATTGGGAATAGGCGCTCTATTTTTTCTATTGGAATAGCGCTTCGCATAACGTTTTTTACGGCTATGGGGTAAGTAAATAATACCTTCTGGCCATTGAGCATACACGTATTGATAAATCGCTTCATGACTAATAGAAAAACCTTGAAATACAACGGAAACTTGGCTAGCAATGATCTCAGGAGTCCACCCTATTTTCATTTTTTCTTGGACATATTTCTGTAGGTCAGCGTGTTTTAAACGAGGCCTTTTACCGGAATTCTTTTTACGATCTTTAGCTTGCTGGTGAGCCAAAGTCCCTATATAACCTCGCATGTGCTCATGAGGATTACTATTCCTTTTTAACTCCCTTGAAATGACGCTATGATCTCGATCCAATAGCCTGCCTATTTCCCGCAGACATTTACCTTGCTGCTTATAGACAAATAATTGCTCTCTTTCATACAATGACAAATGAGAGAAAGATCTTTTCTCTTTCATGCACTACCTCTTCCTTTGGTTCATCCCAGTTTTGACACCTAGGATTTTACCTTAAGTCGAGGTGGTGCATTTCCTCTTTGAATTCACGATGAGCGAAGCGAAATACGGGGAATAATAACAATACCCCGTATTCCGCTTCGCTTCATACGGGCTACTTTTACGAAGACTGTTACAAAATGTTATAAATTTTTAAGATTTCTTTCAGAATTCCTTCTTACACTGTCTCCCTTTCAGAAAAATATCAAAAAAAATAAATATAAATTATTTAAAAAAGAGGTAATAACAATGAATAATCAAATAGATCTTTTAGATTTGTTAGAATTGGCCTTAATTAGAAGAAATGTCGTCTCATTAGAGAATATTTTGAAGGGATTCCTCATTATTTAAATATTGATGATGAAGAAATTCTGTGGAGTCGAGTCCAAAGAATATTACATTCAAAACATAATGACGCTATTGAAATTTGCATTAATTTATATCTCACCGTTGATAACGAATATCTTTTAAACAACCGAAAACAAAATTTATTACAATACGCCTACAACGCTCCCAGTTTGTTACCAAAGGAATTAGCATTTGATTTTCTAAAAGAAGCGTTATCTCCTATGCAAATAGATACGGCCACCATTGATCTCCTTCATTATTTTATTCCCGATTATTTGGATAGCTTCAAAAATCAGAAACGACAGACTGAGGTTGAACTTATCTTAAAATCCAAGGCAGCGCGCTCTATTGAAAAATTCCTCAAGGAGATCTTTTCGCCCTAGCCAAAACAAAAGTAGGCGAGAATTTAATAAAAGAATGCGGGTCTGCTTATGCCATGAAAATTCTCTCCACCTTAACCGCCAATGAGGTGCCTCAACATCAAGGTAAAACCTCACGACCGGAATTATCCATAACCAAAGCGTCGTCGCAGACGCTTTACAAGCCAACTGTCCTTAAGAGGAAAAAATGAAAACTCCGTGGAAGACGCCGTAAAAAAACCTCGTATTTCGCTGTGCTAAAAAAATCACTTTAAAAGAAGGATATCAAAAACGCCTACACCGCGACCGGTGCTTTAATAGCGGGATGTGGGTGATAATTCACGATGGAAAAATCGTTAAAATTATAATCGTATAAGGATGAAGGATCACGGTTGATGATTAATTGAGGTAAAGCACGTGGCTCGCGCGACAATTGGGTGCTTACTTGGTCTTGATGGGTATTATAAATATGACAATCTCCGCCAGACCAAATAAATTCACCCGCTTTTAAATTGCATTGTCGCGCGATCAGGTGAGTTAAAAGTGAATAAGAAGCAATATTAAACGGCACGCCTAAAAAAGCGTCGGCTGAACGTTGCGTTAATTTACAAGAAAGAAAACCATCCGCCACATAAAATTGAAAAAGTAAATGACAGGGTGGCAATGCCATTTGATCAAGTTCACCGACATTCCAGGCGCTGACAATTAAACGCCGTGAATCGGGGTTAGTTTTTATTTCGCGAATTAATCGTTGCATTTGATCGACGGTGCGACCATCCGGGCAGTGCCAGCGACGCCATTGTTTGCCATAAATCGGACCTAAATCGCCGTTTTCATCGGCCCATTCATCCCAAATGGTTACACCATTGTCGTTTAAAAACTGAATATTCGTGTCACCCCGTAAAAACCATAACAATTCATAAATAACACTTTTCAAATGGATTTTCTTAGTGGTAACTAACGGAAAACCTTCCCGCAGATTAAAGCGCATTTCGTAGCCAAAAACACTTTTCGTTCCTATTCCGGTCCGGTCCGTTTTAGCGACTCCGTGATCAAGGATAAATTGCAAAAAATTAAGATATTCTTTCATCGAACCACCGCTATAACGGGCACGCGTGCAGAGGCTTTCACGGCCGCCGGCGACATATGCGTTTGCGCCACCATAGTCGTTAATAAAATTAGCCATAAAACCCAAATAACGGCCATGATATGCGGCATTGCCATTCGTTTAATTAACCAAAAAGCAGTTGCTACAACAAAACCAGCGACAACGGGGATAATTAATAATGAAATCATATTCTGAATCAAGCGACCGGCTGGATCATCGGAAAAAATCAGATGAAGCGTCCTGGCAATGTAATTATGAATATATACCAGTCCATCCAAAACGTGACTCAATTCGATTCTAAAAAAAATGGCGGCTAAGGAAAGTAATACCAAAAGTATAAATTGTTTAATCATTTTAACGCTCCTTGTGTCGATAAGCCCACCATAAGGCAAAACCACCGATGATAATCATCGGCAGTGATAATTCTTGCCCCCTGGTCAGCCAACCAAATGCAACAAATCCGAGTTGCGGATCCGGTTGTCGAAAAAATTCCGCAGTAAAGCGGAATAATCCGTAACATAACAAGAATAAAGACGATACCGCAAACCGGGGCCGAAGCTTAGCTGAAAACCACCATATTACAATAAATAAAAGCACCCCTTCCAGCAAAAATTCATAAAGTTGAGAAGGATGCCGCGGCAAAGGTCCCGCATTGGGAAATACCATACCCCAGGGAACCGTCGTCACACGCCCCCATAATTCACCGTTAATAAAATTGCCGATACGACCCGCTGCCAAACCCAATGGCACTAAAGGAACCACAAAATCAGTAACATCCATCCAGCGTTTGTGAGTTCGTCGACTGAAAATCCAAGTCGTAACAATAACGCCGATGAGACCCCCGTGAAACGACATTCCGCCACGCCACACTTGAAAAAGCGTTAACGGATTGGCGATAAAATTGGAAAAATCATAGAAAAGCATGTATCCCAGCCGCCCGCCGATGATAAGCCCTAAAGCGCCATAAAAAATTAAATCGCCAACTTGCTGGGCAGTCCAATGACGTTTCGGATCTCGCGCGCGGTATAACGCAAGTCCCCAGGCCATTGCAAATCCAACGAGGTACATAAGCCCATACCAATGAACTTTAAGCGGGCCAAGTCGAAAGGCCACGGGATCGATGTGCGGGTAATAAAGCATGGGTCATTATGCTATCACAGAGCAGGGAGAAACAGCTATTTTCTAAAAGCGTTTTTACCGTCCGGCGCGAATTAAACCGCCTAAACCAGCTTCTTCCAGCGTATGCTCCATCAGTAAGCGGATGTCTTTCGGGTCATCCATTTTTAACGCTTCATCCAACAATTCTTTAGCGTGTGCCATCTCAAAATTACGAATCACCCATTTAACACGCGGCAGTATTCGGGCGTTCATACTTAATGTGTCAAACCCCATCGCTAACAAAAGAATAACCGCTAACGGATCGCCGGCCATTTCACCGCAGATACTTACAGGTTTCCCCGCGCGGTGGCCGGCTTTCACCACGATTTTTAAAGCTTGTAAAACGGCCGGATGCAATCCGTCATAAAGGTTGGCCACCCGAGGATTATTTCGATCGACCGCTAATAAATATTGAATCAAATCATTACTGCCAACCGATAGAAAATCCACACGCTTTGCTAATTCAAAAGCCTGATACACAGTCGCCGGCACTTCAATCATCAATCCCACGGAAGGTAGCTCCACATTGATACCTTCTTCAATTAATTCATCGCGCGCTTGATTAATCATGCGGGTGGCTGTTTCCACTTCATTAATTGAGGTGATCATCGGTAATAATACCGATAAATTATTCAGCCCTTCACTGGCGTGCAACATCGCGCGCACTTGTTGTAAAAAAATTTCGGGGTGATCCAAAGTCACTCGAATACCCCGCCATCCCAAAAAAGGGTTGTCCTCCTCCACTGAAAAATAAGGAAGCGTTTTATCGCCACCGATATCGAGCGTGCGCATAATAACGGGTCGCGGTGCGAAAGTATTTAATAATTGCCGATACATAATGCGTTGCTCTTCTTCACTGGGAAATCGATCCCGGATCATAAAGGGCATTTCCGTTCGATATAAGCCAACGCCTTCGGCGCCCACGCTTAATGACAAACCTCCCTCAATGGCAAGTCCCGTATTCACATAGAGCGCCAGCGCGTGTCCATCCTTTGTTTCAGCCGGTAATTCACGCAACGCTTGTAATTCTTCATCTAATTGTTGTTCTTCTTCGGCTAGCGCTTTAAATTCTTTTTTAATCTCCGCTGAGGGCGACAAATAAATTTGCCCGTTATACCCGTCAACAATAATTTCTTGCTCGCCCAGTTTAAAAAGGGGTGTACCGCGAACACCCATCACGGCCGGCAACCCTAATGCGCGCGCTAGAATTGCCACGTGTGAGTTGCTTGATCCAGTTCCAGATATCACACCGCGTAAACGATCCTGGGGCACTTCAATGAGTGACGTGGCAGTCACTTCTTCACTCACTAAAATAGTGTTTTTAGGATACTCTAATTCTTCTTGCTCGCTAAACTGCAAATGAGCGAGGATACGTCGGCCTAAATCGCGAAAATCCGCTGCCCGCTCACGCAAATAAGGGTCTTCCAACGATTCAAAATGCAATACATGTTTTTTGATAATGCGTTTTAATGCGCCCTGAGCCCATTGTCCTTCTTTAATTTCATGGATCACTTCGTTAATAAAAGTGCGACTATCCAAGAGACGAAGATAAGCATCAAAGAGCGCATTTTCGGCAACGCTTAAGGAGTTTTTTGCGCGCGCTTGCAACGTTTGAATTTCATCACGCGCCGCAGCCAGCGCCGCTTCAAAATCAGAAACTTCAGCTTCAATATCGGTAATTTCTTGATCGGGCACAGCGTCTAAATCCGCCGGCGGATAAACAATCATGGCTGTGCCGATCGCGACTCCTGACGAACCGGGCACACCGTATAAAACAGTTTCCGTTTTCCTACGCCGACGCTTTCGCGCTCCCAATTTTTCCAGCGCGCCTTTGGCTCGCGCATGGGCAATTTCAGCCGCTAAATGAATAGCTAAGGTTACGCAAAAAGCCTCTTCCTCTTCCGCAAAATGGTGGCTCTCTAACTGTTGGATCACCAATATTCCCAACAATTCACCTTGCTCGATGATAGGAATCCCTAAAAAGCCGTGATAGTCTTCTTCCCCCAATTCGGGACGGTGTTTATAGGCAGGATGAAGGGGTGCATCAGCGAGGTTGATCGGCTCCTCGCGCTCACCCACCAATCCAATTAATCCTTCACCGAATTTAAGGCGTAGTTTGCCCACTTGTTTGCTGTTTAATCCTTGGGTTGCCATTAATACATATTCACCGTGCACGTCATCGCAAATAAAAAGACTACAGGCATCGGCCGGCAACGCTTCGCACAAGCGAACAACCACTAGCTTAAGCGCTTGCTCTAAATTGGGAGCAGCGTTAACTTCTTGCGTGATTTGGCGAAGGATTTTCAGCATATTCATATTATCGAATAAACTCCGCAAATTCGGTTAATACTTTCTGATAAACGTCTCGCTTAAACTCAACGACGTGGTCCACCGGATACCAATAATCAACCCACCGCCATTGATCAAATTCCGGCTGCGAACAATGATCTAAAGAGATGGCGTCGTCCTTTCCAGTAAATTGTAATAAAAACCATTTTTGCCGCTGTCCGATACATACCGGCCCGCGATGCTCGGGGCGGCGAAATTTTTTAGGCAGTCGATAACTTATCCATTGACGTGTCTCACGAAGGTAAATAACATCATGAGGACTCAGTCCCACTTCTTCATCTAATTCCCGATTCAATGCCTCACGCAAGGTTTCGTTGGGTAACAATCCGCCTTGAGGGAATTGCCAAGCGTCAGGATTACCCACCCGGCGCCCCCACAATAGCTCCCCTTGCCGGTTCATGATCACCATCCCGACGCCTAACCGAAAGCCGCGTTTGTCAATAACAATATCATTCATCATCTTAACCCATTGTTTCATTGTAGTACTACTTGTCCCTCGCCTATCGTTCCCAAAAGGGGTAAAAACTAAAACCCCGTCGTCCCCGCGCACACGTGCGCAGCGCACCGAAGGTGCGCCTGGATTCCCGCCTGCGCGGGAATAACGATTAAAAAACGAACCTTGATATAGTCTTCCTATTCCGGATCGTTTTTCCATTAGCCTTAATTTCTAACCCATCGTCGTCCCCGCGCAGGCGGGGACCCAGCGCACTAAGTGCGCAGCGCGCTAAAAGCGCGCCTAAATTCCCACGCGTAAATGACGAAGCCTAAAATTGAAAGTGTTGTGACTTGTGGGTAAGAATATGTCCCCATTTTATCCACAGCTTTCCCCCACCTTACTCTACTTGCAATTCACACTAAAACACATTATCTTGTGTTTAACAACTTAAAAAATGCCTATATATTGTGGCTCAAGGAGGACCCAATCGGCGAGGCTGTGAAGCCTAAAATCAATTATTTACCCCCAAACCAATGAAAAAAACTCGGAGATTTTCTCATGGAAATTAATGTAAAAGAAAACAGATCAACGCTCGGTGGTGGCAACTCCGATGGGAATCTGCTCGAAGCCATTCAACCTGGCCAATTGCGAGTGGTTAAACGCGACGGACGGGTCGTGAAATACGACGCTAACCGGATCACGATCGCCATGAAAAAAGCCTTTTTAGCCGTTGAGGGGGAAACAGCGGCTGAATCAGGCCGCGTTCAAGAAATCGTGTCGCGACTGACCGATCAGATTACCGATCTTTTCCACAAACGCTGGCCATCCGGCGGCGCCGTTCATATTGAAACGATTCAAGACAAGGTGGAACTGGCACTCATGTACGCCGGCTTGCACAAAGCCGCTCGCGCTTACGTGCTCTATCGAGAAGAGCGTCGTAAACAACGTGAAGAACAAAAAGCCAGCGAAGCCGAAAATACTATTCACATCACCCTCGACGATGGCGCTACCATCCTGCTGGACCAATCTTGGCTTGCGCGCATGGTGCACTCCGCTTGCAGCGATTTAGAAGGTGTCGACGCCGTTAAAATCCTTGAAGAAACGAAAAATAATTTATTCGACGGAGTCGCGTTAAAAGATGTTTACAAAGGGCTCGTCATGACGGCGCGCACCTTGGTGGAAAACGAACCGAATTACACTTATGTAACCGCGCGTTTATTGCTGCATGATTTATACCGCGAAGTGCTAAATGGACTTAACCTCCCGCAGGATTTAATGCACGAAGACATTGCCCATTATTACCCCGAGGCATTCAAAAATTTTATCCGCCACGGCATCGAGACTGAACATCTGCATCCCAATTTACAAACTTTTGATTTGAATTATTTAGCCCAAGCACTAAAACCCGAACGCGATCAACAATTTACTTATTTAAGCCTGCAAACGCTTTATGATCGTTATTTAATTCATCACCAACAGGTGCGCATTGAATTGCCCCAAGTTTTTTTCATGCGAGTCGCTATGGGCTTAGCTCAAAGTGAAGGCGAAGCGCGCAACCAACGTGCGGTTGAGTTTTATAATGTTCTTTCTTCGTTCGATTTTATGAGCTCAACCCCAACCTTATTTAATTCAGGCACCGTTTTTCCGCAGCTTTCCAGTTGTTTTTTAACGACAGTCCCGGACAGTTTAGATGGCATTTACGGCGCGCTTAAAGACAATGCTTTGCTTTCAAAATACGCGGGCGGGTTAGGCAACGATTGGACGCCGGTGCGAGCGATGGGCGCTTACATTAAAGGCACCAATGGAAAATCGTTAGGCGTTGTGCCGTTTCTCAACGTGGCGGATGCAACGGCGATTGCTGTCAACCAAGGTGGTAAACGCAAAGGCGCTGTTTGCGCTTATTTAGAAACGTGGCACATGGACATCGAAGAATTTTTGGATTTGCGTAAAAATACAGGCGATGATCGCCGCCGCACCCACGATATGAATACAGCTAATTGGATTCCCGATTTATTTATGAAGCGGGTATTTGAGGATGGGCAGTGGACTTTATTTTCTCCCGACGAGGTACCTGATTTACACGATAAATTTGGAGAAGCCTTTGAAATCGCCTACGTTGCCTACGAAGAAAAAGCACATCGCGGCGAAATTCGCTCAAAAACTATTTCCGCCCTTTCATTGTGGCGAAAGATTTTAAGCATGCTGTTTGAGACAGGGCATCCTTGGGTGACTTTCAAAGACGCTTGCAATATTCGTTCGCCGCAACAACACGTTGGCGTTATTCATAGCTCGAATTTGTGCACAGAAATCACCTTAAATACCTCCCGCGAGGAAATTGCTGTCTGCAATCTCGGCAGTATTAACCTCGTCAATCACATGAAAGACGGCAAACTCGATACTGAAAAATTAGCACGAACAACAAAAACGGCGATCCGCATGCTGGACAATGTCATCGACATTAATTATTACAGCGTCCCGCAAGCACGCACTTCCAATCTCAAACACCGTCCAATTGGACTGGGGTTAATGGGATTTCAGGACGCGTTATATTTACAAAATATTCCCTACGCTTCAGAAGCTGCCGTGCAATTTGCCGATCAAAGCATGGAGACGATTAGTTATTACGCCATCCAAGCATCGATGGAATTAGCTAAAGAACGCGGTCCTTATGAAACTTTTAACAATTCTTTATGGAGCCAGGGTATTTTACCTATCGATTCTATTCAATTATTGAAAAAAAGTCGCGGAAAATATTTCGAACAAAATACCGACCAAACCCTCGATTGGAATGCGTTGCGAAAGCAAGTTGTGGCACACGGTATGCGCAATTCCAACGTCATGGCCATCGCGCCCACAGCAACGATCTCAAATATTTGTGGTATTTCTCAATCGATTGAACCGACGTATCAAAATTTATTTGTGAAGTCGAATTTGTCGGGAGAATTCACCGTGATCAATCCTTATTTGGTTCGCGAACTTAAAAGTCGCCAACTATGGGATAACGTAATGGTACATGACCTTAAATATTACAACGGCAGCGTGCAAAAAATTGATCGTATTCCGGCGGAGCTTAAAAAGTTATATGCCACGGCTTTCGAGGTTGAACCGCGCTGGCTGGTTGAGGCTGCTTCACGTCGACAAAAATGGATCGATCAAGCTCAATCATTGAATTTATACATGGCTGAACCTTCAGGGAAAAAATTGGATGTGTTGTATCGCATGGCCTGGCTGCGCGGATTGAAAACGACTTATTACTTGCGCAGTATGGGAGCCACAGGAACCGAAAAAGCCACTATTCATGACACCACGTTAAATGCAGTAACGGGGCAAAATAACCCTAACGCTTGCGCTATTGATGACCCCGATTGCGAAGCGTGTCAATAAATCCCTTAAAAAGTTATGGTTCTGAACCACTAAATAAAAAGGAGAATCGATGCAAACTCATCAAGAAATAAGCAGCTTACTCGATTGGGATGATTACAATGACCCCGAGGCCATTAAAGCTGCGCCCGAAAAAAAATTCTCCCCAAAAAACGAAAAATCCGATGAGGAGGAAACCGGTGGCGGTACAACCGTGCAAAGTGGCGCTACAGGCTTAGAACAGCTCGAAATGGGCGCTGCCCGCATTCGCGTTGACGACAAAAAAATTATTAATTGTCACGCCGACCTTAACCAACTAGTCCCTTTTAAATACACCTGGGCGTGGCAAAAATACTTATCCGGCTGCGCCAATCATTGGATGCCCAACGAAATTAACATGACTGCAGACATCGCCCTTTGGAAGGACCCAAACGGCTTAACTGCCGACGAACGAACCATCGTAAAACGCAGCCTCGGTTTCTTTTCGACTGCCGACTCATTAGTCGCTAATAATTTAGTGCTCGCGATTTATCGGCATATCACTAATCCCGAATGCCGCCAATATTTACTGCGCCAAGCGTTTGAAGAAGCCCTACACACACACGCTTACCAATACATTATCGAGAGTCTCGGATTGGATGAAGCGGAAGTTTTTAATATGTATCGCGAACTACCCGCGGTTTCCAAAAAAGCTGTATGGGCATTACCTTATACCCAAAGTTTGGCCGACCCCAATTTTAAAACTGGAACGCCGGAAGACGACCGCCGTTTATTACGCGATTTAATCGCCTTCTATGTGGTTTTTGAAGGGTTATTCTTTTACGTGGGATTCACACAAATCCTCGCCATGGGCCGCCGTGGTAAAATGACAGGAACTTCTGAACAATTTCAATATATTTTGCGCGATGAATCCATGCACGTAAATTTCGGCATCGATGTAATTAATCAAATTAAAATTGAAAATCCGCATTTATGGAACAAGAATTTTCAAAAAGAAGTGATTGAGATGATTCTTGAAGGCGTCGAACTGGAATACCAATACGCAAAAGACACTATGCCTCGCGGCATTTTAGGCTTAAACGCCAACATGTTTAAAGATTATTTGCAATACATTGCCAATCGGCGTTGTGCACAAATCGGCTTACCGGAGCAATTCCCCGGCGCGAAAAACACATTCCCATGGATGAGTGAAATGATGGATCTCAAAAAAGAAAAGAATTTCTTTGAAACCCGCGTCATTGAATACCAGGCGGGGGGCACGCTCAAATGGGATGAATAATTAAAAAGACCTTAGCTAGTACTCTCACTCACGTTACCCATCAGGCCGCCTTGCGGCCTGATGGGTATTTAACCGGACAAAAATCATAAAAAGTAGCCCGTATGAAGCGAAGCGAAATACGGGAAAAAGACTGAACAGGGCGATTTCACCAAAGTTCAAATTAGATTCAAAAAAACGAAAGAAAATTAATTAAGGAAGGCCCAAGAAGTAGACAATGATTAATAAATGCGTTAAAGATCAAGCTCCTACGTTTCTAGACGTAGATTTAAAAAATCTTAACAAGGAGCTTGATCATGGAAAAAACTACGTGCAAATCGTTAAAAAATCAATACCTATTCCACTGTTTTTTGAGCATTAAAGACCCGCGTGTTCCAGGGAGATGTATTTACCCATTGATTAATATTCTCCTCATCACGCTTTGCGCCTTGATTTGTGGGGTTGATACGTGGAAAGGGATTGCCGACTTTGGTAAGAAACGCTATCGGTGGCTCAGTCAATTTGTCGATATGCGCTGTGGGGTTCCAAGCGCACTGACTTTTGCGCGCGTTTTTTCATTAATTGAACCTGAACAATTCCAACATTGTTTGTCGGCTTGGATGAGTCAGTTTTTTCAATTGTTGCGCTTTGACATGATTCATCTGGATGGAAAAAGCCTTTGTGGTTCAGCGAGGAGAGGCAAAGCACAAAAAGCAACCCATATTGTGAATGCGTACCTTCCCAAAGAACAAGTGACGCTGGGAGAAGTTCGGGTGCCCGATAAAAGCAATGAAATAAAAGCCATACCTATTCTTTTAAATAGCTTGAATGTCCAAGGCTGTATTATCAGTATCGACGCGATGGGGACTCAAAAAGGCATTGCTAATTTAATTCGCTTAAAACAGGCCGACTATGTACTGGCACTTAAAAAAAATCACACACGATTTTATCGTTATGTGGAACGATTGTTTAGCTGCAGTGATGAGAGAGATTATCAAGGCATGTGTTATCGCACAGAAGAAACCAAGGATTATGGCCATGCTCGGATTGAAGAAAGGAGCTATTGTGTTTTGCCGATGATGTATCTTCATAAATACAAAAAATATTGGCGTGATTTGCAGGCGATCGTTCGTGTTCAATCAAAACGGCATAAAGGGAATGAAATAGAAACGGCCACCCGGTATTACATCACTTCATTACCCTTTGCAGAACATAGAAGGATGTCTCAAGCCATTCGTCAGCACTGGGCTATTGAAAATCAACTCCATTGGAAATTGGATATTGGTTTGGGCGAAGACGCCTCTCTCATTACGCGAGGCTATGCCGATCAGAATCTCGCAACGCTTCGAAAAATGGTGCTAAAAATGCTGGAAAACGAAAACTCTTCCAAACAGGGGATCGCTGGAAAACGCATACAGGCCGCTCTTTCTACACGATATTTAAGAAAAGTGGTAGGGTTTTGAACTTTGGTGAAATCGCCCTGAAGACTGAAGCAGTAATTATTTATTTTAAGAATTTCTTAATAATCAATCTCTATAATGGCGCCGAAAACGAAAATAAAAAGGGTATTTTATGCCTTCTGATAGAAACGGCGATTCAGGAACTTTATTGCCTCTCCCGGGATTGTGGCCTACTGAAACCACTCCTCTCATCGAGCGTCATAAGGCTGCTACCATTCTGGATCACTTTTACAGTTTTTTAAGGAAACTATCCCTTCCCGCTTCTTTGATCCAATCGCTTTTTAGTAACACATTTTTCATTATGGAATTTTTTAAATTAATTGAATTAGACAATCCGGTTATTGAAGGTGTTGCCATTTCAATGTTCGCGCTCGGTACAACAGGTTCTTTTATTTCAACCGTATCTCCCCACGTCACGAAGGAAAGGCACAGTCCCCACCCAAGAGTTAACCAATTTCTTAGTGATTGCCTCTATATTTTTGACTTTGAAATTAGATTGCAAGAGGAAGTTAACCAAAACCAAGAAATTTGGTTTTATTTTAATGATGATCAATTAAAAGAAGATTTTAAAAAAGAAATCACTGACATTAATGAGTTGCGTGAAACTTTAAAAACCCTTGTTGATGAAACATACCCGAACCACACGCTTGCGTTTATAACTCAAGATGAGTTAGAGGCTTGTAATAATGATCTTCCAACGCAACAACGAATCTATTATTGGAAAAAACAACCCGTAAATACAAATCTCACTCATGTGTTCATCGACATTCATTCCCACATGGAGGGTATGCTCGGGGGGTGGCCAAGGGCAATAATTTTCAGATACCTGCAAGCTATTCTACCTTTTATGAGCGGCGTTTTATCGGTGAATCACGTTCTGCAGCACTTTATTGGCGGGGAAGAAGACATGCCCTTACCTCGTTATATTCCTATGCAGGTTTTCGCCATCGCCATCGCTCTTTTTAAACTCTCAATTACCTGGGAACGTAAATTTAAAAGGGGAGAAAAATGGTGGGCGGAATTTTATTTGCGAGTAAAGCTGGGAAAATCCTCGATTTGTGAAATATTAAAGATCTGCTTGACAAGTCCGCATAATTTGCTGGCGCTTTGTACTTACACCGCTTCTATGTTTTTCTTTTTGGAAAAAGGCGCTATCGACCAAATATTAAAAATAACCTGCCGAATTTCAACGGCCTGTGAACATGACTTTAATGCACTCAACCCTCCCCCTTTAAGTGGATGTAAACTGCCGGTGGCTTACTCTCTAACCGCTATGTCCACAATCACGCTAATCTTCACGCAAATAATCACGGACATCGATCGTTATTTACAAAACCAAAATGCAGCCAGCGGATTTTGCGAAAAGGTCACTCGTCTTTTCCAATGCCTATGTAGACGAGATCAAAATCGAGAAACTAACCCCGAAACCCTCCTGGAGGACCTCTCATCAGACTCAAGGCAGACTACTCAGAAACATTTCAAGGTCTGGGTAGCTGTTATTGCTGCCAATACGCTCGAAGGTTGCCAACAGGGGCTCGGTATTTTTACTTCCATGTTATCTTTTCTCGCGCACGTCACTCAGCAGAGTCCTAACGCCGTCCTTAAAACCGTTGCAGCCGTTTTTGCCGCCGGAGCCAGTTTGAGCTATTGGGGGTGGCTTCACAGGCAAGGTAAAGACTTTCTCACTAAAACGGCAGAGACTGTCAACCAAATTAAGGACTATTTACCTCTTTCTATTTTCTCGTGTCCTTCCTCTCACGACTCCCATGAACCGATCGTCGCTAATGAAGCGCCGGTTAATTATGCTCCCGTTTAGATTTATCCAATCTATTGCTCGCGAAGGCGCAGCCCCAGCGCACTATGTGCGCTGCGCGCTAAAAGCGCGCTGGATTCCCGCCTGCGCGGGAATGACGATTAACAACAAAACCTCGTTATAAATCTTCCCATTCTAGGTGTTTTTCCATTAGTCTTAATTTCAAAAAACCCCGTCGTCCCCGCGAAGGCGGGGACCCAGCGCACTTCGTGCGCTGCGCGCTAAAAGCGCGCCTTGACTCCCGCCTGCCCGGCGGGATCACGAAGTTTAAAATGGAAATCGCTGTGACTTGTGGGTAATAATATGGAAAAGAGGTGAGTTCATGCTAGCATTGTCGTTAAAAATGACTAAAATGAGATTGCTCTTTTTATCCATAGAGGATTAGTCCAATGCCAATTTACGAATATCAATGCGAAAAATGCGGCGAGCAAACGGAGGTTATTCAAAAAATTAATGACTCGCCAGTGATTGACTGCCCGACCTGTCATGAACCTGCCTTGAAACGTCTCATCTCTCCGGCTGGCTTCAAATTGGAGGGCACCGGGTGGTATGTAACGGATTTTCGTGATAAAGATAATAAACCGAAACCCGAGGCGGCTTCGAAGCCTGAAAAAAGTAAGGAACCTAAAAAAGAGGTCACCACGAAAAACCAAGAAAGCGAATGAAAAGCAAAAGTAAAGGTAGGTATTTTATCCGGCGTTACCTTATCGCTGGTCTGCTCGTTTGGCTGCCGATTTGGGTGACGTTTATTGTTATTCGCTTTCTTGTTGATCTTCTCGATGGGACGCTGAAACTGCTGCCGTATCACTATCGACCCGAACAACTGTTTGGCCACAAAATACCTGGCCTGGGGCTGGTTTTCACAATCATCATTATTTTTCTGACCGGTCTTTTGGTTACCAATTTTGTGGGCCGTTACCTAATCGGTTGGTGGGAACGCATTCTCGCTCGTATCCCGCTGGTGCGCAGCATCTATACCGCTGTTAAACAAGTTACCCATGCCTTTGTTCAACCCCAAGGACAATCGTTTCGTAAGGTTGTCCTTATTGAATATCCCCGCAAAGGACTTTGGAGTATTGCTTTTGTGACTTCCAATAATTTCCAAGGGCTCCCCTTCGAAGACGACGCCTTGGCCGTATTTGTGCCCACCACTCCTAATCCGACCTCGGGTTTTCTTATGGTCACCCCCAAAAAAGATGTCATTGACCTCCCGGTCACGATCGAAGAAGCTTTCAGGATGATCATCTCGCTTGGGGTAGTAACCCCAACAACCAAACCGCCAGTGCGCTAGCCTTTTCTAAACCCTGTATTACCTCGAAATGAAAACAGCCTATCATCGAGCAATGAAAAAAATACTCTATCATCTCTATCGAGCCGTTTAAAAAAAGATTCTAGAAAATTAGGGATTAATTTAATCACAGCAAGCGTTGCGGGTGGCTTCATTAGTCACTGGACAGGCATGACACCGATCGTCATGTTATTATTAGGATGGGTTTTGATTACCGGTTTAATATTCATGTTCTTTGGATTGTATAAAAGAGGTCCAGATTGATGCTTTCGACAATTGTTTTATTATTTATTGTTGGGATGATAACCCTTTTTGCAGCCTTCGCCGGATATGTTATCATTACCGGCGAAAACGAAGACGCAAGAAAAAATAAAGAAAAATCAAAAAGTTAATCCTCTTCCGGAAAACCAAATTCGGTCTTATCTGCCTGCTTTTTAACTAAGTCCCCTTCTTCGCGATAAAAACGAGAGTGGCAGAAATGATGCAGTCCTATTTGCTATAATAAAGTCATTGCCAAGGATTGGCCTATCCAAAAAGGGGAAGTATCATGGAAAGCTCACCTCAACCGAATCATCGCTTTACCATTAGCGATATCCTTAACGAGGCCTGGGGTTTAGTCAATGGAAGCAAATGGCCGATTTGGGCCATTGCTATTTTCATCGGCATCGCCTCTTTAATTGCTCAGATTATAATCATCCGTTTATTCCAGATCGATCCAGAAATGCCCTCCGTTCATTATAATTATTTTTTTATGCCGCTGATTAACAGCATTGTGATTGCTCCCTTCTTTGCCGGGGCGGTGATGACAGCTATTAGCCGGGCCCGGGGCGAAGCGGTCAGCCCTCGCAGCGGCTATCAATATTTTCGTAAAACTCTCCCGGTAATGCTGGGAATGCTACTGATCACTTTTCTCGCTACTATTGTGAATTATATCGTCCACTTGCCGCCCATCGCGACCGCTGTGGGTCGTTATGCGGTGTGGTTAAATATTCTCGGCAGTATTGTGGCGATTTTTGTATATGTGTTTACTATTCTCACCATCCCTTTGATCGTTGATAAAAACCATACCCCGTGGGACGGATTGATCGCTTCTTTCCGTCTGGTTAAACCGTATTGGTTCAAAGTGTTTATGCTTATTCTTATTATTTACGTTTTTTTCATCGTCGCAACCATTCCCTTGATTGTCGGCAGCATGATCCACCCCTATGCGCGATTATTGGGCGCGGGGATTTTCATCCTTATTTTAGTGTGGCTTTTGCCGTATATTTTCTTAATCCAAGGGGTGTTATATCACAAGCTAGTTGATTAACGGTGTAAAATTCGTCGCTGGACGCCTTGTGCTTCTGAAGTTTGCTTCTTCTTATCGCCCCAAAATAAAGTTATGGGCTTTTTCCGTGAGTTTTCGTTATTCTTTGAAGGTATTTTTGAAAGTTCAGTGTCTCCCTTTTCATCCGCCGAGCTATCATCTTCTTGCGTTTCATATTCTTTTGGGATCGTTAAAAGATCTTCATTTGAGAAAGCAGTTTGGTCATTTTTTTCATCGGAAAAACTTTTTTGACGGAGTACTAGCGATTGATCCACACTTTTTTCTTCCTCATTTACGGTCGAGGACATAGGTTTTCGTTGTTTACTTGTTTTTTTATTTTTCGACTTGGATTTAGCTTTTTCTTCCTGCTTTCGTTTCTGAGCCTTCTCCCATGCCATACGACTCTGTTCTTTTTTAGAGAGTTTTTTTGATGAATTTTTCGTTATAATTTTTTTAATTTTAGGCTCCGGTAACGTAGGGCTTATAATAACAGGAGAAACGGATGGTAGGTTAGGTTGACATTCAACTATTTTCTCAGATTTCTGAATGGTTTCAGGCACAGGTTGGATTTTTTCCTTCGGTTTCGGTACGTTATGCTCGTCAGAATAAATCCAAATCCGCTTTTGCTTAGCGTCGAAATAGGGGTACAAATCATTAAGGAACATACTTACCCCTTGAATTTCACTAATTTTTGTGAATAGCGTTTGCGATGCCTTGTCTATAAAAAGATGGAATCCCTTAGAATCTTTTCCCTGAATTCTGCCTTCCTTATTTAACTTAATTTTGATGATTTTATTAAATAATTCGAACAGCCATTTTTTTTTCGTTTCCGCGTCCGGAAAGCTGGATCCACTCTTTGAGCCATTGCATAAATTTCGGATTTTGATTAAGTCCATCGGTAGTTAACCAAGTTGCGGTCACGTCCGAAGACGGCCCTCCCTGTTTAATCACCTCCAAAATGGCAGTTCGAGGAGGGTCTTCTCTAAAAACCATTTCAACACAATGATTGTAAAATCGCTCATGCTGGTTGTAATAAAATTTTTGACTGTCTAACTCTCCTTTTTCCTCAACGTCGGACGATTTTCCTTGAGCGGCGGAGAATCGTTGTATAACGACTTCAAAAAGACGTCGCGCGATATTAGTTGCGCCACAATCGATAAAATATTCGCACTGTTTTATAAGAAAATCGGTAGGAAATTTATTTTCGTCTGCCCCCAGTAAAATAAAAATAAAATTTAAAAATTTCGTTAAGCTTTCTGTATAAATTCTCCGCTCGGGCGCATTTAAAACATATTGCCAGAAGATAGGAAATAAACGTTCGCGACCTTCCACATCAAGGTGCGTTTTAAAAAACGTACCGATAATTTTTTTAAACCAACTGTCTTCGGCTTTCCAGAAAAAAAGAGACCCGAGCAATAAGGCGTGTAGATAGGGTAAAGTAAGTTTTTGCCAATCGTTGTCATCTACGGTGGTTTCTTGGAGCTTTTCCCAATCTTCTTGGATAAATTCAAACAAAGTTTTTATCATCCCCTTAATTCCCTCAAGAAGAAAACTATACCTTTTCCATAGGTGGCCACCTCCATTTGCGTTATTTATTATATTTTCAGCCACGTCTTTCTTTCGATCTATTTCGGCATGGTATAAATTTCCCAAAGAGTTAAATAAAAGCACTAAATAAATGTTCTCCTTTCTTTTTCATTAAAAATCAGAGGCAAATTTAACTTTTTTACCCATCCCGATAAATCCCAGCATACTTTATAATCTTTCAATCTTTCATTTTGAAGGGGAAATTCTTCTTTGATTTGATGGGTTACTTTTCGAATCATCTTTTCAGAAAGGAATATTTCTAGACGCACTGTCCGCATCAATGGGTACTTCAAGATAAATTCAGATAAAAGGACAGGATACCAGTCGGGGGTTAAATGATTTAACATTAGGGACAAAATATATTCTGGATCAAGCTGCGGCCGCTGTTTAATATCTTCGTCCGTTAATCCCCCGTACTCTCGAAGCCAGGAAAGCAAAATGAGCGGACAAGAATAACGATCGTCCGACGAAACAGAATTCGTGGAATTCAAAATTACCGGGTATTTAGTAGTGATTCCCTCAATAATATTTTCTATTTCCGTCTCTTTCAGATTCATCAAAATAAGTCTTGGAAGAGGAATAGGAGTTTTATCCGATTTTCCATCATTAACAAAACCTATCGAATACGCCATCATGATTTGGATATTTTCAGTAGTTAAGAGTTCTTCCGGCCCAACCCCCGTTTTTTCTTCCTCATTTTTTTCTTCAGACGCTGAATAAAAATGCCTGAAAAAATCAAGAAACCGCGGGACAATCACTTCAATCGGCAATCCACCAGGAAAATCTATGCAAACGTTCCTTAACCAGCGAACAAATTCAAAACATCTTTCGACGCTTGTAAGGTCAACATAGGTTATAAACTGCTTCCCTTCACATTTTTGCCAACTCTCCCGCCTCCATTCTAAAAGGAGAGAAAAAGTCTTATTTATATCGTTCATTTCTTGAGAATCTCTACTCATTTATTTCTCTTTTTTCTACTATTGGATTTGTTAAAGATTAAAAGTATACTGCCGAATTATTAACGGAATCTGATACCCCGGAAAAAAACCTCACTTGATCCGCTTAGCAACTCTCGTTACTATTCAAAGCTATTCCTCACTCATCGAGAAAGGTATGCGCACACATTACGCTGATAAAGTCGATTCTTCATTGATTGATCAAACCATTACGCTCTGCGGTTGGGTCCACCGACGGCGGGACCATGGTGGTTTAATTTTCATTGACTTACGCGATCGGGAAGGTTTGGTTCAAGTCGTCTGTAATCCAACGGAATCGACTGTTTTTAAGGTCGCCGAAAGCTTGCGAAATGAATACGTTATCAAAGTGACTGGGAAGGTGCACAAGCGTCCCGAGGGGACTGTCAACCCTCATATCCCCTCGGGCGAGGTAGAAATAGCAGCCTCTGATATTACGCTTCTAAATAAATCGAAACCGTTGCCTTTCAACATCGATGAATATCAAGAAGTTAGCGAAGAAGTGCGTCTCAAGTTTCGTTATCTGGATTTGCGGCGTCCGGAGGTGGCCCAGCGCCTTAAAATGAGGTCTTATATAATTCGCGAAATACGTCGCTTTTTGGACGAGCGCGGGTTCCTCGATATCGAAACGCCCATGTTAACGAAGTCCACGCCCGAAGGCGCACGCGATTATTTGGTTCCCAGCCGCACTCATCCTGGCCAATTTTTTGCTTTACCGCAATCGCCGCAAATTTTTAAAGAAATCCTCATGGTTGCTGGTTTTGACCGTTATTATCAAATTGTGCGCTGTTTTCGCGATGAAGATTTACGCGCTGATCGTCAGCCTGAATTTACTCAACTCGACTTGGAAATGTCCTTTGTTGAAGAAAAAGATATTCAGCAATTAATGGAAACCATGATCCGTCATTTGTTTTCCACTTTTTTAAATGTGCCATTACCCGACCCGTTTCCTCGAATCACTTATGACGAAGCAATAAAAACCTATGGTACCGACCGCCCCGATCTTCGCAACCCACTGACGTTAGTGGATGTCACTGATTTAATGAAGTCGGTTGAATTTAAAGTCTTCAAAGAACCCGCTAATAATCCGCATGGCCGGATTGCGGTTCTGCGATTGCCGAAGGGCGCTGAATTAAGCCGAAAGGCGATCGATGATTATACTCAATTTGTTGGAATTTATGGCGCGAAAGGCCTTGCTTATATTAAGGTCGAAAATATTGATAATGGCACGGGGGGATTGCATTCGCCGATTTTGAAATTCTTACCCGAAAACGTGATCGCTGAAATACTCAAACGCACGCAAGCGCAAAGTGGCGATATTTTATTTTTTGGCGCCGATAAAGCAAAAATTGTCAACGAATCGTTGGGAGCGCTCCGTGATCGTCTCTGTGCCGATCTCAATTTGTATGAAGGGCAATGGAAACCGGTATGGGTAGTAGATTTCCCGATGTTTGACCGCGAAGATGTTGGCGATTGGCAGGCGCTGCATCATCCCTTTACCGCTTTGCAAGAGACCGACCCTGAAAAAGTAATAGCCAACCCAGGGGATGTCTTGTCCCGCGCTTATGACATGGTATTAAACGGCAGCGAAATTGGCGGTGGGTCGATTCGTATTAATGATATTGGTATGCAATACGCTGTTTTGAAGGTACTTGGCATTTCAAAAGAAATGGCTGAAGCGCAATTTGGCCATTTGTTAATGGCGCTGCAATTTGGGAGTCCACCGCTCGGCGGTATTGCCTTCGGACTGGATCGGCTAGTCGCCATTATGACCGGCGCTTCTTCCATCCGCGATGTGATCGCTTTCCCCAAAACACAAACAGCGCAATGCCCCTTAACCAATGCGCCCGCGCAGGTTGAAACTCTTCAGTTGGAGACGTTGGGATTGAAGGTAAGTAAGCATCGGAAATAAAAAATAGGTACCACAATGGCCGGACACAGCAAATGGGCGAACATCAAACACGCTAAAGCGCGCCAAGATGCTAAGCGTGGCAAAGTGTTCACCAAATTAATTCGTGAAATTACCGTAGCGGCGCGCCTTGGCGGAGAAGATATCGATTCCAATCCGCGTCTGCGCGCTGTCGTCGACAAAGCTTTCGCCGCCAACATGCCAAAAGACACCATCACACGCGCGATTAAACGCGGTGCGGGCAGCGGGGCTGGCGATAATTTAGTGGAAGTCCGCTACGAAGGTTATGGACCGAGTGGCGTAGCGGTCATGGTGGATTGTTTAACCGACAATAAAAACCGCACTGTCGCTGAAGTACGTCACGCTTTTAGCAAATGCGACGGTAATTTGGGAACAGAAGGTTCCGTCGCTTATCTTTTCAAGCAACGAGGCCTAATTACGTTCCCGCCCAACAGCGACGAAGAGAAAATTATGGAAATAGCCCTAGAAGTCGGGGCAGAAGACGTCACAACCAATGATGACGGCAGCATCGATGTCACCACATTGCCCGAAGATTTTGAAAAAATTCGAAATGCCATGAAAGCGGCGGATTTAAATCCTTCCCATGCAGAAGTGACGGTACTGGCATCAACGGAAGTCGGACTTGACAAAGACAGCGCTGAACAAATGTTACGTCTCACGGAAATGCTAGAAGACCTAGACGACGTCCAAAACGTTTATTCTAACGCAGATTATCCCGAAGAAGTGTTATAATCCGCCCGTAGCCCGTATGAAGCGAAGCGAAATACGGGATTGTTATCGTTCCCGTATTTCGCTTCGCTTCATACGGGCTACGGGTTGGAAAGCACGGCAGGCTTACTGAGCAAAAATGGACAACCCAAGACGAATCATCATCGGCATTGACCCGGGGTCGCGGATAACCGGCTACGGTATCATCTGGTCACAAGGCTCAAAGCAAGGCTGCATTGCCTTTGGTCAGATCAAAACCGACAATGATTCTTTGAATTTCCGCCTCCATCAAATCGAACGAGAATTACGCGACCTCATCCTAATTCACCGTCCCCACGAAGCCGCTATCGAACAAGTGTTCACCTTTCACAATCACCAATCTGCTTTAAAACTCGGACAAGCACGCGGCGCTGCCCTCGTCGCAACAGCGGCTTGCGCTTTGTCCGTCGCCGAATACAGCGCTCGCCAAATTAAACAAGCGGTCGTCGGTTACGGCGCCGCTACCAAAGCCCAAGTTCAACACATGGTCCACTTACTGTTACAATTAGAAAAAGCACCACCGGCAGACGCCGCGGACGCCTTAGCGATTGCGTTATGTCATGCAACCAGTAGTCGCCTGTCCGAAAAATTAATGCAAGCCAAAGGAACACTAACATGATCGGCCATTTGCGGGGAATCATTGTAGAAAAACAACCCCCTTATTTGTTATTAGAAGTCGCCGGCGTCGGTTACGAAATCACCGCTCCTTTGTCAACTTTTTACCACTTACCGGAGCCCCAAGAAGAAATCCTGCTTTATACTCATTTGATCGTTCGCGAAGATGCCCACACGCTGTATGGTTTTCATAACGACCACGAGCGGCGACTTTTTCGCGCTTTGATCAAAGTCAATGGCGTTGGACCAAAACTGGCTTTAGCGATTTTATCGGGCATCGGACCAGACGAATTTGTCCACTGCGTTCTGAATCAAAACATCGACCAACTCGTGCGCATCCCCGGCGTGGGACGAAAAACCGCCGAACGCTTAGTCATCGAAACAAAAGACGGATTAAGCCGCTGGCACACCAACGATACGCCTTCACCAGAAGGACTACGCTCATCCAACACCCAGCCGACCCAAGACGCCATCAGCGCCTTAATGGCCCTTGGTTACAAACCCCAAGAAGCCAAACGCGCCATCGACGCAATCCAAAAACCCGACCTTTCAGCGGAAACGTTGATTCGGTTGGCGTTAAAACAAATGGTGTTAGGCACTTAGTTTTATCCAACGACAATTTTCATGAATCTGCTGCTAATAAAATTTTAAGGTCAGCCGGGTACTATAGAGAATATTTAAAATAACGTAAGAGTAAAAAATATGCCTATTACCAGCTTAGAATTTTCACGAGACCGGATAATGCAATTCCTGGAGAAACTTAAGTTTTTTGAGACAGTAATATGCCCCATTTCCTTTTTCCCAGAATTGGAAGCTTCGAAAAGAATCCGAAACAAAGCAAACTTGGTCCTTGCAATTGCGGATTCTATGGAAGGAACTCAAAAAATTAAGTTGGAAATTTGGCCTTTTGAGGAATATGCAGCGCGGGATTTTACCCAAAAGGATCGTTTGTGGTACCACTCTTTAGATGGTCTTGCAGCCGTTCTAAAAGAGTTAAAAGAACTCAATCACTCCATCTCACTTTCCATTATTTTCATGGGAGAAACACACGACATTAATGATCTTTCTGACGATCTTACGATGAGTCAAAAGAGTCATCCTGGGCAGCTTTTGAAGCTATCCACTATCCGAAATAAAATAAGATATTTCTATGACACCAACAGAGAATCCCTACGTTGTTTTTTTAAGAAAGTGCTTACCAACTGCCCCAACGTCACTTTCCAGATTAGTAATCCGCCATACCTCAAAAAATCGATTCATGATCCTAAAGATCTCATTAATAAAACAGCCCAAGACTATGGCGAGTTAATGAACCTCGATATAGTTGATGAAATTATTCAAAAATTAAAGGAAAATATCTCAGCCTATCTACCGAACTCTTCTGAAAAAGAACACAAAGTAACTCAAGACGAAATAAACGCATTAAAACAAAAGCTCAAAATTCAATTAAAATTAGACGAAGACTTAAAAATCTATGATAAAGTAATGGAAAGAATAAAAAATGCAACATTAAATTCGGGCTTAGCCAAACTTAAAATTGCCGAGTTTATCGAAATCACACCTCCTTCTTCTAGCTCTGATGAAAACATACATTATTTAATGCGCAAATTTAGAGCAAGAGGACCATTCCAAAAATCCAAGACAAAAACGTCCGCCGAATCATTCAACAATGAACAAATAATGAAAATTTCCTTTGAATTACAACAACAACTTTATGACAGCTATATAGCCGTTATACACAAACCTCCTTTCTCCTTCAATCAATTAACACAACGGTACAATGAAATACTCCAAGAGTTTTTTCCCTCATCAGAAACTTCTCCACCTGCCGAGGTAAAAAGCAACGATCAAGAGCGCTCCAGTAAGAGAATTCGACGGGAATCGGATGAAAATGATGCCTCTACTCAATGCTATCGTGCCCTTTTGGCATGTACTCAAGGATTAAAAAATGCAATTTTATCGGAAACCACCGCCGAGGAAAAAGTTGCCACGTTGAAAAAATTGTCTGAATTACTCAAGCGGACCGTTTCAGAGGAGGGGGTGATTGAACCCGAAATTACCCAGCAATCGGCCAGAAATGGAAAGGAAGAAAAAGAGCCTACGCCTCTCGAGAATAAAAGTTCTGAACAACACCTTGTTTATGCAACTCAGAAGCAGCTTCACAAATTAGAAGAACGAATAGAGTTCCTTGAGGCATTATATGAACGCTCAGACGACGATACAGAGGCCTCTTCACTTTCGCCTTCTGAAAGAAATTCTCCTAATTCCAGCTCATTTTTTTCTACCTCTAGGGCTACAGACCTAGAACAAAAACAAAAGGATACCTCTCCTCGAAATAACAATTAAAATCCAGGTTTACGGATGCCGGATCTGGTGGTCCCTTCGAGAAATGATGTTAAAATGTTGCGAATGAAATTTCGACTCGGCTCTCCAGAATCCACTCAGGAGTTTTAAAATGGATGAAAAAATAGAAACCCGCCTCATTGGCGCTACGGTGCAATCCAACGAACCGGACCTCGAGCGCTCCATCCGGCCAAAGCGGCTTTCTGATTATATTGGGCAAGCGGCAGTTCGTGAGCAAATGGATATTTTTATTCGTGCAGCGACCAACCGCCGTGAAGCTTTGGACCATGTATTAATTTTCGGGCCTCCTGGGTTGGGTAAAACGACATTAGCCCACATTATTGCGCACGAAATGCAGGCGGGATTGAAGCAAACGTCGGGGCCCGTACTGGAAAAAGCCGGTGATTTAGCGGCATTGCTGACGAATTTAGAACCGCATGATGTTTTATTTATTGATGAAATCCATCGTCTCAATCCCGCCATTGAAGAAGTGCTCTATCCGGCGCTTGAAGATTTTCAATTAGATATTATTATCGGCGAAGGTCCTTCGGCGCGTTCAATTAAATTGGATTTGCCGCCGTTTACTTTAGTTGGCGCTACCACTCGCGCCGGCTTATTAACATCGCCTTTGCGCGATCGGTTTGGGATTGTGCAACGATTGGAATTTTATCGCATTCCAGATCTTATTCACATCGTCAAACGAGCCGCGCATATTTTGAATGTCGTTATTGATGAAAACGGTGCGGGTGAAATCGCCCGCCGATCTCGCGGCACACCGCGTATCGCCAATCGTCTTCTTCGCCGCGTTCGCGATTTCGCCGAAGTGCGCGCAAATGGAATGATTAATGAATCAATCGCCAAAGAAGCGTTGGATTTATTAAATGTGGATATCCGCGGTTTGGACGTTATGGATCGAAAATTATTAGAGACCATCATTAAAAAATTTCAGGGCGGACCGGTAGGGATTGAAAGCCTTGCGGCCGCTATTAGCGAAGAACGCGGCACCATTGAAGATGTCATCGAACCCTATTTAATTCAGGAAGGTTTTATCCTTCGCACTCCGCGCGGTCGCATCGCCACCGAACTAACGTATCAACATTTCAAACTTCCCCTTCCCACTCAATCCACCTTACAAGAAAACTTCGATTTGTTAGGAAAGGTTGAATAGCTGAGTAGCCCGTATGAGCGAAGCGAAATACGGGGACAATAGATGACATCATTGTTTTCCCGTATTTCGCTTCGCTCATACGTATATGGACCCACCCTTGTTGTCAACAATCAGTTTTGATGAAAAGAAAGCGGTTGCATTCGTATATCCGGCATCACGATTTAAATTGGCCACCATTGGTGCCTTGATGAATTATGCAAGGTTGATGCTTATCGGGCTATCGGCTTCACAGAGCCACCGTATGAATCAGCTTAATCAACCTCAGGTTTTACCTTACTTTCATCAGCCCTCATTGTTTCGAACTCGGTTGGTGTGTCTCCTTTTGTTAATTCTTTTTTTTACCCACGGCGGTGTTTAGGCGCCACAGCGATACGTTTCTTGGCGTGTTAAAAGCGCCCAAATGATCGGCGCATTTTTATTCGCTAACGCCACACAAGCGCGATTCATTCCGCGGCGCTCAATGAGTGCTTTTAACCACAGACTCTTTTTATCCGTTTTATTTTTTACATGACGCAATAGCGCACGGGCGCCATGAATCAATAACGTCCTTAACATCACATTGCCGCGTTTACTAATCCCCAACAACACCTCCTTATTCCCACTCGAATGTTGTCGAGGGACCAACCCAATAAACGCCGACAACTGCCGGGAACGATGAAATTGATGAATGTCACCCACGCTCGCATAAACCGAGAGCGCCGTTAAATAACCCACCCCCGGGATGCTCTGTACCCGTTGACAATCCTCATTGGCTTTTGCCACCGCTTTTAATTCCTCCTCGTAATCACCAATCGCTTCGTCCCGGTTCAACAATTCGGTATACAAACAATTCAACACCCGTTTCATCCGCGGTGTTAATCCCACCGCTTCGCTCGCTAAAATCAACGGGAGCTCTTCATAAAATCGCTTGGCACCACGCGCCATCGTGAGTCCGTATTCTTGCAACAACCCCCGAATCTCATTGATCAGCGCCGTGCGGCTTTTGACTAAACGATCGCGTATCTTTAACAGCGCTTGAACGTCTTGTTGTTCCACCGTTTTACCCCGCACAAACCGCATCGAGGCGCGGGAAGCCGCTTCAGCTATCGCCTGCGCATCGTTACGATCATTCTTGTTACTTTTGACATACGGTTTGACGTGCTGCGGACTGATCAACTGCGTTGGGATACCCATCCCCATAAACGTCCGATACCAATGGTTCGCTCCTCCACACGCTTCCATCACCACGCAGCCCACCTTAAGACTGGCTACGGTGGATACATACTGAGCACGCTTAACCCGTCTCGTGTAGATCACTTTACCCCACTCATCAATTCCACACAGTTGAAAAACATCTTTTGCAATATCAACACCCAGTATTTTAATATCTTTCATGGACCTTCTCCTTTTTTTGAAAATAGAAATTCTATGTTGGCGCATTATGACGCCGTCTTTAAGGGGTGGGTCCATTTCATTGGGCTACTTAGATTTTTTAATTGTCATCCCCGCAGGCGGGAAATTCAGGCGGATTGCTCACCCGCAGTGAGTGTGCTAATACTTAAATAAATCACAAGGAATCCAAAAATGCTTTCCGTTCTGATCACTGTCCTCTCGCCGCTTTTGAGCTTAGTTATTCTCACGGTAGGGAACGGCTTTTTCGTCACCTATGTCACCGTTCGCTTGCATTTAGAAGGTGTTCCGGCGTGGATGATCGGCGCTATTTCGGCGGCTTATTATGCGGGACTGGTTTTCGGCTCTTTTCGCATTGAACCTTTTATTATCCGGGTGGGTCATATTCGTGCTTATGCGGCTTTCGCATCGTTAGTCGCGACCACTATCTTATTGCAAGCCCTTTACATTAACCCCTGGTGGTGGCTCATTTTAAGACTGATCAGCGGTTATTGCATGGCGGGACTTTTTATCACGATTGAAAGCTGGCTATTGGTCAAGAGCGAAAAGGGTACTCGCGGACAAGTGCTTTCGCTTTATATGATTTCTTTTTATGCCGCGCAAGCGTTAGGGCAATTTCTATTAAGTGCGGGCGATTTAAAAGGTATTGTTCCTTTCATATTAGCGGCCTTGTTATCGTCATTATCCGTAGTGCCCTTAGCCATGACGCGCACAGCGACGCCCCATTTTGAAGAGCCCTCAGCTTTAAACTTCTTTCAATTATACCGAATATCACCCGTCGGAATATTTGGCTGTTTCTGTTCGGGATTAATCATGGGAGCCATTTACGGATTATTACCCTTGTATATCAGCCAAATACAACCCGAAACCGAAACGATCGCCCTGCTGATGGGCGCGACTATTTTCGGGGGAATGTTGTTGCAATACCCTGTGGGGAAACTGTCTGACGCACTGGATCGACGCAAAGTCATTTTAGGGGTGGTTGCATTAGTATTGGCATTAAGTATTTTAATTACTACACCGCTGTCTCATGCGCTTTTTATATTATTAATTTTGTTATTTTTCTTTGGTGGTCTTACCTTTACGATTTACCCGCTTAGCATCAGTTACGCGCTTGATTATTTACAGAGTAAAGACACCGTCGCTGCAACGCAGGGCCTGCTGTTAGCCTACAGTGTTGGGGCAACCTTTGGCCCTTTGTTAGGACCCGGCTTTATGCACCTTGCGGGGCCGCGCGGCTTGTTTTTTTACTTTATTGCGATCGGCAGTTTATTGACGATACTCGTCCTTTGGCGCAGCGTCACCTCGCCGGGCGTGCCGAAAGAAGAACAGCAAGAATTTATTCCTATCCCGCGCACCACACCGGTTGGTACCGAACTCAATCCACGCCAACCTAAAAGTGAAAGCTGAAGCTTGCGTTTTTAACAGAAGATAAACTTGATAGAATAATGAAGATTTTATGCTATTACCCGTTGGGAGAGATTCATGGGTGCTGAACCGACATTATGGTCCTTTGTGGCTCACGCCAGTTTGATAGTCAAAATGGTCATTTTCCTTTTATTTCTGGCTTCTATCGCTTCTTGGAGCATTATTATACAACGCGTTTTTTTCGTGAAACGGACACGCCGTGAAATGAAAAAATTTGAACACCTTTTCTGGTCCGGCGTTGATTTAACTACGCTTTACAACCGATTATCGAAAAAAAAGGACAAACTCATCGGCATGTCGAGTATTTTTTATGCCGGTTTTAATGAATTCACTCGTTTGCGGCAAGAGCTGGGTTCCAATCCTAAAGCCATTCTCGAAGGCACGCATCGCGCTATGCGGATTGCCCAAAGCCGCGAGGCTGATCTTCTTGAACGCAACCTCAGTTTTTTAGCAACGGTAGGATCGACCAGTCCGTATGTGGGTTTGTTTGGAACTGTATGGGGGATTATGACCTCATTTCGCGCTTTAGGCGCCGTTCAACAGGTCACCATCGCGATGGTTGCACCGGGAATTTCAGAAGCATTAATTGCAACGGCAGTGGGTTTATTCGCTGCTATCCCTGCAGTGATAGCGTATAATCGATTCTCCAACGAATTAAATGCTATCACTCAAAATTACGATACTTTTCAAGAAGAAATTCTGAATATCCTGCATCGACGAGTCTATAAATACAAATTAGAGGAAGCCAATGCGAAAGCGACCGTTAGCTGAAATTAATGTCGTGCCTTATATTGATGTGATGTTGGTTTTATTAGTGATCTTTATGATTACCGCTCCTCTTTTAACGCAAGGAGTTAATGTTAAATTACCACAAGCCAACGCGAAAGCGCTCCCCTCACATGAAACACCGATTATTGTTAGTATCGATAACCATGGAAAATATTTTCTGAATATTTCGAGTCAACCCGCTCAACCTATTTCATCCCAAAACTTAATCAACTCTGTAACGACTGCCTTACAACAGGCTAAACAAAATCATCAACAACAAGAAGTGTATGTCAAAGGAGATAAGAAAGTGGACTACGGAAAAGTAGTGCAAATGATGGTTTTGCTTCAACAAGCCGGAGCGGATAATGTCGGTTTGGTGACTTACGAAGATCCTACCGGACAAAAACAAAAAAATTCGTTATAAAGTAGTATATTTCCCCGTATTTCGCTTCATACGGGCTACTAGCAATTTTTAAAAAATTGCCGTAAATTTTCATATTTCTTTAATTTTTCAGCGCTATCATAGCGCTACTTCTTATTCGTCATTAATTTTTTCGAGGAATCCCATGCGTCCAGAACATAAAAAACCAATCCAATCTGTTAGTAATGAAAATGCCACTTCGAACGTGACAGTCGACGTGGAAGTTCATGAATCAGCCTCAATAAATATACCGGAGTTTACTCCTACTAAAAAAGAGGTTAACGAAGAACCGCAGCCTTCCACATCGGCTGGTGGAGAGGAAATAGAAACTATTCAAAATAAGCCTAAATCGCAATCAATAAACTTATCTGAGTCTACTCCTACTAAAAAAAGGGTTAACGAAGAACCCCGGCCTTCCACATCGGCTGACGGAGAAGAAATAGAAATTATTCAAAATACGACTAAATCGGAATCAATAAGTCTGCCTGTGTCTGCTCCTAAAGATATTAACGAAGAACCGCAGCCTTCCACGTCGGTCTCGAAAGAGAAAAAAGAAGTTGTTGTTAATCTTGATGTCGTCCAAGACGCACCTCTTTCATCGACGAATTCATCGGAATTTATTCGTTCTTATGGAACAATTAATGAGGGGGCAGGGACTTCACAAAATGCAGCAGAAAAACCAACGGAAATTGTTTTAGACGTTTCTCACCTTATTGAACAGCTTCGTGCAGCATTAACACCTTCAACCACGCGCCAATACGATGCTGACAGTTATTTTAAAATCGTCAGTATATTGATGAGTCTTTCTTTAAGTGTGGGTCCTGCTTTGCTTTCTTTGGGGCTTTCTCTTCAAGATGATAATTTGCCTTCGGGTCCGACACGATGGGTTTTCGCTGTTCTATGTGGCCTCTTTAGTAGCGTGCAATCGGGTATGGTTTCACACATGACATTCGAACATTATCTCAGCCAACTCAAATTTCTTATTCACACGCTAAAGAAACGTGAACTTTCTCAAAATAGATTAGAAGAAGGAATTGAAGCGCCCGCCAACGTAAACATTTATAAAAAACTATTAAAAAAATCTCCTTCCTTTTTTGTTTATAGCTTATATGAAGCATCAAAATGGATAGCACTCTATTTTGCTTCTGCATTGCCGACCTCGTTAGCTGAACAAGTTTCTTATTTAAAGAATAGTGCTTTCAAGTACTATCTTCGTGCTAGCACAATGATCGTAGGGTATACTGCACTTGAAAATTTTCTAACGACTGCTACCGCGTTGTTGCCCTCGCTTAATAATAAACATATTCTAAATGGGGAAAAGCGCAGGTTCCGGGATGCAGTGATAACTATCTTAAAACAAAATTGCCACGACGCGCAGGATAAAAATACCGAAGCCGCTCAACGTCTTTTTAAGTTAATTTCGAATCAGTCTACTGCGATCGAACCTCATAAAATTTTAGAAGACTTATTCGAAAATAGTCGTGGAAATCCTATCTTTTTACAAGATACTTCCTCCTATCTTCAGTGGGCTTTAACACTAGTATTTCTAACCGTTTATGTTGGCTCAAGCTCTGGTGATTACCGCGCCGCCGTGCAAGACCCCGACAATACGGATGCAGAGATAATACCTTCAATTTTAGGAGATATTACCTTTGCCTCTTTAGTAGCTCAAATTGCTGCGGGTAATCTTATTTCCGCATTCTATAATCGTTTTCTCATTTTCTGTCGACACGAATGGCCTTCTTTACTTATTAATTCAGGTTGCACTTTACTGACTATCTTCACCGTTCCAGGCCCAATGGCAGTCAGCGTTCATGAGAAAATGCCATTCTTCATAACATACGGATTGACGCCTTTAGGCACGATGCTGGACTATACAATTTTTTCCTCTGAGCTTTCGCAGGACATTTATCTCCGATACAAATTCCGATCAGGGGGTGAAAGTTACAGACACCAACGCGCTGTCATCGAAACTTTTTATCAACATTTTCAAGAGAAACTTGAGCAATTATCCCTTGAGGAATTCATCCAATGGATCAAAATTTCTTTAGAAAAATCCCCCGATTTATTTAAAGGGTACGAGGCCTATTTATATAAAGTCCTGCCCTGGGCAAAAGAGGGAAACTTAACACCCTCTCAAATTCTCGATATTCTGAATGACAAACCCTCCGAAGCGATGAAAACGATCAACGCTGCGGGTCATTTGGGATTAAAGCACAAAAGCGAAAAATTATTTATCGCTGCTATGGCTGCACTGGTTAGTGGAGCTACTTTTATACCGGAAAATAATCTTTTCTTCCGAATTATATTGGATCATGTTTTCCCGGCGACTTCCATTACACTAGGACTAACGTTTAATTTTTGCTTGTTTCCAAAAAGAATTCCTGAAGAGAAACAACCGCTCTTGCCAATAGTTCAAAATAATGAGGAAAATAATTCTCCACAAGAAAGCAATCCCTCTTGCTGGAGTAAAACTATTTCATTTTTTAAGTACGTAATGCTTTTAACGGTACCATCGCTCGTTGGAGCGGTCACGAAAAAAGTAGCTCATTTTGCGTTGCAAGACATTTTCAACAATGATCAGGTAGAAGAAAACAGCGAAATCATCGGGCACGCCGCGACTACCGCCACTAGCTTTGTTGTGGTGTATTCGATGAAACATTAGAAAAGCTCACTAATGCAGGAAGGCCTATATGTTCTTTCACAATTTCAGTGGCTTTTTCTAAATTGATTCGAGGTTCTTCGGGAGCACTTTTTAAATGGTCATTAATAAGGGTTTCCACAACTCCGGAAAGATTAGCAAATAATTCCTTGTGGTCTTCTTTCAAGGGAAGGTGCGCTTCAAGGTATAATTTTCCGTCGTTTTGCCCTACCACGTAGGGTTGATTAATGATGAGTACCGGCGTATCGACAGAAACCATTCCAAATAGTGCTTTAATGTCTTCCGGATATAAATGAATACAACCCGCGCTACTGCGGCGACCCACGCTGCTGGGATCGTTGGTGCCATGAATAAGATAAGTCGGCTGAGACAACCGCAAAGCGTAATAGCCTAATGGATTCTCGGGCCCCGAGGGCATCATTTTGGGCACTGGATCGCCATTTTCTTGACGATAACGGAGAATGCTATCGGGAACTACCCAAACGGGATTTTTGATTTTTTGAATAATATGCAGCTTCCCAAGTGGTGTGGACCAATTAAACCGTCCAATCCCCACCGGATAAGTGTAAAAATAGTTTTTCCCTTTGGGAAAATAATAAAGCCGCATAGCAGCCAAATTAATGACAATCCCTTCTTTCGGAACGGGGGGCAATAAATATTGCGTCGGTATAATTAAAACAGTTCCGGGTTGAAGTTGATTAGGGTCCACTTCGGGGTTAGCTTCCACTAATTGGTAATAACCTATATCGTAGCGCTCTGCAATCGTTGCAAATGTTTCACCCTCACGAACAGAAGCGAATTGAATCTGCCCAACTAAATCATTACCTGAAGGGGGCAACGACAGACGAAGGGCAAAAGTTGAATTGAGAAAAAAAGTCAAAATACATAGAAAAAAAAGACGAAAATATTTCATGATTATTTATATTTTTCAGGTATTCCGCAGGCTATTACGTTACTCACTACCGCCCCTAACAGGATAATCGTCCAAGAAACATAGAGCCACACCAAAAAAATAGGTATAACTGACAAAGCTCCATATATCACACGGTAAGTGGGGAAAAATTTTAAATACACGGTGAAAGCAAATTTCGCTAATTCAAACAATACCGTTGTCACCAATCCCCCGATCACAGCGTGTGATAATTTAACTTTAGCTGACGGAAGCACCCAATTAAATAATGTAAATGTGATAAAGATTAGCACATATGGCAAGACAAATAAAAGCCCCTTTCCCAAATAGGGCCATCCAATAAGGTCCGTAACTAAAGGAGATTGAACCAGGAAGGTTCCCAGCAACATAACTGCGCCTAATAAAAATGGCGACAGCAATAACACCATAAAATAAATCAAAAAATGCAAGGACAACCGAAAATGATGCTCGGTATGCCATATTGCTACGAAGGCTCGATTAATATTGTACATTAACAAAAGCGCCACAATGCCTAAAAAGAAAATATTTATAATCGATAGGCCCGTGACATTTTGTGTCAGTTGACTCAAATAAGCAGCCACCATGCCAGCAGAAGTCGGCACAAAGTTTTCCCAGATCAAATTTTGCAAACGCACCCCGACCCCTTGGAAAGCAGGCACAAAAGAAAGCAGAGTGAAGGCGACGATAGTGAGAGGCACAAGGGCAAGTAAGGTTGTATAAGCGAGTGCCGTAGCGCGATAAGCGCACCCCTCTTCATGAAAACGGCGGTAAATATAGGCGAGAGTAAATGCGCTCCTTTTGAAGAATCGATAGATTGTCATAATTGGGGGGCTGCCCTATAATCCCTATTTATTTAAGTATTTTATAATGCCAAATGTTACTCTTTACCACAACTTTAGAGTAAATTGATCAAAAATTTAGGAAAAACTCGATGCCATTTATTTTAGTCCTATACTACAGCCGCTATGGCGCCACCGCAGAAATGGCAGAACAAGTCGCCCGCGGGGTGGAGCGTGTGAACAAGATAGAAGCGCGTATCCGCACCGTGCCCTCGGTGTCGCCTAAGACAGAAGCGACAGAACCGGATGTTCCCAAAGACGGTCCTCCTTACGTTACTCACGACGATTTAAAGAATTGCGTAGGCCTTGCATTAGGTAGCCCGACACGATTTGGTAACATGGCGGCGCCATTAAAGTATTTCTTAGACACCACCAGCGCCTTATGGCAATCTGGCTCATTAATCGGCAAACCCGCCGGCTTTTTTACTTCCACGGCGAGTTTGCATGGCGGGCAAGAAACTACACTGCTTAGCATGATGATGCCGTTAATCCACCACGGGGCCATTATTGTCGGTGTTCCGTATAGTGAAACGGAATTATTTACAACCACCGCCGGCGGCACGCCTTACGGTCCTAGTCACATGGCAGGGGCCGATAGCAATTGGCCGCTGACTCAAACGGAAAAAAATTTGTGTCAAGCATTAGGGAAACGGTTAGCGGAGATTTCATTAAAATTAAAAGCATGACCCCCTTAGAATATTACCAACAACAAGTCGAATTCGGTTTTATCCAAAAAGATCCTCAGCAAAAAGAAGTCATCGACCAGCTTCAACATATCTATACCGAATTGCTTAAGCAAGAAAACGCGCGCACTCGCTTTCTAAATAAATTCCTTCACACTTTAGTTATTTCAAAACCTGTTAAAGGTCTCTATTTATGGGGTAGCGTTGGCGTTGGCAAAACATTTTTGCTCGATACTTTTTATCATTGCCTCCCACTTAAAAAAATGCGCTTGCATTTTCATCAATTCATGGCTCGAATTCATCGTGAGTTAACCCATCTACAAGGTATCAAAAATCCCTTGGACATCATTGCTAAAAAACTTAGCCGAGAAACTAATGTAATTTGCTTCGATGAATTTTTTGTGGACAATGTGGCTGATGCTATGCTTTTAGGAGGTTTATTAAGTGCGCTTTTTAAGTATGGTATTTGTTTTATTGCCACCTCAAACTTTAAACCAGAAGATCTTTATAAAGAAGGATTGCAACGCGAACAATTCATTCCTGCTATTAAATTAATTAAACAGCACACGCAAGTTTTTCATTTAACCTCCCACTATGATTATCGCTTAAGATATTCACCACAAACGGAAGTTTATTTCACGCCATTAGACGAACAAGCGGAAATAAATATGGAAAAAAGTTTTCAGCATTTTTCAAATTACCAACCAGCCACTCATACGGCTATTGAATTATTCCACCGAATCATTCCCATTCGCAAACAGGCCGGTAATGTCATTTGGTTTGAATTTATAGACCTTTGTGGAATACCACGTTCTGTTAAGGATTTTTTAGAACTTTCCCAAAAATACAAAACGGTTTTAATAAGCAACGTACCTGTTTTACGAACTGACCAAAAGAATTTAATTACCTCCTTCATTAAATTAATTGACGTTTTCTATGACGCAAAAATCCGTTTAATTATTTCAACCCAAGCGCCCATTGAAGAACTTTATCCAGAAGGACCCCTTCGCTTTGAATTCGCCCGCACTCAATCCCGATTAACCGAAATGCAACGCATTGACTGGGGAACTGACAAGTCACAGCCATTTCAATTTTAGGCTTCGTCATTCCCGCGCAGGCGCATAGGCGTCAACTTAAGCATAAAACCCTAGTGACTGTAAAGTTGATGCTCTCTTTCGCCTTGTACCTTTCAAAGCTCCCTGATACAACGGGCCCTATCATTACCCACCCGTGGTGAAGCGTGAAAAACTTAAAATCCGTCGTCCTCCCGCGAGGCCGTCTGCTGTAGTATTGAAGAATACAAAACCTTCACGGCCGAGTCGGGAGGATCCAGATTAAGGGGCTAAGAAAAACACCAACGGCGCTTTTCTTAGCCTTTTAGCCTGGATTCCCGTGACTTCGGCCGTGAAAGCCCTCGATTCTCTGTCTGTCGTAGACGGCCTACGCACGGGAACGACGGACATTTTTTCAACTCCTTGATACTCCCTCTTTACCTCGCTCTCTTAAGTTGACGCCTATGCGCGTAAGGGGGAGTCCAGGCGCGCTTTTAGCGCGCAGCGCATATAGTGCGCTGGGTCCCCGCCTGCGCGGGGACGACGAGGGAGCGAGGATGGTGGGTTTAAGTTTTTAGTCTTTATCTTTACGACTTGTGGGGATGGTATGGACACAAGTCAGCTCCGCTTCCTTCGTTCCTCCAATGCGCTCTTCAGTCGATAGGTACGCTGGTCGTAATGAGGTTGTAATTCGTCAATAAACGTTGCCTTCGTCAATTTGATATTATCAAAATAAGAGGCACGCGCTATCAAATGCGACGCAATAGGGGCGGTCATCACAATAAACCAAACAATCACTACTGCTTCAATTGTTACCGTCCATGTACCAAAATAAATAGCAACACCGCCCAAAACTAAACCGACGCCCAAAGACCCTGCCTTAGTTGCCGCATGCATGCGGGTAAGCAAATCGGGCATGCGCAAAATCCCAACAGAAGCAATAAAAATAAATAAAGTGCCTACAAAAACAAAAAAAATAGTAAGCCATTCTTTAATCATCTCTTTTCTCTTTTTTTATTTTTTTATAACGCTGCCATTCGATATATTGTGCAAAAGCCACCGTTCCCAAAAAAACAATCAAAGCTAATGCAATCACCACATCGATATAAACAGCCTGCTTAGAAATAAGGCTGTAAACAGCAATAATCGAAATTAAAAGGCTTGCGGTTAAATCAAGCGCAATAACGCGATCCGATAAGGCGGGGCCAATAACCATCCGTGTAAAACACGCCACTACCGCAAGACACAAAATCACCAGCGGCACATAAAAAATTGAAACCCCAAAAATTGTCACGCTAAAATCTCCATGATCGGTTTTTCAAACTTGTGTTTAATTTCCGCTTTTAATTGATCAACGTCATCAATAAACATCGCGTGGACATATAAAGTCTTTTGATCTTCAGAAATATCCAGGGTTAAAGTGCCTGGCGTAAGGGAAATAATATTTGCGAATAAAGTTATTTCAACCGGCGTTCGGCAATCAAGGGGGATGGCGAGAACACCCGGCCTTGCACGAAAGTGTGGCGTCAGAACTTCGTGCGCCACTCGAAAATTAGCAATTAAGATTTCCCATAACAAAAATAAGATAAATTTTATGATTAAATAGGCCTTATAAGGATAACGAAGTATTCTACTCATTGCCTGTCTCCTAAAACTGCACGGACATACTGACTCGAATCTAATAATTGGGAGGATGCCTTACTCATTACCTGAAAAAATAATTGGGGAAAAAATGCGATTGCTAAAGTAATACTCACCAATAAAATAACAGGAACAAATAAAGAAAATTTTTCGCCCGTTGAAAGCAACGCGTGATCTTCTTTTTTAGATTGAGATTTATCCGTCCAAAAAACTTGATTCCATATTTTAATCATCGAATAAAGCGTTAAAAAACTAACGATTAAGGCAATCGCCGCAATGATATAATTGTGGTTTGTAAAGGCTGCTTGCAACAAAGATAGCTTCGCCCAAAAACCAGATAACGGCGGAAAACCTGCCAGGGAAAAAGCAGGGATAAAAAATAATATAGCTAAAAGTGGGGACTGTCGATAAAAACCGCTTAAGGCTCGAATATCAAAACTTTTACCTAAACGGTTTGTAATGCCGCTGATTAAAAACAAATTCGTTTTAACTATAATATGATGCACAATATAAAACACAGCACCGGCTAACGCCAACGGCGTACGAATTGAAAGCCCCATCACCATGTAACCAATTTGACTAATAATGTGAAAAGATAAAATTCGTCGAAAATTATATTGTGATGCTGCACCCAATACTCCGGTTAACATCGTTAATCCCGAAGAAGCCAATAATAAACCTAAAATTATTTGATTATTAGGAACAATCAAGGTAACCAATCGGATTAAAGTATAAACGCCGACTTTAGTCAGCATGCCAGCAAAAATAGCAGAAGCCGAAACGCTGGTGGTGTGGTAAGAAGCCGGCAGCCAGAAAAACAAAGGGAATAAAGCGGTTTTAATAGAAAATGCAATAGCCAACAATAGCGCAACCGCCATTACAATAGAAGCGTTCGGATAGTGTGATAGGCGCACCGATAAATCAGCCATGTTTAAAGTGCCCACTATTCCATACAACATTGCAATTGCGGTTAGCATTAAAATAGTAGCAATTAAATTCATAGCTACGTATTTAATCGCTCCATCCAACTGAATCCGTTCATTGCCGAGCGCCATCAACACAAAAGAAGCAATCAGCATCACTTCAAACCAAACATAAAGGTTAAACATATCACCTGTCGAAAAAGCTCCGCAAATACCAACCAGTAAAATCCAATAGACCGGATAAAAACCTAAATTTTGTTGAGTGGATTTAATGTCGGATAAGGCATAAATTGCCACGCATAATGCAATAAGCCCAGTCACTACTAACATAATAGCGCTTAGCAGGTCAATAACGATGCTGATTCCGAAAGGCGCGAGGTAATCCCCCATTTGCATGACCAAAATTCCTTTCTGCGTCACGAAAATGAAAATCACAATAACCGCCATTAATAACACTATTGCGCCGGTTAAATGACAGATTTTTTGTAACCGCTCAAACGACCAAAAAAAACAACATAAGATTGCGGTAATTAGACAAATTAATAACGGTAATATTGGTAATAGCTTCATGAGGCGATTTTCTCACGGTGGGGTACGGGCTCAGCCAAACGCAATTTATCGCTATCCAATGTTTTAAATTGTCTCCATACTTTCCGAACCAACACTAAAGCAAAAGAAAGTAGACCAAATCCGATAACGATAGCCGTTAAAATCAATGCTTGCGGCAAGGGGTTAGCCACCGATGCGAGCGAGGAAGTTTTTTCCGGTGAAACAAAAGGGGGTACTTGAGATAAACGGCCTACTATTAACAGGACAAAGTTCGTGGAAGAGCTTAAAATAACGATGCCAAACAACCAACGCATCAATTGCTGACTTAATAACAAATAAATGCTAATGGCAAACAAACCACCGATCATCCAGCAGAATAAAGTAGTCATCCCGCCCCCTCCTCTAATGCGATCATAATAATTAAAGTACTACTTAATACGACTAAGTAAATCCCAACATCAAATAATAGCGGCGTCCCCAATTTAAAATGGGTGGTTAAGATTAGCCAAATTCCCGTCAAAAACGTTTTTCCGAAAATGAGTGCGATGAGGCCAGCAAGAACGGCTACGGTCAAACCGATGGCTAACAACGAAGATAAACTAAATCGAAGGAGTCGCCGCAGATCCTTTGAGCCATGGGTAATTAAGTACAAAGCAAAGGCGCTGGCGGAAATTAAACCGGCGATAAATCCTCCACCTGGAGAATTATGCCCACGAAACAAAACCCATAAAGAAAATAACAGCATTATAGCAAGCAAAAAACGCGACGCTGTGTAAAGAATTAAAGAAATCACGGCCCACTTCTCCTAAAACGACTTTTTAATAAACCATAAATTCCAAGCGCTGCTACCGCTACTACAATGATTTCACCCAACGTATCGAAGCCACGAAAATCAATTAAAACTACGTTAACAACGTTTCGGCCATGTCCACTAGGAATACTGTGTGTAATAAAATACTGGCCGATAAAATCGTCAAAAGGCTGCTGAGTAATGGCAATCAGCAGCACAGCGACTGAAAACCCAATGCCTAAAGCGATAACCGCATTAATGATTCGCGAGTAAGTTTTCTCATCTACAATTTTCGGCAACGGCGGTTGTCGATATAAGTTCAATACAACAATAATAACTATTAACGTTTCAATTAAGGCTTGAGTCATGGCAACGTCAGGCGCTGCATTGACTATAAAAAACAAAGCAGCGCCTATTCCGAAAAGTCCAAGGAATACTAACCCAATTAAATAGCTCCTCACCCAAATAGTCATATACGCAGAAATAAGAAGCCAAGTGGCTAAAAATAACGGTAAAAAAGAAAAAGAAAAGCCCCATTGCTTAACCATTATTAAATGATTCCTAACCAAAACGTCACCCAACGTCAAAGCGATAGTGGCAAACGTAGTAATTAAATACAGGCGTAATTTTCCATTCTGTAAAATCTCCGTTTGCCACTCAGCCACTCGCAGTAAATAATGCATGAAACGATCATAGAGCCAAGCCGGGCCGTGGCGATAAACGCTATCAAAACGCGCTAATATCCATCTAAATTCAGCGCGTTTTAAATACAATACGATGGCTCCCAAAAGGGTAATTAAACTTAATACCAACGAAGGCGTAAAACCATGCCATAAAGTTAATTTTGTTTTTAAAGGTCGTCTTAAAATAGCGCTTACGGCTGGCGAGAGCACGGTATGATTAATAACAAATGGGAAAATGCTTAACAATAAGGTTAATGAAGCCAGGAGCAAAGCATTGACAGACATATTAACGTTTGCCTCTCGTACACGTTTTGGTTTTTGCTCACCCCAAAACGGTCTTAATACCAAAAGAAAAGCCAGCATAGCCATGATCATGTTAGAAAAAACAGCAATAATAGTTAAGATATGGGAAGCTAATGGCGCCACGAGACTGGCTCCATACACCAATTCTTTTACATAAAAACCTAATAAAGGCGGAAGCCCCGCCATCGAAGCGCCAGCGACTAAAACTGCCATAAAAGTAATGGGCATTGCTTTATGTAATCCGCGAACTTTTCCGATATCCCGCGTCCCCGTTTGGTGTTTAATATCGCCCACCGCCATAAACAAAGTCGCTTTGTATAAAGCATGCGCCAATAAAAAGGCCACCGCTGCCTTGATAATTAAATCGTGAGTAGAACCTAATAAAAAAACTAACGAACCCAACGCGGTAATCGTGGTATAAGCGAGAATTAATTTCATGTCGGTTTGTCTGACAGCTAATAAAACACCAGCCAACATAGTGATTCCACCGATGGTGGTTAAAATAACAAACCACCAATAATTATGGCTCATTAACGGATGAAAGCGTGCCAAAAGATAAATGCCCACTTGAACCATCGTTGCTGAATGCAAATACGCGCTCACTGGCGTTGGCGCTTCCATGGCATTTGGCAGCCAAAAATGAAAAGGAAATTGTGCCGACTTGGTAAAAGCGCCAATCAGCATTAACAATAAAATAGGGACAAACAAAGGTTGATTTTGTAAAAGATTTCCTTGCGAGAGCAATTGAGCCACGCTGTAAGTGTGAGTGACGATTCCGATTAAGATAAAACTAGCCAACAGCGATAATCCACCGATCACCGTGACAAACAAGGCTTGCACGGCGGCCTTCCGCGCGGCAGGCCGCTCGTGCTCAAGACCAATAAGCAAAAAAGAACTAATGCTAGTTAATTCCCAAAAAACAAATAACACAATTAAGTTATTTGCTAAAACCAATCCCAACATGGAAGCCATGAATAGAAATAAATACCCGTAATACCGCGTCAAATGGGGGTGATTTTCTAAATAAGGGGCGCTATAAATTACGATGGGGATTCCAATACCGGTGATAAGTAACCCAAATAAAAGACTTAATCCGTCAACATAAAATGAAAAATTAATATTTAAGTCGGGAAACCAACGGAATCCTGAATAAATAGTTCCTCCGTGCATGATAGTAGGAATAAGGTGAATAAAATAAATAAAGAGAAGAAAAGGGATTAAGGCTAAACCCCAGCCGAGTCTAGGTCCTTTTAAGTAGTGCACCACAATGGGCACTAGCGCAGAAACGAGCAATGTTATTATAACAATTCCTGTCAACATGGTTTCTCATAATAACAAAAACCTACATTTAAAAATATCTGAACCAATGGTTAATTTAAAAATACTCTCGCGAAAGAGGGGGAGTTAATCCCCCTCAAACTATTGCTATTTTTGCAGTTATTAAACGTGAGTTTCAACTCCTTCCACGTCGCCTTTTTTACACTTGCGAGCACAGCAATTGTAAATAGCCGCGAGGATTACGCCGCTAATAAAGCCGTCAATAAATCCCCAAATGACACCAACAATGGTTCCCCAAAAAGTCGGCGCATAACCCACGTAAACGGAACTAATAACAGAAACCATGAGGCGTCCCCAACCTGTCCACCAACTGAACAAGCCGAGAATGAGCAGCCCAAGCGCCCAAACGATTCCCACAGCAAACCCAAATGAAGTAACGCCCAATCGGGCGCAATGATGATGATGACCCATAGCAGTCTCCTTTGCGTGATGTCCCTAGTTGCTAAAAAAGCAATAGCCCAATAGAGTATAATCACATTTTTACTTAAGCGCTAGTACGATGGATATATATACTCTCGGTTCAATTGTGCTCACATTCGCTGTTTTGATTGCTTATGTAAATCATCGTTTTATTCGGATGCAAAGCACGATCGCGATTATGAGCGCGTCACTTTTATTGTCAGCTATTTTCATTATTTTTCATCATTTCCACATTGCAAACATCGGACAGCTAACAGAAAACGTCATTGAAAATATCGACTTCCCTGATCTTTTATTAAAGGGTCTTCTTAATTTCTTGCTGTTTGCTGGCGCTCTAACGATTGATTTCAATATGCTCAAAGCCCAAAAATGGGAAATTGGGATGCTGGCTTCCTTAAGCACCATCGTTTCCACGGTTTTGATTGCTTTTATTTTGTATTATTTTTTGCAATTTCTGCATTTGGATTTGCCTTTTCTTTATTGCTTACTCTTTGGCGCGCTTATTTCTCCCACCGATCCGATTGCTGTCTTAGCCACTTTCAAACAGCTCGGTGCGCCAGAGCGACTGACCGCTTGCGTTGCGGGAGAGTCGTTATTTAACGACGGGGTGGGTATTGTTCTTTTTATTACATTTTACGCATTAACGGTTAATCACATTCCAGCGACCATTGAAAAAATCAGTCTGTTATTTTTAAGACAGGCGGTTGGAGGCATTATTTACGGTTTATTGTTGGGCTTTATCACGACTCAATTATTGAAAAGCGTAAAAGATTACAGCCTCTCTATTTTACTCACCTTAGCCGCCGTGACGGGCGGCTATCAACTCGCTCTCGCGTTAGGAATTTCAGGCCCGCTCGCCATGGTGATCACCGGCATCATGGTCGGCGCTTATATCCGGCGTGATCAAGATGAGACGCATAAAAAGAAAACGAAAGCCCTAGAGACTTTCTGGGAAGTCATCGACGAAGTGTTAAATGCGATTTTATTCTTATTAATTGGTTTTGAACTACTCGCCATCAAAGCCAGCACCTTACAAATCGTTGCCATCCTGCTCACCATTCCCTTGGTTTTACTCGTTCGCCTTATCACCGTTTCCATTCCCATCAAATTCATTCAGCTTAAACGCAACCACAATCCTTACATCATCAGCATTCTGACCTGGGGGGGTTTACGGGGCGGACTGGCTGTCGCTTTAGCCCTCTCCTTACCGTTCAATGAATACCGAAATTTCATCCTAGGCATGACCTACGGCGTCGTTATCTTTTCCATTATTGTACAGGGATTGACCATCAAACCCTTGACCCGGCTGGCTAGAAGAAGTCATGAGGGCTAAGCGCTGAAGCCGATAGGCTGCGATTAAAAGTGTAGGTTTTCAACCAGTAGCCCGTATGAGCGAAGCGAAATACGGGGACAATAGATGACATCATTGTTTTCCCGTATTTCGCTTCGCTCATACGTATATGGACCCACCCTTGTTGTCAACAATCAGTTTTGATGAAAAGAAAGCGGTTGCATTCGTATATCCGGCATCACGATTTAAATTGGCCACCATTGGTGCCTTGATGAATTATGCAAGGTTGATGCTTATCGGGCTATCGGCTTCACAGAGCCACCGTATGAATCAGCTTAATCAACCTCAGGTTTTACCTTACTTTCATCAGCCCTCATTGTTTCGAACTCGGTTGGTGTGTCTCCTTTTGTTAATTCTTTTTTTTACCCACGGCGGTGTTTAGGCGCCACAGCGATACGTTTCTTGGCGTGTTAAAAGCGCCCAAATGATCGGCGCATTTTTATTCGCTAACGCCACACAAGCGCGATTCATTCCGCGGCGCTCAATGAGTGCTTTTAACCACAGACTCTTTTTATCCGTTTTATTTTTTACATGACGCAATAGCGCACGGGCGCCATGAATCAATAACGTCCTTAACATCACATTGCCGCGTTTACTAATCCCCAACAACACCTCCTTATTCCCACTCGAATGTTGTCGAGGGACCAACCCAATAAACGCCGACAACTGCCGGGAACGATGAAATTGATGAATGTCACCCACGCTCGCATAAACCGAGAGCGCCGTTAAATAACCCACCCCCGGGATGCTCTGTACCCGTTGACAATCCTCATTGGCTTTTGCCACCGCTTTTAATTCCTCCTCGTAATCACCAATCGCTTCGTCCCGGTTCAACAATTCGGTATACAAACAATTCAACACCCGTTTCATCCGCGGTGTTAATCCCACCGCTTCGCTCGCTAAAATCAACGGGAGCTCTTCATAAAATCGCTTGGCACCACGCGCCATCGTGAGTCCGTATTCTTGCAACAACCCCCGAATCTCATTGATCAGCGCCGTGCGGCTTTTGACTAAACGATCGCGTATCTTTAACAGCGCTTGAACGTCTTGTTGTTCCACCGTTTTACCCTGCACAAACCGCATCGAGGCGCGGGAAGCCGCTTCAGCTATCGCCTGCGCATCGTTACGATCATTCTTGTTACTTTTGACATACGGTTTGACGTGCTGCGGACTGATCAACTGCGTTGGGATACCCATCCCCATAAACGTCCGATACCAATGGTTCGCTCCTCCACACGCTTCCATCACCACGCAGCCCACCTTAAGACTGGCTACGGTGGATACATACTGAGCACGCTTAACCCGTCTCGTGTAGATCACTTTACCCCACTCATCAATTCCACACAGTTGAAAAACATCTTTTGCAATATCAACACCCAGTATTTTAATATCTTTCATGGACCTTCTCCTTTTTTTGAAAATAGAAATTCTATGTTGGCGCATTATGACGCCGTCTTTAAGGGGTGGGTCCATTTCATTGGGCTACTTAGCTAAGAAAGCCGATAGGCTGCGGCAAATGCTTATTGCATTCCCCGGTTAAAACCAGTACCATTCACCCTCTAGTTAGTTGCTATGGCTTTCAGCCATGAATTAGGGGTGAACAAAAGAATGCCAATGATAGATGTGCCTGACAATAACGCTTTCGATGTCGCTATGCGACGTTTTAAACGAGCGTGTGAAAAAGCGGGTATCCTTTCCAAACTACGTCAAATCGAATATTACGAAAAACCCACAAGCAAGCGCAAGCGTAAGCGAGCAGCCGCTGTTAAACGCTATGCCAAGAAATTGCAAAAAGAACAAGAAGCATTAGAACGCGAACGAACGCGTTATTAGGCGCTGTCGTCAAAGGAGGAGCTCCGAATGACAGAATCGCTCAAAAACCGCATTCAAGAAGACATGAAAGCCGCTATGCGTGCCCAAGAAAAGGGACGTTTAGGCACGATTCGTCTGCTCCTGGCTGCTATCAAACAGCGAGAAATCGACGAGCAAATCACGCTCGACGACGCTGGCGTCATGAAAGTCATCGAAAAAATGATCAAACAACGCCGCGATTCCATCACCCAGTACGAAGCAGGAAATCGACCTGATTTAGCGGAAAAAGAAAAACAAGAAATCGACGTATTACAAGCCTATCTCCCCGAAGCCCTGAGCGACGCTGAAATTGATATCGCTGTCAAGCAAGCCATTGAGGAGACCGGCGCCACTTCCATGAAAGACATGGGTCAATTAATGGGAGTACTAAAGGGGAAATTGCAAGGCCGTGTCGATATGAGCATGGTCAGTAAAAAAGTGAAAGAACACCTGAGCTAGATCTCGTAGTCCGTATGAAGCGAAGCGGAATACGGGGTATTTGATTGAAGCTTTTAATTCCCGTATTCCGCTTCGCTTCATACGGGCTACGAACGCGATGAACAAACGTATCCCACAATCCTTCATTCAAGATCTTTTATCCCGCACTGATATCGTCGAATTAATTCAATCACGGGTCGCTATTAAAAAACGCGGCGCCAATTACTTAGGCTTATGCCCTTTTCACACTGAAAAAACCCCCTCATTTACGGTGAGCTCGAGCAAACAATTTTATTATTGTTTTGGATGCGCTGCTCACGGCAACGCCATTAGTTTTTTAATGGCCTTCGACCGAATGGAATTCCTGGAAGCAGTGACAGACTTAGCTAATCAGCTCGGCATCGAAATCCCCCATGAGACGATCGGTCAATCCAAAACAGCGGAAATCAATGACGATTTTGTTTTATTAACCACTATTTCCCGTTTCTACCAACGCGAATTAAAACGCTCACCCACCGCTATTCACTACTTAAAATCACGTGGACTCACCGGCGAAACAGCAAAACAATTTGCTATCGGTTATGCACCCAACGCTTGGGAAAACCTTCGGCCTTTTGCTAAAAACTCGAAAACACAATCACAGCTCGTCACTCACGGCTTACTCGTCAAAAAAGAAAATCGCTGCTTTGATCGATTTCGTCATCGCATTATGTTTCCTATTCGCGACGTTCGCGGGCGAGTCATTGCTTTTGGAGGCCGCAGCGTGGGAGAGGATTTACCAAAATACATGAACTCCCCCGAAACGCCCCTTTTTCAAAAAGGAAACGAATTATATGGTTTGCATGAAGCTTGCAAAACACACCGCCCCTTGCCTCGCGCATTAATCGTTGAAGGTTACATGGACGTCGTCTCACTTCATCAACACGGCATCACTTACGCGGTCGCCACCCTCGGAACAGCCACCAGCGTTCGCCATTTACAAAAATTATTACGTTACACCCACGAAATTATTTATTGCTTCGACGGCGATGACGCTGGAAGACAAGCGGCCTGGCGGGCACTGACTTCTGCCCTTCCTGTAATGCGCGAAGGCATTCACATTCGTTTTTTATTTTTACCGCAAGGAGAAGATCCCGACAGTTTAATCCAAAAGATTGGACGAGAAGCCTTCGAAAATAAAATCGATCAAGCTCCACCCTTAAGCGAAGTTTTCTTTTCTCATTTGCAAAAGGAAATCCCTATTCGCTCTATTGACGACAAAGCCGCCTTTGCTAAACAGGCATTGGAACATTTACGGCCGATGCCAAGAGGCATTTTTTATCAACTTCTCCTGGAAGAACTCGCTCAACGGTTAACCCTTGATCTCAGTGAACTCGACTCACTCACGGTTGCACCGCCCCCCATGCCTGCCGCTTCTACCCGAGTGCCCTCTTTGGCTTACCATGCCTTATCAATCCTAGCCCAAGCCCCTTCACTCGTGAGTGTCATTCAAGACATGACGATTCCAAAAAGTGAGGACCCTCAAATACAATTTTTAGCCAAAATGGTCCTCTTTTTAAAAAAACGACCCGTAGCAAACACTGGCGAATTGCTGGCCTTTTGTCCCGAATCCCAACGCCGGCTGCTGGCCCAATTAGCCGCTTACAAGACGGGATTATCAGAAGACGATCTCGCCGCCGAATTGAAAGACGCGATTAATCGCCTTCACGAACAACACCAAAAGGAAGAAGCTTTTCAAGCACTTATCAAAGCTTCTCATAAAGAAACACTTGACGAATGAGCAGACTATCCCTATATAAAGAGAACAGTAAGGACTGATTTGACGAATTTAAAATGATATACTAATAGGTTATAGCCATAGAACTCAAGCTATCCTAACGAAGGGGTAAAAGAACACTTATGCCAAGCCGTAAAAAGAAATCCAGCGTTACCAAAACTAAGAAAAAAACAACTGGTAAAAAAGCCCGTGTAACTGCTAAAGCTAAACCTTCCGTAAAGTCAAAACTTAAAACGGTAAAGCGCGCGCCGGCAAAACCGAAATCGGTGACAGTGGCTAAAACTAAGTCTAAAAAAGAAAAGGCTAAAGTCGTGTCACAGCCATTACCTAAAACTGCTGAGAAAAAACCTTCTGCGCCGCCTTCAGAAACTCAACAACCCAAGATAGGAGAAAACGCAGCAGAAAGCCAACGTTTAGGCTTTGGCGCACTCCTAGAAGAAGCCAAAAATAAGGGCTACCTGGTACACGAAGATTTAATTAACCTTCTCCCTAACGATTACGCAGATCCTTCCCAAATGGAAGGCATTATCGGTCGTTTAACCGAAATGGGTATTAAAGTTTTCGAAATTCCTCCTGACGCCGATTCCCTGCTTTTGGAGGAAGATACCCAATCCGACGATGACGAGATCAACGAGGACGTGGCCGAAGTATTAGCGACAGAAACCCGAACTACTGATCCCGTTCGCATGTACATGCGTGAAATGGGGAGCGTGGAGTTGCTAACACGGGAAGGCGAAATTGTCATCGCCAAACGCATTGAAGAAGGCATCCGCCAAGTCATGGGCGCCGTGGTCCAATACCCTGAACTTATTGAAAAATTTATTAAAGAATATGACACCATCGTCGCTACTGAAGGCCGCTTAAGTGATCTGCTTATCGGTTTTTTTGACGAAGAAGAATCGACAGCCTCCCCTGTTGCTCCGGAAGCCCGTGATAAAGAAGCTGAAACTTCGGATGAGGATGACGGAGGAGAAGGTGGCAGTGATGAATTCGGCGAGAGCGGGCCTGACCCCCTCATTACTCAACAACACATGGAAGAGCTTAAAAAGTTGTACGGCCGCTATCAAAACGCCATTAAACGTTATGGCAAAAAAGCGCCGGCAACGCTCAAACATCAAAAAGCGTTGGCTGAGTTGTTTTCAACCTTTAAGCTTTCTATCAAGCAATTTAATCGGCTCACCGGTCAATTACGTCGAATGCTAAGAGCCGCGCGCGCTCAAGAACGTTTAATCATGAGTTATTGCGTGGTCAAAGCGAAAACGCCACGTAAAAAATTTATTGCTTCCTTTCCGCATAATGAAACCAACATGAAATGGTTGGAACAATACAAAAATGAAAACAAAGAACAAGCGAAACGACTGGAAAAATACAGCAAAGAAATCTACCGCGCTCAACGAAACCTGGCGCAACTGGAAGAACAAAACAATTTAAACATTCAAGAAATCAAAGAAATTAATCGTCGCGTTGCCATCGGCGAGGCAAAATCACGCCGTGCTAAAAAAGAAATGATCGAAGCTAATTTACGTCTGGTTATTTCGATCGCAAAAAAATACACCAATCGGGGGCTGCAATTTCTGGATCTCATCCAGGAAGGAAACATTGGCTTAATGAAAGCCGTTGACAAATTTGAATACCGCCGGGGTTATAAATTTTCAACCTATGCCACGTGGTGGATTCGCCAAGCAATTACGCGTTCGATCGCCGACCAAGCCCGGACTATCCGCATTCCTGTGCACATGATTGAAACGATCAATAAACTCAATCGCATCAGTCGACAAATCCTGCAAGAAACCGGAATAGAAGCCACGCCCGAAGAACTGGGCCGACGGATGGATATGCCGGAAGAAAAAGTCAGGAAAGTTTTAAAGATCGCAAAAGAACCTATTTCCATGGAAACGCCTATTGGCGAAGATGAAGATTCTAACCTCGGTGATTTTATTGAAGACATCAACATGGAATCACCCGTGGATTTCGCCACTTCGGCCGGCCTCATGGAAGCCACGCGAGAAATTTTGTCTACGCTTACCCCGCGCGAAGCCAAAGTATTGCGGATGCGTTTCGGTATCGACATGAATACTGATCACACGCTGGAAGAAGTAGGCAAACAATTCGACGTCACGCGAGAGCGGATTCGCCAAATTGAAGCCAAAGCCTTACGCAAACTGCGCCACCCCAGCCGCGCTGAAAAATTACACAGTTTCATAGAAGTTGAGGAATAAACAACTCTCGATAAAGGACGGTAAATTTTGCTAGAGTCTGTTTATTGTTCGATTTCTTCGCAAAGCTAAGTAGCTCGTATGCAGCGAAGCGGAATACGGGCTACTTGTTGAAAACCTACACTTTTAATCGCACCCGGCCAGCATAGTAGGATTGTAAACAGACCCTTTTTCTTGTTCGATTTCTTCGCAAAGTATTCGAGCTAAGATCTCCTTAAGCTTAAGCTGACGCTGCACCTCAAAATTTTAATCTACAGTATATTTATTCAGTTTAAATTAACAATTAATTTGTAGAATGAAACTTCAACTTTATTTCTCATTCTGAAAAAACTGAAAACTAACAGGGGATGCCGATGGATCACAGCACTGGAAAAAGAATATTGGATGAAGCAGAGACGCTATTTAGATATATTGCCGTTAAAGTAGAAACGGGTGACTTAACCCTTCTTAGTATCAATGATGAATTAAGACAATTGGAATCACTTTGGCTTGGCGCTCTGAACGAGTTGCCCGGTAACCAGAATTCGCTTTCTAATTTTGAATCTGAAATGGCTAATTACCAGGAAGAAATCGAAAACTACGATCTTTTAATGCGTTATTTCGATACTTATAAGCAACTCGAAGAGGCTCAAAACAGCAAAGCCGTAGCCCGTATAATAAATCCATTAATTAGAAAGCTTATTCCTTATTCACCCTTTAATGACCGCGATTTTGTTTTAAACCGAAATTCGTTTTTGTTTTCACCTGAAGCGGATGCTTTCGTGGAATTGCTAGAGGAAATAGTCAAAAAAGCTTCCAAACCGGACGGCGCTTTTAAAATTACAACAGGTATTATGGAAGCAATTACCGTGGATTTTATTTCGGGATACGCCTCTGCTGTCTATCTGGAAACACCAAGAGCAAAATACCTTCCTAAATATTTTCAAAATGAAACGACGGCTATCGTAGCGGCTTTTGGCTTAAATAGCATTTTAACTACCTTTTTCTTAAAACCCAAATTTTCCGCAGGCGTGAGAGGCTTAATCAACTTCATTAAAGATTGTTGCACCCGGGAAAAGATGCCCGAAGAGTTGGGTAACCTCGACATTGTTCAGGAGCTAACCGAAAAACAGAAAAAACACTTTTGGCAAAAATTTAAATCAAGATTAAAAAATTCATTAGTGTCCCTGTTATCTCTCGGTTCAGCTGCTCCGCTTGCAGCCATTACCTATAATGAATACGAGCAAAAAGATCGATGGTTTACGGGGGACACCAAATATTCTAGAGCTTTGGTTGCTCTGCTCATCAATACTATCTTGAATCACAAGGGTATCGAAGTTTCTTTACCCTTCTTAACTTGCTGCTGTTCCAAAAGATTAAGCGCCAATGAAGAAGCCATCAATAATGTTAAGGCTATCGTTAAATCAAACATTGAATCCGGATTTGGCACTGTTCTTAATCAAGGTGTTTATCTAAACCGAAAAACTCTCAGCGAAATTGATAACGCGCTCGACCGCAATGACGCTCTAAAATTAATGTTTATTGCAATGCAGTTAGCGCCGATGCCCCTAAAAATATCACCGACACAAAAAAATACCCGTAATGTAATTAGTTTGCCATGGGCGTCAACGATAACACTCGCTTTGACCGGTTATTACTGGGACACCGAAAAAAGTCTCGACGCTCTGACTAAAAATCCCGTCGCGGCATGGTTCTTCACCACCAATAGTTCTCCACCCTTCACATTGCTCTACGGCTTTGTGATTTACGGCCTTCTTGCGAATTTATACAATAGTCTATTCCTAGAGAGTCACGATCTGCGAGCTTCTCTTCGTTCTGTACGCAAAAGCTGGAACGAGAGGACCAGCTTCCTTGGTTTTCTTGCCGAAAATTCTAAGCTACTCAAACTTTTATCCTCGCCTGCTCTGCTATACCTAGCTATGCACAGCCCGGCCACTTGCTTGTTTTTAAACGCTAAGGCTTTAGGGGAAAAATTATCTCAAGCTTTTTACTGGTATTGGCCCACCGTCATTAATAATGTGTTAGTCAATAGTTTCAGTGTTTTTCCAGTCCTTGGCAGTGTTTTGACAAATGCGTCTCGAATTTTTTTCCCTTCGGAAATTACTCTCGAAAGACACCGTAAATTAGAAAAAATACAAGAAGAAGCCTGAACCTTATTGACGAAATCCCTCCCTATATCTTTCTACGAGTATTAATTTCTCTGACTAAAACTTTGAGTGAAGAAGACCCTAAAAAAGAAGAGGCTATTTTTACTCATTTTTTCTTAACCGGACGCGCTCATGAGGCATTGGGAGAAATTGAGCTAGAGAATTCTTCCAACTCAAGTCCCGAAAATTCGATAAATGGTGAATGCAAGGAAGAAGACTTCGAAGCAAATAAAAGCTCCCGTTCTTATTTGAGCCGGGAACAACCTTATTTGACCCGGGCACAACGCTTAGTGGAGTCTCTGTGGCGATATCCCACAGAGGCCGGATCCAAGGACTCCTTATTGCCGTTACCCCCACCACCCCCGGAGAGGCGCTACGGAACTTTTCCGTACTAGATGATTTAAAAACGATGGTGGGCCCACCAGGACTTGAACCTGGGACCTGTCGATTATGAGTCGATCGCTCTAACCAACTGAGCTATGGGCCCATTGACGCTTTAAGTGCGTTATTTTTAACATTTACCGCTTCTGGCGGCAAGTTTATGGAGGTCATTAAAACTGATAATTAACGCTCATTTCGATTAAATTTTGACTACCATTCCCATCCGTCCAACCCAAATAGCGATAATCGACGCCCAAAGTAACGCGTGGACTGACTCTGAAGCTCACTCCCGCGATTCCCTGATAGGCAAATTCATTATTATCAGGGCCTCGATTCAAAAGAACGCCGTTATTCGTTCGCCAAGCGTGTACCCAACCAACACCGACGCCAACGAAAGGTACCAATGGCGCATTAAAATTGAAATCGTAATAGCCGTTGGCCATCAGCGTCGTCATACGAAGCTTTGCGTCGCTATTCGCTTCCAAACTATTGCTGTAATAACTCAACGCTCCTTCAATACGCACATTACCCATCCGATAACCCACCTGCGCACCCACCACGGGGCCTGCATTCAAATCGCTCCCCGATGGTAAAGCAACACCGCCGTGAAGCCCAACGTAAGGGCCAGAATTAAGAAAAGGGGTATCAACGGCACCGCCCGCGTAAATTGGGGGAATGGCTAAACTGACTAAAATTAACGTGATGAGGCGTTTCATATTTTTTCTCCCTGGTTACTGACGTAAAATGATACGTTATCCAATCCTCCCCTGAAAGGGGAACGATAGTAATTTTAACGGGTGCGATTGAAAGTGTAGGTTTCCTAAGCCGCCTCGGGGGGCCGAGTAGCTAAGTAGCCCGTATGCAGCAGCCCCGAGGCGGCTTACGAAACCTACACTTTCAATCGCACCCAATTTTAACTGTTCTCTGTCTCCCTTGGGGAGGGTTAGGGGGTGGGGGTTTTTACAAGCTTTTCTTAAATTAAATCAAGATATTTTCTGAAAAACTACTAAAGGTCTTGTATTATGTAAATATACAAGGAAGTAGAATGTCTGATCAATTATTAAACAATTGTCTCACTGTGGGTTGGCGTGAATGGATCGCTTTACCCGATCTTGGCATTAATCGAATCAAGGCTAAAGTCGATACCGGTGCCCGAACCTCTGCATTACATGCCTTTTCTCTTGAATCATTCAAAATAAATAATACCCCACGCGTTCGTTTCAAAATACACCCCATTCAAAAGGACAAAAACACAGTGATTACCTGTGAAGCGGATATCTATGACCACCGCTTCGTCAGAGACTCGGGGGGGCATAAAGAATTGCGTTATGTTATTAAAACAGACATTATTTTAGGCAACAAACGCTGGCCCATTGAAATCACATTAACTAATCGCGATAGCATGGGCTTTCGAATGTTATTAGGGCGCACGGCCATGCGAGATCTAATCGTTAACCCCAATCGATCATTTATCATTCATAATGAGGATATTTTTAAGTGAAAATTGCTATTTTATCAACCAAGCAAGAATTATCTTCTACGCAGCGCTTAAAAGAAGCTGCATTGGCACGCGGCCATAAAGTTAAAATCATTAATACCCTTCGTTGTTATATGAGCTTAAGTCAAGAAAAACCCACTATCCATTACATGGGGAAAGAGTTAGCTCGTTACGACGCTGTGATCCCGCGAATTGGCGCTTCTATTACTTTTTACGGCACAGCCGTCGTGCGCCAGTTTGAAATGATGGGAACTTTTTGTCTCAACTCTTCGATGTCCATCACCCGCTCCCGGGATAAATTTCGATCGCTGCAGTTTTTATCTCGCAAAGGAATCGACTTACCTATCACGGGTTTTGCCCATTCACCGGACGATATCGAAGATTTAATTCAAATGGTAGGCGGCACACCCTTAATTATCAAACTGATTGAAGGAACGCAAGGCATCGGTGTGGTCTTGGCGGAAACCAAAAAAGCCGCAGAAAGTGTGATCCAGGCCTTTCTAGGGTTAAAAGTAAATATCCTTATTCAAGAATTTATTGGAGAAACGCAAGGTCGCGACATCCGTTGTTTTGTGATCGGCAACAAAGTTGTCGCCACCATGCAGCGAGAAGCGCGGCCCGGCGATTTCCGCTCCAATGTGCATCGCGGAGGCACCACTAAATTAATTAAAATAACGCCCCAAGAACGCGAAATTTCAATTAATGCGGCGAAAGCACTCGGCTTAAACGTCGCTGGCGTGGATTTATTGCGTTCAAAACGCGGTCCTTTAGTGCTAGAAGTGAACTCTTCGCCCGGGCTTGAGGGGATTGAAAACATCACAAAGAAAGACATTGCAGGAATGATAATCGAATTTATAGAAAAAAATGCAAAACCGATTAAGGCTTATAGCCGCTATCAAGGTTAACTATGAAAAAAAGGATTTTAAAAATTTGCGGACACACTATCCAACCTGGAGAACATCTTAGTATTCGCCTTCCCACTCCCAAATTGTTTACCTATACGCCCGTCGATATTCCGATTCACATTTTTAATAGTAAAAAACCGGGACCAATATTATTTGTTTGCGCCGGTATTCATGGGGATGAAATTTCGGGGGTTGAGATCGTTCGCCATCTGCTGAAGTTAAACGTCATTAAAAATTTATCAAAAGGTACTTTAATTGCAGCACCTATTGTCAACATTTACGGTTTTATCTACCAATCTCGGTATTTGCCGGATCGGCGAGACCTTAACCGTAATTTCCCTGGTTTACGGAAAGGATCTTTAGCTTCGCGATTGGCAAAATTATTTATTGACGAAATTGTCAGCCATTGCACCCATGGCATTGATTTACATTCCGCCGCTGTTCATCGCCGTAACTTACCTCAAATTCGCGTAAACTTAACACAGCCTGGAACTGAAAAGTTGGCGCGCGCGTTCGGCGCCCCGGTTATTTTGGATTCCAATTTACGCGATGGTTCTTTGCGCCAAGCCGCCAATGAAATGAATATTCCGGTGTTAATTTATGAAGCGGGCGAAGCGCTTCGTTTCGATGAGGCCCCCATTCGGTTGGGCGTGCGTGGCATATTGCGAGTAATGCGCGAACTTGGAATGCTTTATGAATCTCCAAAATCTAAAAAAATATTGCAGCCCCTTGTGGCGCGTTCGAGCGTTTGGGTCCGAGCGCCGCGAAGTGGCATCATACATTCAATTAAACCACTCGGCAAAAAAGTAGAAAAAGGTGATCTTCTAGGAATTATCGCCGATCCTTTTGGTAGCGAAGAATTTGATATTTTATCGCCGCGGACGGGAATCATTATCGGTTACACGACAATACCGTTAATCAACGAAGGAGAAGCGCTGTTTCATATTGCGTGTTTTAAAAAGGCGAAAAAAGGAGAGTCGCCCATTAATTATTTACAACAATGGCCCACAGAAGAAATCATTTATGATTAATAAATTTAAATACCTCATTAGTATTTTAATTATTATTTTTTGCACCATTTGTTTAGCTCAATCGCACTTCAATCCGGAAGAAGCCCATGAAACCTTGGATTAAATCAATCAACTCTCTCCTAAAAGTTTAGCTCCTGAAGAACTTGAGAAAGCCTTGCTCACTCTAACTCAGTTACAAGACCAGGCAAAGACCTGCGTAAAAAATACAACTAACGAAATTGATAAAATTGATGAGCAGGCTAAAAAAATAGTAAACAATAATATAACGGGTGATGTCCGCCAAGAATATTTAAAAAAGAAAAAAAATGAATTAATTAAACGTCAATCAAGCTGTCAATTATTTTTATTACGTTCCACCGATACGATTTCAGCTTTCAGCTCTATCGAACACCAGCGAACACAACTCGCTCTGTTTAACCGAGAACCTCATCTGTTAGAAAGAATAGTCAAAGGATTCCGTCATCTTCCTGAAATTGGCGCTGAGTTTGACGGTTATACATTTTATAAAAATACGGGCATACAATCATTCGATGTACTTGGATTGGTTTTGTTAGGTCTGGTTATAATCATCGCTATTACTGTCGGCATCGGTTTTCAAAAATGGCTTCGATCTTTTATAAGAGAAAGTAAACAACTTACCTTCGGACAACAGGCCACACAAGCTTTCATTAGCACTTTATCCCATTATAGCGTTTGGTTGCTCCCTCTCTTAACGGCAAGTCTTTATTTAGCTATTTTCAATAGAGATTTTGAGCTCACGCCATTTATTAATTTAACGAGTTATGCCCTTCTCGTTTATGTCATCGTTCTCATGCTTATTCGCCTCTTTTTTTACCCACATCCTCCTATATCGCCTTTAATAAAAGTGCCGTCCAACTTAAGCCGGTCATTTACCCGCCGCTTGATCACTCTTGCAACGCTTTTATTAGTGGGTCATATTATCTATAGTCTGCTCCGTCAACAGCCGCTGTCGGAAGATATACTTCATTTACTACGAACGATCTACATCACCCTCGTTGCTATTAACCTGATCTCCATTATTTGGCTTATTAATAAAATTCCCCAACTCAAAGACTATCCTTTGTGGCGTTATTTTTTAAGCGTCCTGTTGAGTGCAACCTTTTTTGCTACCATTGGCGCCGAATGGGTTGGTTATCATCGTTTAGCGTTATTTTTCCTTTTGGGAATTTTTTTAACGCTAATTTACTCTATTGCCGCTTGGTTTATTTTTAAAATTTTAAATTCGTTGATTGATCTTTTAGTCGATGAAACACATCATTGGCAAAAACGCCTTCATTATTACCTCGGTTTATCTCCGCATAAAGGCTTGTCTGAATTAATGGCTCTACGTTTTGTTACTTTTGTAATAGTGTGGAGCGGTTATTTTTTATTATTGCTGCATGCGTGGGGGTTGCACTTACATGATATTAAAACTTTAGTGAATGGTTTTTTTCACGGATTTACGGTTGAGAAATTTAGTTTTGTTCCCGCTCGAATCCTTATCGCTCTGCTTGTTTTCACTTTTCTCGCATTAATCACCCGCTGGTTGCGCGCTTATTTTTATCGCCACCCTCAAGTGTACATGGATGAAAGTGCAAAAATCGCTTTTTCGTCTATATTTGGTTACGTTGCTTTCACTGTCTCTCTCTTATTTGCTCTCATTATAGCCGGAGTTAATTTTACGGGATTAGCCATTATTGCGGGCGCTCTTTCGGTGGGCATTGGTTTTGGGTTGCAAAATATTGTGAGCGACTTTATATCGGGGTTAATTCTTTTAACGGAGCGACCGATTAAACCGGGTGATCGCATTATCGTGGGCAATACTGAAGGTTTTGTTAAAAAGGTTCGTATTCGCTCTACCCAAATTACCACGATGGAACGTTCTGATGTCATTATCCCCAATTCCGATTTAACGAGAGAGCAAGTAGTTAATTATATGTTCCGTGATCAGCTATGGCGCTTAAGAGTCGATGTGGGTGTTGCCTATGAAAGTGATGTCGAATTGGTTGAAAAATTACTTTATACGGCGGCTGGAGAACACCCACAAGTTATTCAAGAAGGCCCCAATGCACCATTGGTTTTGTTTAAAGGATTTGGCGATAGCAGTCTTGCCTTCAGCTTACTGTGTGTCATTCCCAACGTGAATTTAAAATACATTGTACAAAGCAATCTTTACTTCGCTGTTGAACGTAAGTTTCGTGAAAATAATATTACTATCCCATTTCCGCAACGAGATATTCACATCAAATAGGAGAAAATTATATTTCAACGCTTCCTTAATGCAAAACAGATTATTTCAGCTTTTTCCTGCCTACCAGATTTAATGTGTATTTTCAACATCCAAATTCAAGGAACTAAATATTTGTTTAAGCTCAAGAGAAATGGGGGTGCGCACAATAAGAAATTGGCACGTTTCGATGCCGTAAATATTTATAGAGAGTGCTTTTTGAAATATTTAATTTTTTAAAAATATCAACCACGGATAATTTTTTCTCTTTTTATATAATGCTTCAGCAGCACAAGGCTGTGGCCTCTGCTTTCTTTGATAAACCACGTGGTCTACCACCCAATCGCCTACGTGCGCATGCAGCGCTTAGGCCAGCAAGTGTGCGAGCGCACCTCTAAAAGAGGACTGGCTTGTGGGCGATAGTTAGCGGCAGGATTTTAACCTCTCATTTGCCTCCCACTTTTCCTTTTCTCTTTGTTTTTCTACAGAGAAATTGGGTGAAGCAGGTATCATAGCGCCCATTGCAAGGCCTGTACGAGTAGAAAATTTTTCCAAATGAGTTTTTTCAGGTAAGTTCATTTTGTTTATAGCTTTTACACATTTTTTTCTTAACTCCTGAATTTTATTCTGCTCTAGGCTCTGAAAAAAAGTCGGAGTGTAAACTGTTGTCGATGCTTTCTGCTCTGTGCGTGGTACACAAGGAGTACCTATAGCTGGGTTCCTTTTAATATTTTGGTTTAAAATAACATTTTTCTCAAGGGCCGCTTTTCTTTTGTTTGCTTCTACTTGGTTACTGCCAGTTTTATCTGAAAAGATTCTCATTTTTATTCGCCTTATTTTTTAATAGAAATACCACGGGCTTACGCCCGTGCTATTTTTATCTCTGTTTTTAATCGCCGGCGCAAACAAGTTCGCGCTCGGCGAGCAAAGAGGGAGAACCGTGGTTCTCCCCCCCCCCTTTGGAATCCCCCATCGCGTAAGTTAACCCTATCCTAACGGACAGGGTTTTGAGGAATTATAAATAACTTTTGCCTATGGATAATACAATCCAGAAGAGAATATACATGCCCTAGATTAAAGATTTATTATCTGAACCTCAGTTTTGAATAAGCGCCAAGTCAATTATTCGAAAATATTGAATCAGATTCTCGCCTTTTTTCCTAATTTTCTTTAACATCCTCTTTAGTAGGCTTAAATGGACTATGCTGTGGTTTACTGTCTGATAGTAACGAATCCACCATTTCTTTAATTGAGGAAAATAATTCATTTGGAGTTGACGCTTGCGATAGATTTTCTTTCTTTACCTCAACGGGTTCACTAATTGGTTTGTCTTTTTTAGAAAATAATGAATTCGACATTACCTCATTCACATCTTTACGATTAAAAGAAAATACATCATTTTGGCCACTCAAAATAACTGCTTGTTGTTGAGATTCTTCAGCTTCGTTCAAAAGCAAAAAAGCATACACATCCTTATTTTCTAAAGCGATATCGCTTGCTTAAGATCACGAATATTCTTTAGCAAAGCGCAAGCATTCAATTCAAGTAAGGTTTTTATGCTCCCTTTTTCCTTTTCTTCTGCAGCATAATGTAACGCAGTACATCCATTAGGATCTCGCCTATTCAATATTTCTGGATTTTGTTTCACCAACTTTTTAATAGTTTCCGAATCTCCAATTGAAGCAGCGAAGTACAACTTTATCGTTTTAAGCTGGCTATCATCTTCTGATAGTTGTCTGATAAGCGCTTGGTTGTTATTCTCTCTGGCTAATGAAAGCACTGTATCTAATTCATCAGAAATGTCCCACTCAGAAAATGAGCACTTATCCTGGACTTCTATAGCAGGAGTAAAAATTCTTGTAACATCTTCTGCAGTAATCGGTGATTCAGATAAAACTAGTTGTTTAAGGGATGCGATAGACTGTGTTTCTATAGCAACTTGAAGCGGTGTCATGTCCTCATTATTTTTTATTTTTAGATCTGCGCCTGCCGTAATCAATAAGTTAGTTGCTTCTTGAAAACCATTTGCCGCGGCTAGATGCAGTGCTGTATTTCCTTTACGTGTTTGAGCATTGACGTCGGCCCCCTGATTGATCAAGTAGCGAATCATCTCCAAAGAATTTTGTTGTACGGCTAAATATAAAGCTGTTTCACCCTTATGATTTTTTTTATTAATTTCAGCCTTGTTATTAATTAACTTATCAACCGTAGAAATAGAGTCTCTTAGCGTTGCATAATGCAATGGTATATTGCCTTTGTGATCCTCTTCGTTGACGTCAGCTTCTTTCTCAAGCAATAAGTCAATAATTTCATTATGGCTACCGCTAGCTGCAAAATGCAAAGCTGAATTTCCGTTACAGTTCCTCTTGGCAACGTCAGCCCCTGCTTCAATAAGCAACTTCGCTATTCTTGTGTAACCATAAGCGCAAGCATAGTGAAGTGGCGTAAGCTCCTCCTGATTCCCGCTATTCACATCAGCGTTAGCATTAATTATTAAGATAACAGATGACTCAGAATCGCTTTCGACAGCAAAATGCAGAGCTGAATTACCATCCTTATCCTTTAGATTAGGATTAGCATTTTCAGCTATCAATGCCTCAATTGCTAGGTTGTAGCCTCTATCTGTGGCATCGTGAAGCGGGGTTTGACCTCCTTCATTTTGTTTATTGATTTCGCTTCCCTTGCTTATCAATATCTTAATTGTTCCTACATGACCATTTTCCGCAGCATAGTGCAGAGCTGAATCACCTTCTTCAGTGATTTGATTAACATCCGCTCCTTTATTAACCAGTTCAGTCACTATATTTTCATGTCCTTTACTGGCAGCAGCAATAAGAGGACTCAAGCCAATCTTATTCTCATTTTCGACGTTAAATCTGAAATTTGTGGGAGGCTTAATTGTGGCATTTACATCTGCACCTTTAAGGATCAATTCTTGACTGTTTCTTTGAAATTATTTCGTGAAGCAATATAAATCCAGCTAACGCCGATTTCATTTTTATATTTGGCTTTCTCAGGCGTTACGTCGTGGATTTTTTTAAAATTCTCACTTAATTTCCATTTATAAATGGCACTTCTTGTTTTTGAAAGAATATTATCCTCTTTTTTGAGACTATTTGTGTCTGAAAATCGGGATTGTTCGGTACAGCAATAAATTCCGGTGCTTAAAATAGCTTTGGTATCTTTATCATCTAAGGGGACCTTATAAATTTTGAATAGCTTATCACGAACTTCATCCACACTCTTAGATTCAAAAAGTTGGCCATGGTTACTGATAGTCCATACATTTCCAGATGGCTGTTTTTCATTTTTTGAAGAAACGTAAGTAACTGTAATTTGATGAGAATGACTACGCAGAACAAAGGGAAAATGGGGAAGACCGGATTTCTCGATATGTTCTTTAAAATTTTCTAAATAAATTTTCATTTCTTCAGCATCGTAAACTCCACTGAAGGAACTTATTTCACACAATCCTCCTAGACTTTCAGTTAACGCGCTTTGTGCAAGTTTTTAAGTTATTTCTACTTCTTCTTGATTTATAGCACGATTGCCGGAGAAAAAATTTTCATATTGATAGGGACGACTATAAATTTTTACTTTTTCAAAAAAACTTTGATCTTCAAGAGAGATATTAAAGGGTAAATTTTCCGATACCTTCAAAGCCAAATCTTCAATTCGTTTTGAACGCTGCCTATGTATTTTAAGTTCTCCAGGTACATATAAGTCCAGTATTTGTGCTTCTAGTTCAGCTAGACTTAAACCGACACATTCTCCGTCAGAGTCGGGGTCGTAATTAAGTTTATTCATTACTGTAAGAGCTGGGTCGAGCCGCATAGTTACCTCATCTTATTTTTTAAATTTATTTGTTATTTGAACACAGGACTATAAATCGATAAACTTAATAAAATATTAATTTTAGATTTATTTAACAAATTTGTTTGTCTGGAAAATTTAAAATAAATAGTAAATATTATTTTATATTATATAATAATGTAAAACTTATAAACTGTTATTCCTAAATGCTAACCAAAGAGGAAATAAAGTGAAAAAAATGTTTTTTTAAAAAATCTAAAAACCAATGCCACCATAGATCAAAGGGGAAACAACTCAAATTTCGATTTATGTTGTGGTAGCAAATCGAATGCTAGCAGTTCGGATGAAAGAAAGAATAATAGTGGGCCTTTTTTTAGATTCTTTTCCCCCTCTGAATTAAATCACCGTAGCATAAAATCTGATGAAGAATTCGCCACAAAATCTCTAAAATTACCTAAACTTTCTATTAAAAATAAACGTGAGGTGTAATTATTTTCTTCACTAAAAAACTCGCTATCAGTTAGAATGTTACAACATTGGTAGCGAATAACCTTCATTTAATAATTTAATTCTTAAAAATAATTCTTTCTCAATTAAATGTTTTATTGAACAAGAAACAGCAGGCAGCTGTACAATCATCTAGATCTTCTGGTGTGCTAGCTTCTATAATTTTCTTTGGAGCAGAAATAAAAATATGTGGATTATTAGCTTGCGAGATTGTAGCTTTATCAGTTTTATCGTCGTTAACTGGCTGGACATCGTCATTGCTAGTCTTTGTAAAAGATACATAACCGTTTCCCTGATAAATAATTGGATCAAACAAATGTTTTTCAATGATTGATTTGAAATCATCTAATTTCTTTTTCAATCTTTCCCACTTTTTTTCTGCAATTATTTTTTCATATTTTTTTTCTTTCTTTTTTTTCTTTTCTGCTTTTTTAGATGAAAAGCTTGGAAAACAAGCTTCATAAATTCTTTTTTCGAGCTTCTGGAAATATAGATTGAGCAATTCCTGATTTTTTAACTCTGTTTCTTTTCCTCTTCATTTTTCATATTCTTCTTGTAATTTTTCAATATCTTCAAATAAATTATTCGCATCAAATTTTGCATGAATATCTTTAACTTCTTAACTAGAATATTTATCGCCCATGTCACTTTTAAGGCTATTAATAGCTTTTTGACTTACCTCAGAAGTTTGAATAACATAATATTGATCAAATTCTCTGTTTTTTTGCTCAATTCTAGATTTTTCTTTATTCACTAAAGAAGCACGCATGATTTCACGAAAATCGGTAGTCAATACATCAGTAACTGTTCCCTTGATACCATAATCAGTTCCACCTTTAACTTGAATTTCTCGGCGATTGCATTGAATAAGATATTTTTTTTCTTCTGGTAAAAAATCTTCGATAAACCTTACTAAGTCTTCATTAATACAGAAAGTCTGTCTTTCTTTTATGCTCCAAAGGGTTCTTGCCTTTTTTGGTTCTTGAAGTGGAGGATTAATAGGAACAGTTGGGAGATCTTCAATATACTTATCAATTTCGGCTTCACTCGTTTTGAGCATTTCATTAGAAAGAGAATTATTACTTTCCTTAGGTTCATTAAAAATAGGATTATCACTTTCCTGCTGTGCTATTAACTTCTCTTCAATCATTTCAGCACGTATCCCTTTAAGACGCTTGTCAAATTTTTCCAAAGAGCTTTCATATTCCGAATTTTTTGACATGTCCCTATCTGCTTTTTCACAAAAATCATAAATGGTGGATCTATAAAGGCGATCATTAATTTCTACATAATGATACCGATCAGGTGCTCGGGATCTTCTTATTAATACTAATAGTTCAAAAACGCGTTTATCTATAAAATTTCTTGATCGGTGTAACATTCCTAACTGAAATTAAATTGCCCAATGTGGCATTGCTTCATTAATATATGTATTATTTAAAGCTTTTTCAATTTCCAAAAATTCAAACGTTTGCTGCGGACTTATTCGATTTTGTTTATCGTACCGGCGCTCTTTGACTTCTAGCTTTAATGCTTCCTCTAATTTATCCTCAGGAGACTTTTGTTTAATTCCTCCTAATTTCTTATACTGTTCCATTAAAGTATCAGATGTATCCCTAATATACCTAAGAGTTTCTAATCCCTCCGAAACAAGGTCCTCCGAAACAAGCATTATTTTATTTAATTTGTCATAACCTTGATTTAAAGTTTGTTCTTCGGAAGGAATATTTTTACTTAAGGATTTGGTTTTAAAATTTCCGATAAAATCACTATGTTCTTCATGATAGCGAGATTCTGCTTTTTGGGAAGGCTCCGAAGTGTTTATTTGTCGTCTCATTGATTATTTTACCTCTATTAATTATCAGTTAAATTTCAATAAATTTTCCTTTCGTCTTCCTTTTCTTTCCCTTTTTCCTTGAATGAATTAGTTTGAGAAGATTCATCCACATCTCATAAATATGTGTCCGCATAAAAAAATACAGGTCGAATATTAATTTCTTAATATTAAATTAATATTAAGAAATAGAATTATTTTATAAAAATTTGAAATATTTTTAACTAATTGTTTATTTGTAAAAATAATTATAATAAAATCGTTTTTTAAAAATTAACTGCGAGATAAAATTATTATGAGAAAAAAAACTACTGAAGAGATCCCATTGGATTATCGAGTTGAAAACCTTGAAGTTGATTTAAGGGATGCAAAGGAGCATCTGAACAAAAATAATTGCTTGCCCAGGAAAACAAGTGATCACTTGGCCCTAAAGTATGCGGACGTAGTCAAGCAATTATGGGGAGGAAAAGAGTCAACGTTACATGCGGACAAGATAGAAAAATTAAGCGCAGATTTATTAGCAATCAACGAGCATCCTTCTATGGAGCAAAGCACTAGAATTAGTCCAGTATTTGAAAATTGTACTCTAGCCTGGAATATAGATTATTTGCTCCAGGTAATTTTGCCTATTCTGTACTCAGAAATGTAGTACTCGAAGATATTCCTTTATCGAATGGCGACTCTGATTTCTTTAAGCAAGCAACGTTGTATAACATTAAAGGTAAAGGCGGAACCCATAGTCGATGTTATAATTTTTATGAGGTAAAAGATATCTCAAACATCGATTTCGAGTCGATTGGATTAAACGAAGGGAAAGACGTTAATGAGTCGATGATAGAATTTGGTCGTGAAAATTACTTACTTCAGCAAAAATATGAAAAGGTGATGGAAGAAAATATTAAATTGAAAGAAGAAAACGATCGTTTAAAAAAGAGCTCCGAGAAGATAAAAACCAATCTCCGCCCTTTAAACGAGCAAAGCTCGATTTCAATTTTTCTGAGATGAAAGGGAAAGTAGACGATATCATGTCAGGTTTGCCGGTTGAAAAAGAGGCATCTTTGCATAATAAACCACCGCAAGAGGACTCCCTCTCTTCTGTTAAAACACAAGTAGATGCTCTGGTGGCTAATAGCAGTCTATGGACTACGAGTGAATTTAAATCGCTTGAAGGGGAAGAAAAGGAAAAAGAACAGGAATCCAAATCTAAACAAGTGGGTTGCAGCTATTGGTAGCCTTCTGCTAGGTTTTATGATGGGGTTCCCTTAATAATTCAACTTCAAAACGAGATATTCACATCAAATAGGAGGAAGTTATATTTTAACGATTCCTTAAGGCAAAACAGATTATTTCAGCTTTTTCTTAGGGGTGAGGTGGGGGTGAGCTGTTTCCTTTTCATTGTCAAAATAGGTATGCTTTCGCACTATATCAATTGACTTTGGAGAACAGCCGATGTTTGCTGATTTGCCTGAACCGCTGAAAAGACAAGTTTGTGATTATTTAAGAGCAGACAATTTTCCGGCCGCCAAGGAAATTTATGATGCTTGGTTAGCTAATTGGATAAACCGCGAGAAGCGGGACTATCCCTGACCAAAAACCATCCATTATACAACAGCACTCTCTTTTTCAGAATAATAAGTTTCTAGAATTTCATTAATCAAGGACTGCATAATGCCGTGTTTGGCCGTGTCATCGATAAGGCGGCCTTCTTCCTTATAGTCTGCGTAACGATCTTCGAGCGCTTTGGTGGCCGTCCCCGAGGGGAACATAGTGGCTAAAATACGGCGAGTTTCTTTTGGGCCAATGCGTTTATAAAGTTGATTACGAATATTGACATCCTCGGCCGTTGTGTTCAGCGACCATAATTCGACAGGACCTAATGTGGCGGTTAATAACTGCGTGTTTAACCCATTTTTAGTTGCAAATTGCGCTAGAAAGGTCGCGCCGTCTTCACGCGGACCATGCACCCGTGTTTTTAATGCAATTTCTGCGGTGTGACTTAATCCGAAAATTTCAGCGGTTTTACGCACAGTTTGTTCAGGCCCGGCGTCCATAATAAATATGGAGGTGGCAAATTCGACCATAATTTCATCGAAATCATCCAAAGATTGTGATAATAACGCAACCTGAACTTTCCATTTACGGCCTTCACGCATGTCTTGAATGACCTGATCGCGCACCGCTTGCGCCTTAGCCGTACGGTGAAATTCATCGAAAACAATCCGTTTAGGATCTTCCCGAATTTCTGCAATGCGCGCTTGGTGATAATGGCGATAACCTTCCGGCATATCCGCCACGTTGTCGTCCGTCAGAAAATAATGACGGCCCAAAACATATCGCGCTAGCATATACATCACAGCCGTTTGACGATTAGCCGCATCCCCACCGCTTCGTGCCACTTCATCTAAGTCCAACGCCACTACTCGAGCATCGCCTAAATCGAAACGCGTTACTTGAGAAATGATGGGGTATTCACGCACCGCGCTTGAAATCATCCGCGCAAAAGCATGAATCAGCGGTTCTCCCGTTGGAGCAACAATTTTCCCGTACAAATCCTGAATAGCGGGTAAACGACAAATAGCAGCGACATCCGCTAAAACAGGCATCGCATGGCGCTGCGCCAACATCGCTTCGTGAGTAAAGCCCGCCATAAATAGCGCATCGGTGACTTCCCACCAGGTTGTTTGATCATCTTGAACAAAACCAATTTCTTCTAAAATCCCATCGATATTTTCTTCCATTCCAAGCGCAAAAGTGTTGGGATTTCCATCGTCCGCTTTATTTTTATAAAGCTCATCGATGATTAAACCCGCCATATCCGCAACGCCGTCGTATGTTTTTTCAGAACCAATAGGCGTTGCCAATAAACTTAAAAAATTCACTAAAAAGGCGCGTTCCTGTGGAGTGGGATAGCGACACCCGAGCTGAGTATCAAAAGGATTAATGGCGTAATCCGATCGCATTCGCAACCGATGGTAAGCCACCAAATATTTTTTATCGGCGGGCAACGCATCTTTTAATAATAAAATTAATCCGCTGCTAGAAGGACCGATATCGATAATGGAAATGTGCGGTAACCGCTGAATCCCAGAAGACAAACAAACAGCTAAGTTAATGGTGTTGGACAACACGGATTTACCAGAACCCGGTCGCGCGTAAAATAAATCGATCCACGTGGTTTGTTGATGAGAACCGGGTTGATAAGGCCACGGCTTACCGTCGGGAGAACGAAATAATAATGCGCCGTGCGTCCACGGCGAGGCGGGGCGAAAGAGCGGAAGCATATAGAGAACGTTAGAAAGAGGAGCGATGGAGGCGGGAGCAACACTGGTGCCCGAAATGCCGATCATTGTTGAAACGACACCTTCGTAAGCATCCCCCGAAATTTCGGAAACGTCACAAGAACCCCATCCTTCAATCGCTTTCGCTAACATAGCCGCCCGCGCGCGCAAAAGCCGAATATCGCCTTCCGGCGCCCAAGTAGCGGCCGAAACACGCAATTTCACGACGGCATCATCCGTATTGAGATTGATGTAATTTAATAAATTTAAGGAGTCGTGAATTAAACGATTCTGAGTGGAAGTTACACTCAATACCGAAGAGAGCATTTTACGAATGCTCGTTCCCGCTAGGCCATCGCTTTCAAATAAAAAAGAAATTCGCCATGGAATCCGCGTTTGGAGTGTTCGAGTAAAAAGCCGGACGAAGGTTTGAATGTCCTTCGGAAATAAATTAATAAACACCGTCGCATAAATGCGATCGCCCACCCGAGCCGTTCGCAAATCTAAATTTTCAGCATCGCGGGGTAATATTTGACGGGCGAGGGCCGGCCATAAAATATCAGAAACTTCCGAAGTGCCCGCTTTTGGCTCTTTTATCGTTATTTTATCCCCTGGCAATAAAGGTCGCCATTCTCGATCGGTGAACTCTGGGTCCGCACTGCGACGCATAATATAAACAGCATCGTGCACTTCCAATAGTTCAGTTATCAACCCCAACCCATTAAATTCGTTCACTACTGAACGAACAAAAGAGTCGTGATTTTCTCGAAGGTCGGGAATAGCGGCAATTAGATTTTGGGTTAATTTAAATGGCGGTATTTTTTGTTTTTTAATCTGTTTTCGTTTTTCTTTCGTTGATCGTTTAATTTGTTCGTTAGTAAGGGATTTCAAACGGGTCCATAAAACAATATAAATTTCTTCATGCGCACAATATTTTGTTAAATAATTCATTCTCTCCTTAAACAAATCACCTAACTGCAAGCTTAGCCGCTTTGCCGTTTGTTCAGCCGGCTGCAAAATTTCATTAATTTCACCACGCACTTCATCTTTGTTATAGCTAAAATAAACTTGGATGACGTGTCCTGGTTGGGACATGACGGTTTGTAACGCATGCTGCAACCCGGTTTGAATTTTATCGAATTCTTCCCGGCCAATGAGAGCGGTAACGCCTTCTAAACGTAAAACGGAAATTAACGAACCGTCGTGAGCAACTAACACAGTCGAACTATCGGCTGTTTGCAATTCACAATAAGCGCTGGTGCTTTGTTTTAAAGTATTACTTAACCAGGCGAACAAACTATCAAACAGGCCTGCAAATGATTTAATGATTTTCATACGTTACCTAGAATACTTTACCTGTCATCCATTTTCGTTTAATGCGCTACGGCCGTAAATCAATGTTCTAACTCAGTCTCGCGTATTGTAAACAGAGCCTAATTCCTCTAATCCATCCCGCGCCCACGCCTCCACTTGAACCGAAAAACGCGCGAGATCGGGAAGGAGTCGTAATTTTGTTTCCAATGCGTCTTTGAGCAAACTCATTTTTTCTGTCTTTGTATCCACTAAAAGCTGTCCCAGCAAAGCCGGATGGCTTAATCCCTCCCCTAACTGTTGTTCGATAATTTGGGAACGCAATTTAAAACTGCGGTAAATATTACGCGCTTCTGTTGCAGAACTGCTTTCCGTGGCAATGGAAGTAAATAACACATGGCATAAGGCATTTAATTCCCCTTGCGTCATTTCCGGAAGATAAATTAAAGTTCCACCTCCCGACTCGCCCTTGCCAACCGCATCTAAAAAGAAACACTGACTACAAAACCCACAAGCTGTCGCTAAATTTGTAAGGCGATTATTGCGATAATTCCCATCGAGGTTTACAATTTCCATGTACCGTTTGGCACGAAACCCGCAATATTGGCAAGTGTAATTATCCCGCTCATGCACTTTAGCTTGAAAGGCAAGAAAGGCTGTATCAGCCTTTCTTACCATGAATAATCGCCAATTGCTGTCGCTAGCGGATAATTGAATGTTGCGCAAAGCCATCACGCAATCAACGGCTTATGACGAACCAATAATACTGTGGATCTGGCCGCCACCCACTTTAGCAATCGTAGCAGATTTACCAAAAATGGCTTGTTTCGCTGTTGGCAACATCGTGGGGAACAATACCAATCCGGCGCCAATTAATAACAAAGTGACCCCTTGACTGATCGGCACTTGGGTGGGATTCAATTTGTGCTGGTGGAATTTAAAGAAAGAAGCCATAACAAAGCCCACACCCGCGATTAATGAGATATCGCTAAGGACGGTAGCCAGTTCTGCTACTGAAGTATCCACATTCTTTGCGATACTGGTTAACGAAACAGGGTCGACGGCTGCCAACGTCGTTCCAGCAAATAATACGCCGATAACTCCAGATAACACCAAAAGCGGACCTAGGAGTATTCGAAATAAGCGCATTGTTTTAGTCTGCATGATGACTAATCTCCAGAAATAATAATTTTTTCTACGATTTACTATACCTTCCTTACCTTAAGGAAATATTAAAAAACATTAAATAGTTATTAACTAAACCGACATTCCTAACACTGATTTTAACAAGCTTAAGGTACCTAGAATATGAACGCAAAATAGGCCCCCCAGAATATGCAACATCGCTTTAGCCATCGTTCCTGGGGGTGTTTGCTCCCGTCCGACACGTGAAAATAAGAGCACACCCCGAATAAAAGCGCCCACGCCGATTAAACGTACAAAGACAATAATTGGCGGAATGAGCTGCTCATACCCGACTTCTCCCCCGTGATAATGGAGCGGGTTACTGGTGGACCAGAAGCTGGTTAAAGCAGTGCTCAACACAACGGGAAGGCACATGAGGGCAATTCCCGCAATCATCATCAGGAGGGGCGCGGCTATGGTCATTTGGTGGGACATAAAGGTGCGCATCTCTCCATAACGCTTTAAACGAAAAATTCCCATCATAAACAATCCTAATCCCATAATGATCGATACGGATTGAACAATCTCCGCCATATAGCCGAGATTTTGCATCAGTACGAAAGGATTGATACCTGAGATCATCGGAAATTCTCTTCGTTTTTCAACTCACCTATCCCGTAGGCCGTATCGAAATACGGGGAACACTGATCCATCAACGATCATTCGCTCCATAACCAATCACCTTCCCTGAACTCATCAACACCATCCCTCGGTTAGCATCCACGACCTTAACCGTGCCGTATTGAGGCACCGGATCACCAACAGAAACAGATTCGGACAATCCGTCATTACTGATGATCCAAGCCCTGCCCGGAACGATGGCCTTCAAATGAAAAACCACGGGAGGCGCAGTCGGTGCGGATTTTTTCGCCGGTGCTGACTTTTTCGTTTCTTCTGATTGAATGCTTTGACCCAACTGTTTCATTTGATCCACTAAGGCGGCTATTGCCTGATTAAGCTGGGATTGCTGAACCGAAGTCTGGTTCAACTGATTGCGAACATCCTGAAGTTGATTTTGTAATTGAGAAATGGTGGTCTGACTGCTTTGCTCATCCTGTTTAAGAGCGTCCAATTTGCTCATCATCTCAGGATCAGGGGCAGAAACAGACTGCACGGGTTGTTGAGCCACCGGTTGCGCTGGAGGGGGTGGCGCATCGATCGATTTACTCCGATGCGAGCTCATCAGCTTAAATGCCACAAGCACAATCAACACAACTGCAATAACCGCCGTTATTCGTTTATTATTTTGAACAAAACGAACGAAGAAGTTGGCCGGCTTTGGCTCTGCGGGCTGTTGTTCATCCGGCGGCGTCGTTTCCGCCACGTATTCTTCATTAGGATATTGGTATTCATCGTCGCCGATGGTTTTCTGATTTTCGATACTCATTAATGATCACCTCTTCGTTACGTGTTTTGATGCGCCGGTAAGGGTTGCGGCAATGTGATATCACTCATGAACAACAATCCAATCCCCGTACCGCCAGGCACTCGAATGGTCGGCGCGCGATTGAAATTGTTCCCCATCACGGTGGCATATTGTTCACCGACGTTGCCCATGCCTAAAGCAATATATTGAGCTGTGTTAAGTTTCGAATACTGTCTGTGACAGATACCGAAGAAACACTCCTCCGTCGAACCCGATTGGATAATTCCTTGCGACAGGCCCGACAAAAATGCCGAGGCAAATAACGATCCGTAACGCAATAAATAATGGCTATTAACGGATTTCGCGATCGCGGTTCGGGCGGTATCAGGGTCAATCGCCACCGCATTAATGCCAAAAGTATGGTCGAAAGAAGGCACATTCAGTAAATTGAATTTTAATAAGACCTTCTTATCCACTCGGCTAAAATCACCGATGAGTTTCGATCCTTTCAGTTTGCCTGTCACAATGGTGGCTAAAATTGGACTTTTTTCATCGCTGTTAATACCGGTATCCAAAACAGCAAACATAATGGTCCCTGCCTTAATGACGGGTCCAGTGGGTTTAGCCGCGGCTCCCGCCCCTTGCTGGCTGCTAACGTTGCCCCCTACCGGTGTAGTCGCCGGTTGTTGCAAGGCCACTTGATAGGCTTGCCCCGAATCATTACTCCAGCCAGCCATGAGCTTTTGCGCTTGCAAGCTCATTTGCCCTTGCATTTGCTGTTCCACATCTCGGCGCTGCTGCTCGTTGAGTTGTTCTTGCTGCAATTTTTGCAATGCCCGCAAGCGCGCCTCAGGCGAATCACTATTAATAGAAGGCATCGCACTGCTCTGTGAATTATTTAATCCCGACACACTGGCTGCTGAATTATCGGCAGATAAGGGCGGGCGCTGGGCGGACTGCGAGACCTCTGTCCCCGGCGGGGAGGATGGAGGATAACCGGCTTGCTCAGCCGTATAACCCGCCCGCAATAAATCACCTTTTGAATAACCCGCATGGCGTAATTCTTCAGGCGAAAATCCCGCTGCTTTTAATTCGCCTGCGGAAAAACCCGCATCACGTAGCGCTTTTGCGTCAAAGCCGGCGGCTTTTAATTGAGAAGCGCTAAAGCCAGCCGCTTTTAAAGCCCCTGCACTAAAGCCAGCCGCTTTGAGTTGCGCGGCGCTGAAACCGGCGTTTTTCAGTGCTTCAGCGCTAAAACCAGCATTTTTTAAGTCCGCCGCTGAGAAGCCTGCGTCTTTCAAGGCTTGAGCGTCAAAACCGGCATCCTTCAATTGAGCGGCACTAAAGCCAGCCGCTTTTAAGTCTTGTGCCGAATAGCCAGCATCTTTTAAATCCTTAGCCCCGAATCCGGCTGCTTTTAATTCCGCTGCCGAAAACCCCGCGTCCTTCAAATCCTTAGCGCTAAAGCCAGCCGCTTTGAGCTGCGCGGCTGTAAATCCAGCGTTTTTAAGCTCGGCTGCGGTGAAGCCGGCTGCTTTTAAAGCAGCCAGCCCACAACCTTTTTCTTTTAATTCAGTGGCTGAAATACCCGCCATTCGCGCTTTTTTAAGCGCTTTGACGCTGCAATCGCCAGAAGACGGCGGGAATCCCGCTGCGCTCAAAGCCTGATCACTGAAACCAGCCGCTTTTAAATCATCGGCGGTGAAACCGGCGTCTTTCAATTGTGAAGCGTTAAATCCAGCCGTCGCTAAATCGTGGGCTGAAAACCCAGCCGCTTTTAAAGCTTTGGCACTAAACCCAGCCGCTTTTAATTGCGCCGCAGAAAAACCGGCCGCTTTTAAATCGGCGGCGCTGAATCCGGCCCCTTTAAGCTGCGCGGCCGTAAAGCCCGCGTCTTTAAGTTCGGCGGCGGTAAAGCCGGCCGCTTTTAAAGCCGCCAAGCCGCAACCCTTCTCTTTTAGTTCTTTAGCGGAAATACCTTGGGCGCGGGCAGCTTTTAATGCCTCCACGTCACAAACTTTTGCCACTTTATCCGCTGCCTGAATTTGTTCCGGCGAAAATCCGGCATCCTTCAAATCCGCATTGCTAAATCCCGCTTGTTTTAATGCCACTGCACTAAAGCCAGCGCTTTTTAAATCTTTTGCACTAAAACCCGCGGCTTTTAATTGCGCAGCGGTAAAACCGGCCGCTTTCAAATCTTTCGCACTAAAGCCCGCCGCTTTTAGCTGCGCAGCCGTAAAACCGGCATCTTTAAGCTCAGCTGCAGTGAAGCCGGCGGCTTTTAATGCGGCTAAACCGCAGCCTTTTTGGCGTAATTCCGCCGCTGTGACACCACTGGCGCGGGCTTTTTTTAAGGCGGCGAGATCGCAATCGGGATTGTTTGTTTGGATTCCCGCGGCTTGCATTTCTGCTGATGAATAACCGGCCGCTTTTATTTGATCCGGCGTGAAACCGGCGTCCGCCAATTCTCCTGCGCTGAAGCCTGCTGCTTTTAATTGGGCAGCGGTAAAACCAGCCGCTTTTAAATCTTTCGCGCTAAATCCCGCCGCCTGCAATTGGGCGATGCTAAATCCACACTTGCGCAGTTCCACGGTGGAATAACCCACTTCTTTTAACTCACCGGCCGTGTAGCCAGCCAGACGTAAAGATGGACAAGAACAGGATTGACACACTAATTCTTCAGCCGTAACGCCGGCGCTTCGCGCTAATTTTAAATTATCCACCGTACAGCTCGCTGGATTTGGTTTATACATATAAACGACTTTCTTAATGGGACAATTTCGTTTTTTTAAGTCCGTTGTCGGGGCTGACGGTTGATCTTGTTCAAATTGGTCTTCCGATCCGAGAAAGCTTGGACGCGTAATGGTAGGCACAAAGCTGGTGCCGCCTTTGCGCGCTTCACTCGCTTGTTGGGCATTCTGGATATTCTGGGTTTTCACGTAAGCGTCTGAGGGATTGCCAGCCCCTGGTAGAGATTCAATCGTCGGCGGAGAAGAAACTTCGGCCGTACTTTTAAAGGCGTCTTCGGTAGCCTTATGATGCCAAATAACGCCCACCACCGCGATTAAAGCCACAGCGGCAACCGCGGCGGCAATTACTCGGAATTTTGCACTTTGTAGAAACTTTTTTGAAAACTCTGCCATTTTACAACCCTTCAATCATCAACTTAACTAACTGACCCCGCTGCGATGCCAACACCACCGGCGTCGTTTGCAGCTCATAGGCATGTGTTCCATCCGCACTGCTCATCGTCGAAATCCATCCAGGCGATAAAACCGTTAAACGGGTCCGTAAAAAAATGTGTCCCTTTATCAACCAACCCTGGCAGTCGCCCCCCGTAATCGTCAGGGGTTTGCTGTTACTCGGCGGAACGCCGTTTAAAACGTTTAATAATTCGGGACTTTCCGTTGCCGGCAAACCGTCTAAGTCGGGGTTGGCGTTCGGTCCCAAACCGGGTACGCGCAAATCGACACGATAATCGACGGCACGCTGTCCCGGCATTAACGTCAACATTACGGGCGTATCCAATCCTTCCAGCACGACGGCTAAATTACCTGCCTTATAATGGCTCAACGCTTGTACTAACAACGTGTTATCTTTTTTATTCCACTGGATGTTAAAACTTTTCGGATCGCCCAAGTCATACGCTTGAATGGGCCACGGGGCACCGCTGGAATCTAAAAATACCAACGACGTTACAAAACCGGATGATAAGCGGATAATCGGGGGCGTTGCACCCGGGGACAAATTAACAATAACCGAAGCTGAAGTCGGTTTTGGCGGTACGCCAGGCGCGGCCGCGGCCGCCTGTTGACTTTGGTCAAATAAATAATGGAGTGTGCGGATTTGATCGGGCGACAACGGCATCATATTGCGAATAGTGTTGGCAAACGCATCATCACTGAGCCCAGGATTTTGCCCCGAGGATGAAGCAGATGAGGCCTCATTTTGCGACGTCGGATTCGCTGTTGAACGCGCTTTATTTAATAAATTGTCAATGACCGCTTGCTGATTTTGTCGTAGTTTATCAGCAGTACGCGGCTGGGTTGACGGCGAGTTTTGGGCAGGATCAGTGATTAACGACCTTACACCGTAAGCAAAAGCAGCATTATCGGCTAACGCTAATACCGGAATGATACTGGCCCCAATTAAAAGAGTTAGGAAAATTTTTCGAATCACCATCTTTCTCACTTTACTCACAGTTTTGCATTTACACCGAATTATCTACCGCATTCGGTGTGACCGTTTGCGCTAGGAAATTATTAATTGCTATCCGTTGCGGGTAATCTTGGGTGGGCATCCGAACCACAATTAACGTTACTTCCATGGGCATGTTGATGGTGTGTCCTTCACTCGTATAGGTAACCAATAACGGCATTTTGATGTTCCACGCGAAATGGCCACCAACCACTTCTTTGCGAACCACCGTCGGCGCTCCTGTCACTGTCGCATTGGATACCATTTTTAAATCGACTAAGGTTTTTAAATTGTTTGTACTTTTTAAGCTGTTTAAAAACCATTTCCAGCCATCGGGCGTAAAATTGTTAGAAGCCTCCTGCAATTGTTCACGCCAATGCTCGTAATCCAAACTAAATGCTTTACGCACGGCATCCGTCGACCATTGCAATACAAAATCATCCGGCAAGACGGGGTCGCTTAAAGGATGCAGCATGATAATCCGCCCATCGGCCGTCGTTGCGAAATATTCCGGTTGCGGAGGGTACATCCATTTGTAAAAAATCATAAAAGCTAGGCCGCAATTAATAATTAATGCGAACAATAAAACAATAATCGCTCGGCGATAATTATCGCGATAAAACGCATTGCGCAAGATAACTAGTTTTAACCCTTCACTTGTCTTGGTCATGTTATCCCCTAACCGCGCTAAATCGGTTAATCTGAATACTCTTGGCAGCGTCAATCACCGGAACCCGTATAATATCCATCGTAATAATAAAATGAGCTTTTTGTTGGATGCTGGCACTGGTGTAAGTCACCAATAAAGGCAACTGCACACGCCAGCTATAACGGCCATGAACCACTTCTTGATCTAAAATAACCGCAGGACCATTCACAATCCCCGCCATAAATAATTTATTGTTTTTCAACGAATCAATAGCGCCTGATGACTTCATGGCATTCGTTAATGATTCCCAACCCGTCGGAGTGAAATAGGAAGACGCGTTGTCTAATTGCTTGGTGTAATTTTCAAAGTCTAAGTTATATACCGCACGCGTTGCTAAGGCGGCCCATTGTAATAAATAGGTGTTAGTTACTACCGGCATATCCAACGATTGCAACGGAATCACACGGCCCGTTGTCGTGGTCGCGTAATAGGCCGGTTTTGGAGTGGTTATGATCTGATAGCTCAATACAGCCAACAAACTCACTGTAATAACAACGGATGCGAGCAAAAAAGCCATTACCCGACGGTAATTATCGCGGTAAAGATTATTTTTCTGCAAAGCTAATTGTTCGGCATCTATCGTCATTGTTTTTTACGCGTAAGGAACGTACTCCGGATAAAAACGAAAACTTATTTCCACGCGCCGATTATTGAATCGCCCGTGAGAACTTCCGTTATAGTCCACTGGATTTTTTCGATTGTAACCAACGGCATAAGCTAATCGCGCATTAATGCCGCGCGACCATAGAAAACTCGCCACCACTTGTGCTTGACGCGTTGTCAACGCTTGCTGGCGCTCAATGTGTCCATTGTTATCCGTGTAAGCAGCCACTTGAACGTTAACTTTGTCGTAGGTTTTCATTAATCGAGCTAACGCCTTTAACGTCGGTCGATAATCGCTGCGAAGATTGGCTGAATCGGGTTTAAACAAACAATCGCTCAGTAGAACGAAACGCATTGTTTCGCCTAATTTAATCACTTGCACGCCATCGGCTTGTAATCGATGAATGTAGTGCGCGCGAATTTTTGCTAACGAAGGCTTTGGCGCGGGAATTGTATAAACAGGAGCCGAGGAAACGGTGGTGTAACTGGAACAAGCGCTCAAACTCATCCCTAAAGCTAGCAGTAGCCCGTATGAAACAAAGCGGAATGACGCAATTCCCGTATCTCGCTTTGCTTCATACGGGCTATGGGACGTCTGCTTCACGGAAAGGACGTGTTTTATTCTCATTACTTACCTCTAACTCTTGTTATCCGCTTTCTCTGCCGCTTCTTTTTTCTTTAACGAGATAGCCTGAATCATGTCACGTATCCCTTCGGCTACGTCAGTTTCTTTTAAGGTGAAATCGACCTTTGGCGGATATCGAGTGCCTTTTTCCATATCACTGATTAATTCAACCGCAATATTCATTGCCTGCTGACTGCTCTTTCCGCACAACCGTTGAATGTATTCAATTTGATCGCGTAAATAGGCCCGATCGAGAATGGGTTTTTTGAAATTATCCAGATCGCTGCTAATAACGACTTCTTTAATATGATCGGACAAACGCAGCGGTGTAAAAAGACTCAAATAATCGACATCTTCTTTTTGACTGGCTGACAGCTCTTGTAAAAAAGAAGTGGGTATATCGCCCGTTTGAGTAAAGAATTTTTTAAGCGCTATGATAGAGCGATCAAAAGGGGCTAAATGTGTTTCTTCACTAAAGACTTGAGAAACTTTTTCGACTTCTTCATTACTCGCCTCGACGTCGGAGAAAATAGTATCCTTCGTCGCTAATTTTTCAAAATGCTCAAAACTTTTTATTAATTTCTTAGCTTCAGAATCGCTCGGCCCTTCGACTTTAAGAAAATGATTGAGTCGAAGGTGTTTAGTTCGTTTAGGGTCTGCATAGAAAAATTTGCCGCGAACAATTTTCGATTTAAAAAAGAAATGCGCCTCACCTTGACGTTGTTCTTTTAAATCCAACAAATCAATACGCGCTCGTTTTTCCACTCGAGCCCCGCGCCCATCCTGATAGGTACCTAACACGCTGCCTTGATCGACTTGGAAGCTCTCAACGTGCGTCACGTAAGATTCACCCGCCGATTTCATAAAGAAATCCCACGTTTCCGTTGGATCTTCAAGTTTCATACAAACTTTAATATTGGTATTAGCGCCGATCGATGCCGCTTCTTCTTTTGAAGCTTTTTGAAAGGCCGGCAAATCTTGTCCGGCAAATATGATGGAAAATCCTAAGGATCGTGCTTGCGCGGGCACGACTGCAAAGCCTTCAACGGCGTAATAACCGTATTCATCCAAAACACATAAAAATGGCGTTTTGGAATTGGTGGGTTTAGCATCGACTAAATCCGAATATTCGCCTTCAACATGTTCACCTAAACCGGAAGCCATCATCGCTTTCAACGTTGAAACAATTACTTTCCCTAAATTGGATAATTCATCCGGTGACTTTTCTAATGCAGGCAATAATACGCACAAAATACGCCGATTTAGCACCACATCGCGCAAATCGACTTCCGCTAAATTAGTTCGCATGATATGGCCGTAGGTATCGGCTAGCGAAGTAAATACTCGCACCAACTGCATGGTGATAAATCCATGCTGTTCCAACACTTGCGAAACTTGCTTGCCTTTTTTCTCTTTGTTATAACCGGGCAGCGTTAATACATAGTTTACAATAGGTTCGATCACGGTAGGTGGTACATTTTCTAAATTAATCGGCTCTTCGCCTTCGCGCAGAAATAATTTATCGACAACAATGGCTTCTAATTTCGGTAAATGAAAGTAATTACGAATGGTATTAGCATCTAACAAAATGTGTCCGGCATCGCGCATGGCAACCAGAATTTTCATTAATGCTTCGGTGAACGCGATAGCACGTCCTTTCCACATGTCACCATCGGGCGTTCCAGCGGCTTTATCCATCATGCTCACAATTAATTGCGATAACATACTGGAAGAACCATTCGCAAAAGGGTTTAAGGTATTGGATAAACGCTTTTCTTGCGGCCCGATAATATCTTTTGCCCCCGTCATGAAATTAATTAACAGGAGGTCGTCTTCGCGTCCCATCGAACGCACTATTGAAAATACTTTCGCAAACAGCGAATTATCGCCTTTACCATCCACATAAATAAAACCACTGGCTTGTAACAGCGCATTGTAAGCAATCGATACCATCGCTTCCGTTTTACCACTACCGGTAGAACCGAATATTAAGACGTGAGTTCGCATATCTTCATTGCTGAACCACAGTTCTTCTTTGGTTCTCCCTTCATTGCCAAAATAATAAATGCCTTGCGCTTGCCGCGGTTTATTTCGCGTGCCTGGGAGGGGGTCATTGTAATCTTTCATGTGAGAGTGTTGCGGCAAACGGAAAGGTAATTTGTATTTGCGCGTGTAAGTATAGATAAAAGAACCAATTCCCAGTAGCAAGATGACATCTGAAAAATAACTAATGAAAAAAGTAATTATTGCTAATAACAAAAGAAAAGTCGCGATGCCTCGCGGATTTTTTAGAAAATCGGCCATGCGCACGCTCAGTGTGCGTGTGTCGCGCAGCACGTGCGAATGGAAGCGTTCGTGTTTTTCTTCTAAGCCGCGCGGCTGGTATGCCATCGCTCTTCTTCCGAAATATAAAGTACCGTTGTTATATCCTTCTCCAATGCCGTGACTGCTTCCTTAACCATCGGCGTTCGCAAAGGTCTTTCTAAGCGTTTTTCCGCTCGCCAATGCGCAAATAACCCAGCAACTTCGACAACAGCGGTCTGTCTGCCCACGCTGTTTAACATGTACCACAATCGTCGATCAACCGGTTTTAGCCATAAAAATTCAGCCGTCGCGAGAACGCCTTCGATGCGGGCGATTTCCAAAAGGGACGCCATCAGTGTTCCCACGTAAGCATGGCGACTTTCCAGCCATTTAATTATTTTTGAATCTTTGTATTTTGTGAGTAATTCCTCAACGCCACTAAAATTTAATCGTCCATGCAAGGCCGATTGAGCAATTTGCACCAATAAATCTTCAGCTACTTTATGATCGCGATGACCACGCGCAACAAAAACAATGAGCAAGGCTTTCACATGAATTGGCAATGCTTCGACACCCTTCCACAACGGCCCCATTTGCAACACAAATAATCGCTCCGCCGGGCCGGGTTTCACGGTCCACACTTTTTTGTCATTCTCCCCGATGGGGATGTCCAATAAATTATGTTCTTTACAAAAATTCAATGGTAATTTCGCCATCGCCCACGGGCCTTTGTCTAAATCGGTTTTTAGCAAATTTAATGAGAGAACCGGCGTGATTTGCGGCCAATTTTCCACTTCGCTTTTTTTCAAACTGTCCATGGTATGGGTGCGTTGAAATCGGGCAGAACGATTACGGAACAACATCCAGCTCGCTAATCCTAATAAAATGAGAATAACGGGATAGCGCACCCATAAACCGACGTCGGTACTGAGCGCCCCCACTTGCGGAAACGTTACCTCTTTTTTATTAGCGGTTGCCATAAAATGCTGCCAAAAAGCGAGTTTGTGATCATCAATCGGCGTTAAGTTCAGCCAACCCAAACCCACATTAACACCATCCAACACGCCTTTTATCAAATCAATTTCATAATGACGAACAAAAAATATCGCTGAAACAATATAGCTTCGCTCAAGCCACCAAAAAACAAGAACACCCAAGGTCAACAACACCAAGAGCCAAAAGAAATTAGCGGTTTGATCCGTTGCGTTTTGTTGCGCTGGATACATCTAGTTCGTCTCGTTTGTTTTTAGGATTAATTCCCGTGCCTGATTCACGTAATGATAACGTTTTCCTTGATGAATAAATTCAATAATATTTTCACTTTTTATGGCGTTTGGCATCACTGTGGTGAGGAGATTTCCCAGCCGGTCTTTTCGCGACCGATTTTCCTGAGAAATAATTTTAGATTGATCGACAGCTACGACGACGCACGCTTCGGAAAGTTGCGATAGTTTTTGACGGATCGCTTGCATCGCATCGGCTTCGTTTTGATAAATGGGCCGCCCTACCATATAACTCTCTAAAGAGGCCAATTGCAGCGCCCATTGTTTTAAATCATGGCCGTTCGATTGGTATAACGATACATAAAGTTTGACTTTGTTTTCTGTTAGGGCGGGGGTGGTGAAAGCTTGCCCCGCTTGCTCGCCATCCAGTTTTTCTTTTAAGGCGAGCGCTTCTTCGTACAGTTTTTTGATGGGTTTTAAGGTATTGCGCAAGAATAATGATTCTTCCCAGTTTGCGGCCGATAAGACTTGCCCGGTGGCTTGGATAATCGCTTCACAAAGATGACGGTAATCCGCTTCGGTTCGACGAGCCTTGGCATAAAAAACTTCTGCCGATTGAAGGAATTGCGCTTTTTGCTCGTCAACACATTCAATCAATTGCTGCTTGAGATGTTCATTTTTGGCATTCAAGCGAAGGTTGGACAAGTCAAATGATGTCATAATCCCAGCCCTTTTGGTGAATACGAGGATTCATTATCTTCAGAATATTTTTCCTTTAAAACCTCAAGAGACGGCTTAATGTTACGTAATAACTCCCCTACAGAATTGATTACGTCTACCGGAGGTATGTTGGTTTTGTCTTGCATGTCAATACCCTTATTCGTAGATTAATCCCCCCAACGAGCCCATTCTACGCTCGAAAGCTTAAGAGAATATTAAACAAGGCTCTGGTTGCATTAACTCAGGTCGCTATTCATAGAGGTGGGGGCAATTCTCGGGGGCGAGTCGATTGCTCCGGAATTGGGGAGGATTTTTGTGCGGACACGCTGTGAATCCCTCCCTGGACGCTCGAAAGCCGCCATCCCGGCGGCTTACGGTCCGCACAAAAACCCTTCCTCGATTCCGGAGCCGTTCCATTCCCGATTTATTTTTTAAACTCCGGTGTTGAGCTTTCCTCCTCAGAGGGCGGGGATTCACTTGTATTATGCTGGATCTGATTGATTGGAAATAAAGAGGGTGTCCGCGGCCTGACATCTCTAGAAGTAGAATAAAGATAGGGATCGGAGGTTAATGGCTCTCTGCCGAAGTTTGGTAGGGACCGTAAGTTGTTAGCTTGGGTGGCTTGGTTAAGTTGTTGATTTAAAATTGCGAGTCTTTGACGTAATTGATTATTTTCCCTCTGTAAGAAGTTAACTGCCACCATACGCTCATTGTTATTAGGATTCGGAGAAGGCCTGGAAGTTCTTTGCACCGCAGTGTCTGGGGGACCAAATCTAAAGAACCAGCCCGCTTGTAGTCACACCCTGTCTGTGAGGGAAAAAAGCTGCGCACTGACCCCGAGGGTTTCTCGTTAGAGAGCGATCGGCGTTTAATTTGGGTCTTTTTGGCTGCTCAGAAGGGTGGTAGTTATCAGAAAATACATCTCTTGACCCAAGGCTAACGGTGTACTTCCCTGGGGGCAAATCAGGGATCTGATCCATATTCCATCTGCTAGGAGTAGATTTCTTCTTTTCAGACACCTTTTCTTCTCCCAATGGCTGCCTCCCTTGTGGGGTTGATGAACTGGAGGATATGCTAGAGGACTGGGTGACGATAAGGTTAGGGCTTTCCGGTAAGATCCCATTGATCACGGAAGTCAATTCGTCGCTTCGTTTTTCTGAAGTACGCAACCTCAGGTGGATGCCTTTTTTTTCAGAAAGGCTTTGGACCTCCAATAGACCACGCATGTTTTCCTCTTTAAAAAAGAACTGCTCGAAGGCTTTTCCGATCGCTAACCATTCTCTCTTAAACGTTGATTTTTGTTCATCGTTGAGGCTTTCAAAATCGGGATGATCGTTAAGGATTTTCTCAAAATCATTTTCTATAAAATCTATGGTGAAGAGGAGATTTTGAGAAGAGGATGATGACGAAGAGCGATGATTTCTAAATACCTCATTAAGAGCCCAATTAAGAGTACTGAGAACCGCTGGAATCTTTATCTCATATTGATTATCGAGCTGCTCTTGCCATTTGTTTTTGGCATAGTCAAAGTTGCTCTTGCGAGCTTCTTGGAAAATTTCTTTAGTTAATAAAGAGGCTATTAATTCCTCCCCTATGGGATCAAAACAAACGGTTAACCGTTCTTGTCCCGGCTTGAGGACGGACATAAAAGCATCTAACAGTGCTTGAAACATCCTTTTTCGTCTGTCTTCCTGAACACCTTTTCTTAGCGGGAATCTCTCTCTTGGGGGCACCTCTTTAAAAGAATAAACAGGTATGACCGCCTCTATGGGCCTGTCAGCTTCCATTTCAGTAAGTATTTGCAGGTTTACCAGGCGGGAAAACCGGTTGAACTCGGAAATCAAATATCCATTATCCTCTACAGCGAATCCCGGATAGACGAAGCGCGTCACGCCATTGTGAATCGTGCGATTCTTATCTCCTATTATCTCATTTAATTTCCAGGTCATCTGTTTTCCCCTCCGAAGTTAGTCAATAATTGGGCCTCATCATACCAGCGAGAAATTAAATTAATCTTAATTCCCACTAGAAAATTAATAGGCAAAGCCTAGAAATAGCAATGGAATAACCTGTTTGCTCGCGGTTACGATATCGTCTTTCACTAGCAGAGCAGGGATATCCAGATGGGCAATCTGCTTGGCCGTTTTATTTTTGCCGCCGATTTCAAAAACTCTATTCTTGGTCCGATAATCAGCTTGTTTAGAATAATAAACAGACTCATTCGCATCGCGTAAAGCTTGGATGAAATATAATTCACGCAGAGTGCCTGGGTAAAAGGTCTCGCCTACGAACTGTTGCAATGTATAAAACAAAGTCGTGTTATGTAAAAATATCTTTTGAGGTTTTCGCAAATACTGATTGCCGCCCTCAAAGGGGTAGATCATTTGTATTAAACCCACACTTTCTAAAATCGTTAAATAATTAAAAACTGTCTGATGAGCGACATTCAGATTTTTGGCAATATTATTGGTATTAACCTCTCCAGGCGGAATCGTAGCGAGATAACTTAAAATTCTTTTGAATAAAGGCAAATTGTGAGTTTTTAAATCAAAGTAACTGGGAATATCTTCAAAAATGATTTTATCGATAACGCGCGTTACCCGCTCGTAAAAAGTATGCGGCTCTTCAAAAACGAAAGGGTAATACCCTCTAGCAAGGTATTTCTTAAAATGACCCATTACTGCATTGATCCTTCCCATTTTATTAAAATTTATTGGATGTGCCAGTAACTCTGAGAGTGCAATGGGTTCAATATTCTCTCGTTGGGTAAAATTCAAATATTCTCTAAACGACATCCCTGGTAGATGATATAATTTTACACGTCGGGATAAATCATGACTCCCTTTCACTAATTCGAGCATGGAGCTACCGGAATACATAACTTTTATGTCAGGAAATGAATCGTACAGATTTTTTAGTTCCTGGTTCCAATTTGGATATTTATGAATCTCATCAATAAAAAAAATACGATGGCCTTCTAAGTTGTACAAGTCATTAATGAATTCAAGTAAGGTGCTTTGTTGAAAATAAATAGAGTCGGCTGAAAAATAGAAAACCTTACGGTCTTTTAAGAGATTTTCTTTGATGTACTGCAGCATCAAAGTCGTTTTTCCAACCCCCCGCGGGCCAACCAGGCCGGTCAACCGACTGAGTTGTAAGGATTTGTATAAATACCGTTTGAAAGAGAGGTCGGTAGCTTCCAAAAGGCGTTCAAAGGTTTGTTTCAGAAAGTCGATCAATTTTAAGTTGACTCCAAAAATATAACTACTTCTTTATAGTATACTTAAAAAATTCTTCCTATGCACGCTGATCTAGTCTTGAAAGCCGTTGAGAACCTACTCCTCGAGGGCTCATCGGCTCACCCTTCGACTGGAGGAGTGAGACGAAGGGCACGAATATTCAGACTCTTCCGTGGCTAATTTTCTTTTTCTATTTAACGAAACGCCAAAGATACCTCCCTGATATTTCTCCTGATCCACTTTTTCTTCGGTGCCAGTTTCAGCGCTTTCTTCAGGCTTGGATTCGACGCGATCTATTTGAAAATCGGGATTAATAATTTTTATGGTTTTTTCCAGAACTAAAAATTCCCAGTTAGGCTTACTGATATCTTCTCCCGTTAATCGTAAAAGGACTTTAAGCGCGCTTCTAAGAGCGTTTTGAGCATTAAAAGAGCCCGATTTTTTGAAATTCTCCCAAACAGCTTTACCCGTATTTTCCCATTCAGCCTCAATGCGTTCCTCTCTAATCACGAGAGAAGCTCGCTGGACTATCACCCAACGGTTGAAATCATCGTCATCAGTTAAATTAAAGGCTACTTTCATGGCTTGGGCCAAGTCCCTTATCCGGTTTTGGATTATCTTCTCCTTAACGTTTTTAATCGCTCGTCGCAAAACGGTCGCCTGCCAATTTAAAACACCATCGCCTAAAAATCTTAACCCCCGAAGTTGATTATTAATTCCCTGCTCATCAGCTCTTAGAGGTAGAGGGGCTTGCTCAGGGGAACAATGAGTTAAGAAGCAGATTGCTTTTTGGAGTACTTGAGCGCCCTCTTCAAAAGAAATAACACCGTACGGGCTTCCGTTAAATTCAATCCCCAGGGTGTTGCCTAACTCTCCAATCAAATAACGGTGAAGCCTCCTTTTGTAATGTCGGAAAATTGTTCCCTTCAGCCCGAAGAAAATTTTTCTCCCCAATTGAGTTTTTGCCACCCCATGCTTTGCTTCAAAGATTGCAGAGATTAAATAACCCCGTCTGCGAGGATCACTCCCCAGCGATCTTATCATCACTGTTACATCTTCGTGTCTTTTGAATGGAATTTTTGAGCGCATACATACCTGTTCCGGTAACTTCTGCGTGACGATCTCTAATAAAGTTTGCATTTCCCTTTCTAAGCGTTCGTCACTCAGTGAAGGTGATTGCGGAGGGCTTAACCAGATAGTTAATTTAATAAATTTCCCTTGCTCTTCAACAGGCAAAAAGAGAAATTTAAATTCATCATCGTAGAGGAAGGGTTTGGGTTCATCAATGAAAGGCACTTGACTCATCATCTTCCGGTCTCCCTTATTTTATCCTTTTTAGTCCTTGCAGTTTTGCTGCCATAATTAATGTTAGCGCGTTAAACTTAAAGCAAAATTAACTTTACGGGGCTGAGCTGCCGCGAAGGGATGCGATTAAAAGTGTAGGTTTTCAACCAGTAGCCCGTATGAGCGAAGCGAAATACGGGAAAACAATGATGTCGTCTATCGTCCCCGTATTTCGCTTCGCTTCATACGTATATGGACCCACCCTTGTTGTCAACAATCAGTTTTGATGAAAAGAAAGCGGTTGCATTCGTATATCCGGCATCACGATTTAAATTGGCCACCATTGGTGCCTTGATGAATTATGCAAGGTTGATGCTTATCGGGCTATCGGCTTCACAGAGCCACCGTATGAATCAGCTTAATCAACCTCAGGTTTTACCTTACTTTCATCAGCCCTCATTGTTTCGAACTCGGTTGGTGTGTCTCCTTTTGTTAATTCTTTTTTTTACCCACGGCGGTGTTTAGGCGCCACAGCGATACGTTTCTTGGCGTGTTAAAAGCGCCCAAATGATCGGCGCATTTTTATTCGCTAACGCCACACAAGCGCGATTCATTCCGCGGCGCTCAATGAGTGCTTTTAACCACAGACTCTTTTTATCCGTTTTATTTTTTACATGACGCAATAGCGCACGGGCGCCATGAATCAATAACGTCCTTAACATCACATTGCCGCGTTTACTAATCCCCAACAACACCTCCTTATTCCCACTCGAATGTTGTCGAGGGACCAACCCAATAAACGCCGACAACTGCCGGGAACGATGAAATTGATGAATGTCACCCACGCTCGCATAAACCGAGAGCGCCGTTAAATAACCCACCCCCGGGATGCTCTGTACCCGTTGACAATCCTCATTGGCTTTTGCCACCGCTTTTAATTCCTCCTCGTAATCACCAATCGCTTCGTCCCGGTTCAACAATTCGGTATACAAACAATTCAACACCCGTTTCATCCGCGGTGTTAATCCCACCGCTTCGCTCGCTAAAATCAACGGGAGCTCTTCATAAAATCGCTTGGCACCACGCGCCATCGTGAGTCCGTATTCTTGCAACAACCCCCGAATCTCATTGATCAGCGCCGTGCGGCTTTTGACTAAACGATCGCGTATCTTTAACAGCGCTTGAACGTCTTGTTGTTCCACCGTTTTACCCTGCACAAACCGCATCGAGGCGCGGGAAGCCGCTTCAGCTATCGCCTGCGCATCGTTACGATCATTCTTGTTACTTTTGACATACGGTTTGACGTGCTGCGGACTGATCAACTGCGTTGGGATACCCATCCCCATAAACGTCCGATACCAATGGTTCGCTCCTCCACACGCTTCCATCACCACGCAGCCCACCTTAAGACTGGCTACGGTGGATACATACTGAGCACGCTTAACCCGTCTCGTGTAGATCACTTTACCCCACTCATCAATTCCACACAGTTGAAAAACATCTTTTGCAATATCAACACCCAGTATTTTAATATCTTTCATGGACCTTCTCCTTTTTTTGAAAATAGAAATTCTATGTTGGCGCATTATGACGCCGTCTTTAAGGGGTGGGTCCATTTCATTGGGCTACTTAGCTACTCGGCTCCCGAGGCGGCTTAGGAAACCTACACTTCAAAGGAGATTACTTTTAACTCTAGATATGTTAAATTTTAAACCAGTATAAGAGGGTCTTTATGAAATCTCTCGATGAGGCGCATTGGCGCGATTCAGCGCGTTCGGTTCGGTTTTTTATTTGGGATGGCAAAACAGCCTTTCCTTTGCTCTTGTTTTTGTTACATATTCAGTGGTGGACGCTCATCGTAGCGGTGACGGCGATGGTATTTTTTACGGTTCTTAACCGCTACGGTTTTAGTGTAGAAGTCTTCCTCCGCTGGCTTCGCAGCGCAATCGGCGGCCGCCGCAAAATCGCCATAGCATGGTGGGATAACTGATGCAACTTGCGAATAAATTAACGGCTTTAACTAAAAAAATCGGCGCCAACTTCACCTTGAAAGGCCGCCACCTTGCCTACTCGGAGATGTTTTCGGATACCGGCCTTTTGCCTGGTTTGACTAAACGCGCCGATCAACTTGCCTCCCTTTGCCTCGGTTACGGCCTTGGGGCAACGTACGAAGATACTGAGAATTCACTTCTCGGCGTCAAGGTAAAGTTTGATGAATTCACGCCCGACGTTCTTCGGCTATTTTGTATTCTCGATGTGATCTACGAACTTGTCAAAAACAGCCCTTCCAAAGACGCCGTTTCGCTGGATGAACTGATGTACGATTGAGCGAGACTCAAGCTTAGATTTTCGCATAATGAGGAAAATTCCCTCAGTTTTAATATTTTCTTAAGGTTTTCGGCGTAAAATTTAAGGCACTAACGGATTGATAAATAGAGGATAGGAAATTGTTGCAACCTCCTTACTTGATTAAGCGACTGCAAAATGATGAAACGAAATTTGTTATGGCTGCCCCTCTTTCTGGCGTTGCCGCTCGCCGGCTGCACCACCCATAAAAAAATCACTTTTACTTACGTTACAACCGATAGCGTCCCTGTTAAAGTCACGGAGCGCAATGCGCAGGCCCAATTATCTGAGGCGGCGACTTCTGTAGGGCATTCTCTGCAGCAGATGTCGGCGATTCAAATGGCTATTCATCCCAAGGCAAAATTAGCGCCTCCTTTAAATCCGGGCGCGATTGGGATGGCCCAACAAACCTCCCTGGACTGGAACGGACCGATTGAGCCTTTATTGCGGAAAATCGCCAGCGCCAGTCATTATCGATTGCGGGTACTCGGTAAAAAGCCAGCCATCCCCGTGCTCGTTGCGATTAATTCGACCGATGTTCCCTTGGCTGAAATTCTACGCAATGCCACTTATCAAGTAGAGAAAAAGGCGAACATCACTTTGTATCCTTCCAGACGGATCATTGAGCTACGTTATTATCCGAGTTAATTATGAGCCGATTTCAATTGCTAAAAACTATTGCTATTGCGACTTTCACTACTCTTTTGCTCACCGGATGCGCTACTCGAAGTACAGCGGATGAACCACCCCTTGCCGCTATGGGTTATGTGAATTTGAACTCACTCCCCCCCGGGAGCGGGCAAATTAATAATATCCGCGAACAAGCATTGCGTGAAACAGCCACCATGCTCGGCGCGCGTGGTGCGCTGGCTTTGCGCGCTGTCCATATCGATGCCGCCTTGGAAAAACAAGCGACTTATCTCGATCATCTATTTGATTTTAACCAATTGCTTCTTAAGCATAATGTGTTACCGCCAGTTATCGTGGAATCCCAGGCTAATCTTAACTTGGCTGATGACGATACTATTCGCACGGCCGATAAAACTTATAAAATCGTTGCCGATGCGCGGTTTGTCACTGCGCCGCCGACGTGGCGCAGTTACCTGTGGCTTAGTTATAAAAAACCCGATTTACCCAGCGCTACTTTATTGCCTAAAGATAAATCCGAAGCGCAGGTTTGGAATTTTTATCTAAAACAAGGCTGGCAAAACGGATTGCAACAAGCGAATGAAATTTTCGCGGCTAATTTAAATCGGCTGAAACGCGATTATTTAGGCATGGTTTTGTATCGCAAATTGCTGGCTCAAGGAATGATTACTTCCCCCGTCGTTGCAAAAGTGGATTTGGGAGTTACAGGGGACGCGAATCAAATCCGAATTAATGACGAAATTATGCGAATCACGGCTCAGTCTGCGCTGCAACCGGATAGTAGTCATTGGAACCCCGTTTTGACGGATGGGGCTAGTTCGCCATAATATAAAGGGGGAACGTTAGGGAGAGGTTTTTAAAAACATGATAGAAAAATCGCAACGCTACCCTAACGAACCTTCCCGCTTCGAACCCAAACACATTGACGACTTGCTAATTTATTGTCATCGGCTCGGCGCGTCAGATATTACTATTCAAACCGGTCGGGCCGTCCTCGCTGAAGTGTATGGCCGCTTGCAAACCCTTACCCGGCGTGAATTATCAAACGCAGAAACCAGCGATTTATTAAACGCTATTTACGGACCCAATGGCACAACGCAGATCATGCGCGGCGAAGACATCGATACGCATTATGAAATAAGACCCAATCGAAACGAACGTTTTCGTTACCGAATTAACGGCACCGGCTGTCACGTAGATGGTCATGAAGGTATTCAAATTACCATTCGAGCGATTCCTGCCGAGCCCCCCTTGTTATCAAAACTCGACTTGCCCGCGGCTATTGTAGACGCTATTGCACCTCAAGAAGGTGTGGTTTATGTCACGGGGGCCACGGGTTCGGGTAAAAGCACGCTTTTAGCGGCCATTATCCGAGAATTGGCCGAAGCGCCGGATAGTCATCGGAAAATTTTGACTTACGAAGCTCCCATTGAATACGTTTACGATTCGTTAACCACGCCAACCGCGAGCGTGTGCCAATCGGAAATCCCTCGTCATTTAAATTCTTTCGCCGCCGGTGTTAGAAACGCACTTCGCCGCAAACCGCATGCGATCTTAGTGGGAGAAGCGCGGGACAATGAAACCATCAGCGCGGTGTTAGAGGCCGCTTTAACGGGCCACCCGGTTTATACGACCCTTCATAGCAGCGGCGTTGCAGAAACCATTCGTCGACTGGTCGGCAGCTTTCCGGCGGAAGAACGCATCGGTCGTACTATCGACATTATTGAAACATTGCGCTTAATCATTTGGCAGCGTTTAGTGCCATCGGTAGACGGAAAGCGGGTTGCACTGCGTGAATTTTTGGTTTTCAAAGAAGAAATTCGCGATTTGTTACTCGACAGTGATCCCGAACAAATCACTGCGGCGGTGAGGCGTTTAGTGGCTGAACATGGTCAGCCCATGCAAGTCGATGTGGAAGCAAAATTCAAAGGGGGATTAATTTCAGAGCGGCTTTATAAAATACTTTCTGCTTCGCAGGAATGACGCTAAATGAAAACCTTTCAAGCCCGCTACAAATTATTATTTCCTCTCGTTTTAAGCGGCGTTATTGCCACCATTGTTTTGTCTTATTGGTTTTTGCCGGCCGTTTTAGCGTTTTATAAAGTTTATTGGCTTTTTATTTTCGTCGCGGCTATCGTTGTATTAACGCCGCTGGGTAATCGACGATTGGGTGAAATGCCGCCTTCCAAAAAATTACCTCACTGGATTTTACAAGTTTTAATTTTTGAAATAAGTTTATTGGCTGTCTTTTGGGGTATTTGTGTTTTAGTGGGGCTAAAGATGCCTCTTTTTTCTGAAGCTCAGCCCCAATTGTTTACGCAAACCCTCTCTTATTTATCAACACAGCTCGGTATTTTTTCCTGGGCGGCAATAGCCGTAATCGCTTGTGCGATGGGCACAGTGAGCTACCGACAGCAGCAAGATGCGTATTTAAGTACGACACTGCGCCCGCTTCTGCGCACTCAACCAAACAGCGCTTTTGAACTAATCGTAAATGCGTTACCGCGAACAGCGACTCTGTTTGCTTTTTCTGGGACTTTTGCGCTTTACGTATTATTAATTGCAGGAATACTCGTACCTCAACCCCTTTCCTCCTTAACCGGCCTTAGCCTATTGAGCGGTATTTTTTTCTTTTTATTGGTGATTCTCACCACTAACAATTTTATAAAACGCAAAATTTATCTTTTTACCATTAATATCCGTATGCCTTTACTGTTTAGGTTGATTTGTTTTTTATTGCTGTTAACGCTTTTAGTCATCGTCTTAAGTTTGTTTTTAGGCAGCACTTTTGAAAAAAGACCGTCAATGCCGGGAGTTGTTCATGCCTTTCTTCGCCACGGTTGGATTTCAAATTGGCGTCTTTTTGCAATCTTTTGGTGGTTAAGTTGGACACCTATTACCGCCATTTTTATAGCGAAATTGTCACGAGGGCGCTCGTTGCGGTCCATTATTTTAACCGTTTGTGCTTTGCCAATGGTACTAGGAATTCTTTCTTATAATGACTATTTGCCCTTGGACAAAATCCCTATCTGGCTCAGTATTGTCATTGCGCTGATGGGTTTGTTTATTTTCCTTGCCATTATCTCTCCCGATTATGCCTTTGATTCGATTATGCAAACCTATTTGCCCAAGCCTGGCGTTATTAAATACCGCGCTAGCGATCGATTTCTCATTAATATCTTTCAGTTTTCGGCATTAATGATCTGTATTTATCTCGCCACCGGCATTGTTCTTTTAGGATTATTATTTTTTATTTTTATGCTGTTGTTGAGCGTCATGCTCCCAGCAATAAGCGCTATTTTATTAAAAAAAAACACCCACTAGTGCCTTGTCAATATTCAATTTTAGGGTTGGCGCGGGGTGCGATTGAAAGTGTAGGTTAAGCCGCCTCGCGGGCCCCGGAGCTAAGTAGCCCGTATGAGCGAAGCGAAATACGGGGACGATAGATGACATCATTGTTTTCCCGTATTTCGCTTCGCTCATACGGGCTACTTTACTTGTTGAAAACCTACACTTTCAATCGCACCCGTTGGCGCGTTAGCTTAAAAATCATTTCCGTCATCCTCGTGCGAAGGCCGTCTACGGAAATTGAGAAAAATAAATTACTTTCACGGCCGAAGTCACGGGGATCCAGGCTAAGGAGGCTTAAAGAACGCTAACGGCGTTAATACGGCAGGCGGCCTCGCGGGAGGACGACGATGCAGCGTAGCCTTCTAAGCTATTCAATTTGGATGCTTGCATTTTAAAGACCCTAAAATTGAATATTGATAAGGCACTAGTTATTACACAGGGCCTTTATTTTTTAGAAGGACCCAAGTGTAGTTGTTTCCCTAGATTTGCATTCGCAGCGCCCTTTCCTATTCTTTCACTTGCTTGTAGTCCTCCACTTCGACCCGTGCTGGAAGCAAATCCACCGACTTTGCTTTCTAACTGGGTTGCCATACGATCGTATTCGCTTCGTTGACCCGGTATACCAATCCAACGCATGACGTTATCCGGCAAAGCGAAAATTAAGCTGAAAGACTGAGTGGTTACGACATACACCAATATAGTAAAAATGATTAACACAAGAGGAAAGACCATTAAGCTTACGATAGCCCCTGTGACACTTCCGGCGGTTGCCATCGAATTACTCATCAAAGCGGTTGCGGCGTGAAGGATACTGCCACTAGCTGGACCAGATGACGGTGTATTGGCAAAAAGATCCACAGCTAGCCCTGAAAAGGTATACACAACGATGCGTAACGCTACATAAGAGAGGATCATCCCGGCAATTAATCCAACAACCATCAATACGGGCCGCAAAAAGACACCTAGCAAAAGCATCCCCCCCTGTTTAGCTTCTCCCAGAAAATCGTGTCCCTCCGGGTGGGTTAACCCAAAAGCAATAAGCGGCGCGGCCACCATCGCTTCAATGACAACGATAATCCACCCAATCACGCCAAAAGTGTAAAGCATGTAAGGATACAATGGCACATAATAAGCCAGTACAAATCCAGTTCCCCACAGCCCGACTGCTACGACCATCAAGAGCGGTTTTATCCATCCTAATAGAGCTTGAACAGGCGTTTGCGCATTATAGGTGGCTGTGCAAACCCCTGTAGCAAATAACGCTATAGCCATAATTCCTAAAAACCCAAACCATATATCAGCCGCAACCGAAATAGCTCGTATCCCAATCTTATGTAAGAATAAAATAGGATCAGGGCCCATTGCGCCATCACTTCCCGTTGTGAAGGTATGAATTAGTTTATAAATATCGTAGATAGTTTCACTAAATATTCCGCCAATCAACGCGATGCCGGCATCCAACCCTCCATGGCCCCAATTCTCTTCCCCACCGCCGGTATCTCCGGAATGTTGTGATTGAGCGTATTGCGCTAATTGATAAAGAACAGATCCTTTTACCGGTATGGGATGAGGGTTAGCAGTGTCTATCACGCCATAAATATACCCCAGCGATTGTTTAAGTGCGGCCTGGTAATCATCTTCGGGATTGCCATTGACAGTAGGGTCCACCGTGCGAGGGTAGTAACTGTCGACGTTCGAAACATTATCGTAATGCGATTGAATCTGTGACAAATCCCAATAATAACGTCCGGCACTTAACCAGCCCTCATTTTGGGCTTCATCGATAAAGCGTTTCGCTTCGTCTGCACTTTTTCCGGAATTAAATTGCACCAAAGGCACTATCGTATTCACGTAATTCAAAAGCGCGCCAAAAAATGAAGTTTCATTTTCGGCAAAAGCATCATTATGGGTAACGCCGAGGCAAAGATCACTGGATGAATGCTGGGAGCAATAATATTTTTTTGCAGCAGGCAATAAACTGGTGACTAATTCGCTCACCGCTTCCTTTGCCATCGTGCATTTTGTTGAATTGGAACCAGCTCCCGTACAGGCGTTGTTAATATCCCAAGTCACGGCTCCACAGCTATCATCGCCTGGCTTAAAGGGGGGTGTATCCCCCGAGCCTGGAAATTCAAATTGATGAGCAGAATCATCGGTAATTACATCATAAGTGTATTTAACCGTCGGTCCGCCATTGACAGCGGGTCCTATATTATTATTGTTGCTTTTCAACGGGGATTGATTGTCATCGCTAGAATACATACACACAGCGCTAGCAAAGATTTTCTGGCCGGGGCCTTCTTTATTCTGTGAGTTTCCGCCAAGGACGCTATTCACGGTACTTTGACTAATAATATCTTTCCCCGCCCCGTTTGTTTCCGGGCGCCGCCAAAGCGATCCCCCATTATTAATGTAAGTTAACCCGTATTCCCAGGTTTGGTCGGCTAATCCCACACCTTCTACCACGACTTTCATGACGACGTCTTGCAACAAAGAATAACCGGTCGCCGGGTTAGGCACTAACAAACTAAACCCAAACGCTATTTTCAGAAAAACCAATGCGACGTTTTTATTGGGACCCATAAAAGAACCGTCCTGCGCGGCTCGCAACACAATGGTAAAAACCGTGTAAACCAACCACATCCCGGCCACAACGATAATGCCTTCATTGAGCCTATAAAATAAGTGTCCCAGCATCTGGCCAGACATGCCATGCAATACATTGCCGACTGTGCCGAACACTTGGCTTAAATAGGTCACGGACAAGTCGTGATGAGTGTTCATCGCCGTGTTATCGGTAAAATCCGTGGGCAAATTATCCGCCCACGCAGCCGCAGAAATTAAAAAGAGAGAAATCGATGCCAACAGCGATGACACTAATTTTTTCATTGTTTGGACCCCTTAAAGGTGCAGGTAAACCATTCTTTAAATGTGCAACCCAGACGGCGTTGCTTCATTTGGAAATAATTAAAATGTTCACGAAAAGCATAAGCCCACAGCACAAAAGTTAAAATGACGCAGACGAAAGCCGATAAAGGAAGCCCGTGGACAAATAAATAAACCGTGTAACCCGCCATGCCGAAGCTTAAGGCGAGGCAAAAAATAACAATCCGTAAAGCGTTTTTCATCCGTTTTTTAATGTCTTCTTCCGTTAAATTAAATCGACGAAGACATTCTTCAAACGTTTCTTTTTGAGAAGATGCAGCGGTTGGTTTTTCGATGATATTATCAACGATATTTCTGATGGTTTTGGCATTGCTGGCAATGTGCTCGTAGCCCACCCAACGCATGGGATTCAGTCCTGAGAAAAAACCTTTCTTCACTGTGTTCTTAAAACCCATTGGGGAAGACTCCAAAAGAATCATTACGGGATTTTTCATTCATGCTAGCACCACTTCCTTAAGACAGTATTAAGGGTTGATTAAGGAAAGGCAGATTTTGGGAAATTTTCTTAAATAAAAATTAAAAGCGGTAGCGCTTTAACGGAACCTTAATATTTCGTTAAGGTTAGTGGGCTATTCTCTTAAAAAGCCTAGGTCTGTAAACAGACCCTAAATAGCGGAGAAGTCATGCCAGATCTGTCGCATAAAGCCGTCCATCAATTTTGGCGCGATTATAAAGACCCTATTATCTACCGGGTTATCTCCTTCATGGAGGGCGTGGAAGATTGGACGATGGATGGCAATCCCGAGATCGAAACGGCTTTGAAGGAGCTAGGCAAGACCCTTGAAGATATCGGCAATATTGATCTACAGCAAGAAAATGCGATGATTAATTTAGTCACTCACCTTAAAACCGGGCGCGGCCTGCGCTTACTGATGTGTTTGGATACTGCCTACCCCGGCGCCGCTGCGAAAGTGCTTATGCACGCCGAAGAAGTATCAAAATCGGAAATAGACACCGCCGGTATTTTTCTGAAACGCAACTTGGTATTTGAACGGCTGCGGTTACTAGGCCGAGTTTTTTCACCGGACCGTTTTAAATTAATCTTACAAACTCTTGAGGAAGGTGGTTTATGAATAAATATCTTTTAATAGGAACGGCGGCCCTTTTGTCAGCGGCTTCTTCGTTTTGTTTCGCCGATAATACCCCCACTCGGGATTGTGCTAATTATTTAAGTTACTCCGATCCTCAATTTATTAACCTGGTGTCCCATAATCAGTCGCTTGCTTCCACTATCGCTGATGCTTTAAATAATTGTGCATTGGCCAGTGCATGCAGCAGTATCTCGGTAGATCATTGTTCAGCGTTATTATCTACTCGAAGTTTTATCAGTGCCTATTTTGCTAATTTTAAGGGTGATTCTGTCAGCAGTGCAGTTCCTCACGGTGGTGGATTTTCAGCAGCACCAAAACTCCCTACTACAGCACTACCGATAGTTAATCCACCGGCAAACACACCGTCGCCGGTAGCGGATCAACCATCCTCCACTCAAACAAAAAAACAGGATTCATCTAATATTCACTGGTTTTAACAAAAGGGTTTAACTATGAAAAATTTTCGTGTTCTTGGTATTGCTTCTTTTCTTGCATTGGGTGTGGCCTCAACATCAGCGTTGGCGGACATTGATCCCATGAGCGGTGTTATAAAGGCCATTAAAGAAGTTGGTCTTGAAGTTCAAGCGTTGGCAATTGCCAGTAAAAAAAGCGTCAGCAATATGAAATATCAATTAGATAAAAATCTCGACCTTGCTTTGCAAGCTGACGTTGAAAAAAATAACGCTTTACAAACCGTCAAAAACAACGCTGGTACCAATACACAAAATCAAATTTCTGGTACTCTTTTGCAATTTCCCGAACAAGTCATTAATGCCAGCCAATTAAACGACGCGCAAATGGCAGCCACTATTAAAAACCGAAAAAACCTGATTCCTAATTTGACGACCGCTATCCCTGCCAGCGATACGCTTTATTTGACCGATGCGGAAGATCCTTTAGCAAACACTTATGGCGTTGCAAAACCCGATTCCCTTTACGACAATTATTTTAATTTTGATTCTTTGTTCGCGCCCTCCGCTTATAATTCGGACCAACAACAGGCAGCCACTACGTATTTACAATATTTGACAAAACCATACCAATCGTTAACCGATAATATTCATTTCAGTGAGCTTAAAGACAACCTTAACAAACTGAGTGCTGAAAAACGCGCTGATAAGTTGAAATCGTTTTTGAACAATCCCGCTTATCAAAAATTCCAATTAGCTGTTCGCTCTTTAATAGCAACAAAATCACTAGCCATAGACAATTTCAATACTTTACTCAACGAACGTGTGCCGGTTAAAGGGTTAGGCGCTAAAGTGGGTATGCCAGACGATCCCCATTTACCTAAAGGGTACGCAAGCCCACTGCAAGTCGAAAATTATATCGCTAACCAACGTATTAATAGTCCCGATTGGTTTAAGCAAATGAAAACCGCATCTCCGGCGGTGGTAGCGCGCGAACAAGTCTTGATTCTCGCGGAAATTGAAAGTCAACTTGAACGCAATCATCTCGACAATGAACGCCTCCTGGCCACCCTTTCGTTAATGGCGTTGCAAGGTACGAAAAATTCAGAGATGGAATTACAAACGAATACCGCTGCTGACTTAAATAAATTGATTGACCAAATAGGGAAATAAAGAGAAAAGTAAAAAACCCGAGGTTTTTTCTTTTAAGTTGACCGATATAATCATCGGACATCAACTTTCAAGGAGCATTTTATGAAAAAACCTCTATGGTTCATGCCATTTTTACTCGGTATCAGTCTAACGACGTTGGCTCAAACCCATGTCACGCCGTTTACCGATAATTAGCCATAACTCTCAATGGCTTTCCACCTAATACGCAGGTGATTGCCACTTACATGAGTGACAATGGTGTTAATATCATCGGTCCGGCATTTACTACCGTGAGCGGTTCCGCGCAATTGCCCGTACAAATATCCAGTCACAATCTCATCGAGAACGGCTATCCGGCAATGAATCTTTCATTTGCTGCGTCGAGCTCGACGTGTCGGCTACAATTCGTCGATGGCCCTTACAGTTATTTAAATTTCGCCAACGGTACGCCCCCAAACTGCACCCATTTAACTATCAGCAATATAACACCGGCTGGGCAGTATAATTATTATCTTAACTTAACCTACAAAAAGTAAAGTAGCCCGTATGAGCGAAGCGAAATACGGGGACGATAGATGACATCATTGTTTTCCCGTACTTCGCTTCGCTCATACGGGGCTACTTAGTTACTGGGCCCACGAGGCGGCCTAACCTACACTTTCAATCGCACCCTACTCAGCCTCCTGTATTTACAATATTATTCATTTATACGCGACTATCCGTTCTTTCTAAAAAATTGCATTTATCGAAAACAGATATCTTAGAGAGAGCCGTCGATTATTATGCGAAAAGACAAATCCGCTCCCACTCGGATTTAATGAAGTTTGCGGGTGGAACCAAAGCAGTGCTTGTAACCAACAATACCAGACATTTCGATCGCGTTAAGGGTTTAAGAATAGAGAACTGGCTTAGGGAGTAGAGTAGATTAAATTAAGATAACCGCTTAATTGAGCATCTTTTCAACCAAACGCGAAGTCGAAAAACCTTCTTTAATTGGAATAGTCAGTACTTTCCCGCCATTTTTAACAACTTCATCACCACCTGCGATTTGGCTGGGTTGGTAATCGCCGCCTTTCACTAAAATATTCGGCAACACTTCAGTAATTAAACGCGCAGGCGTATCTTCTGAAAATGGCACTACCCAATCGATGGCACGTAACGCGGTTAAGACTTCCATGCGCGCTTGTAACGAATTAATAGGTCGGTCTTTTCCTTTTAAGCGCCTTACCGAATTGTCGTCGTTGACTGCTACAATTAAACGGTGGCCCATCGCCTTGGCCGCTTCTAAATAATGAACGTGACCGGCATGCAAAATATCAAAGCAACCGTTAGTCATAACAATTGTCTCGCCGTGAGCGCGGGCATCTGCTACTGCTAATAGCAGTGCTTTTTCAGATAAAATCCCATGATGGGAAGCGGTTATTTGGTGTAATGCACGGCGCAATTCGGGAACCGTCACTGTCGCCGCACCGAGTTTCCGTACCACTAAACCGGCTGCCAAATTAGCGAGCTGGGCCGCTTCGTAAAAATCACCCCCGGCTGCTAAAGAAGCTGCCATTACCGCAATCACTGTATCGCCCGCCCCAGTGACATCGTACACTTCACGCGCATGGGCTACTAAATTAATAGCCGCCCCTTCTTTCTGAATTAACATCATCCCTTGTTTTCCGCGGGTGATAAGGATAGCTTCAAAACGATATTGGTGAATTAAAGCTCGCGCTTTGAACTCCAACTCTTGGTCCGTTCGGCAATGACCCACCACCGCCTCAAATTCTTTTAGGTTAGGCGTTAAAAGCGTAGCGCCCGCATAACGGCTGAAATCAACTGATTTGGGATCGACTAAAACGGGGAGCCCCTTTTCACGCGCCCGTTGGATGGGTGCAGTGACGTTAAATAACGCGCCTTTAGCATAATCGGATAAGATAACGGCTTGTGCATGAGAGAGTGAATGCTGATAGCGCTGCAACAAGCCTTTGTCTTCGTAATGTTTTAACGTTTTTTCAAAATCCAATCGCAAAAGTTGTTGATTTTGTCCCAGCACACGCAGTTTAGTCACCGTTGGATGGTCGTTGAGCCGATGAAAATGACAATTAATAGACTTTTTATTCAGCAACGTCTCAAGCTCTCTGGATTCCTGATCGTCCCCCACAACCCCCATCAACTCCACTGAAGCGCCCAAGGCAGCTACGTTCAACGCCACGTTCGCCGCCCCGCCGGGACGCGCTTCTATCTGATCAACGTTAACAACGGGAATAGGCGCTTCGGGAGAGATTCGTGAAGCTTGTCCATACCAATAGCGATCCAGCATTATATCCCCGTAGACTACAATGCGCGCCTTTTCATAAAGAGAAATGTCAATTTTATCCGCCATGAATCCTTCTCTTAAAAACAATCTCTTAGCCCAGAAACGAGCGCTTATTATGCCACTGGGCAATCAAAGACTAAAGAGGCAGCATTAAAGCGATTTTACTGACAGCATATAAAGGGTACGAATAGATCTTTTCAAAGGCAGAATAATTGCGTTGAGAAATTAATCGTTTCATTTTGGCTTAAACTCAAAGATTAGAGTAGCTAAGTAGCCCGTATGAGCGAAGCGAAATACGGGAACGAGAGACGACATCATTGTTTTCCCGTATTTCGCTTCGCTCATACGGGCTACTGGTTGAAACTACACTTTAAAAGCTTTGGTCCGATTGCCTGGTAGGAGCGAATTAGATCCGTTGACATCGCTCTTGCTCGTAAAATTTAGCATACCGGTAAAATGCCCCGTAGCTGTGTCCCATCGCGATCACAAGTCCAGGCCAGCCATCTAAAAAACCGAACTTGACAATATAAACTTTAATAAAAGTCCAGCTCATGTGGGTGATGGCTCGAAACATAGAAGCTTTCCCATATTTTTTTTTAAGTCGGTCAACACCGAGTGTCGAATAGCGGTTTGCCTTGTGCATCATTTCGGATAAGTCCTCAAAGGGGATCTGCCAAATAGGATTTTTTAAATAACCCATGGGCTTGTTGCTGTGACAGCGATAATTTTCGTGGACGACATCGGGGACATAAGTGAGCGCATTTTTTCGAAAGAGTTGTGGTTGACGATAATCAGGATACCAACCACCGTGCTTAATCCAACGACCCATAAAACGATTTTTACGCGGTATTTTATAAATATCCAGCGCATCATTGGAATTAATGATAGAAAGAATTTCATCGCGCGCCGCCGGCGTGCAGCGTTCATCAGAATCAAGACTAAATATCCAATCGTATTGACACGCAGCGACCGCTTGATTACGTAAATCGCCAAAGCCGCGAAAAGGCACTTGGACAACCCGTGCTCCTAGTTTTTCTGCCAGTTCAGTAGTGCCGTCGGTGCTGTGCGAGTCAACGACAACCACTTCGTCGGCCCACAAAACGCTTTTAATCGCGGCTTCAATTTTGGTTATTTGATTATAAGCGATGATATAAACGGATAATTTACTCATAAATTTGTCTTACTCATCTTCGTTGTTCTGCGCGCGCGTTCTAAATATTGTGTTTATCGATGATTTTTAACGTGTTCGCCGGATCGTGCTCGCGCGAGAGGATTTCCCCCGCACGCTTTGCATTTTTTTGGAAACGCGCATAATCACAACGGATTAAACATAACGCTTCATAAATACACTCAGGCGATCGGTAGTCTATCACTTTTCCAGCTTGAAATCGCTCCACGACTTCGCCCATCCAGGTATTATTGACAGTAATAATAGGACAGCCAGCGTATAAAGCATCTAAAGTAACACCGCTAAATTTATCCCGATAACTGACTCCATCATAAACTAAAAGGCCAATGCCGCCGATAAATAATCGTTGGTAATCTGCCTGGTCAAGCGCACGATCATGAATAATTAATTTCGATAAGGGAATATTTTCCAAGCGTAAGAGGGCGGCTTTGCTTTTCTCATCATAACGCCCTGAAAAAGGAGGGGAAATTTGTAACTCGATGGGTAAGTTTTTTTCTTTTTCGGCTAAATATTCTAAAAAAGAAACTACCTCGGGAAATCCCTTATCCGCTCGGGCCGCGCCGGCATAAACCACTTTCTCAAACGAATTTTTTCCAAAAGAACGGAAAGGCGTCCCATAAGTGGGGCAAGGCACAAGTTCACAGCGTCGAAACCCACTTTGTTGGAAAATAGTGAGTAACTTTGCGGTAGGAGCCATCATAATAAATTCAGGATGTTTTTTGGCTATCTTTTTTAGCAGCGCCATTTTCTTTTCGGAAACTTTAAATTGATGGAAATGCAAAAACAGTTTCCCCTCGTATTTTTTCTCTTTCAAAAGCCAATCGAGGTAAATTAAATCAATGCGTCCCGCCGTTGGGATAAAAATGGTTTTGCCAGAGCGAAGTAAGGAACGCAAACAAAAAAATTTTTGCAGCTTGCGCCAGCGACGTCGAAAATAAGGGCGAAGGCGCACACGCGCGCCAGGATAAAGCGTGCGCCCCCGCCGGTTCAGCCATACGTGAAGGTCATACTTAAAAGCGGCATTGGCCTGAATCAGGCTGTGCACATACGCGTGGCAATGGCCCGTCTGATCCGCCAAGGTAGGCTCGATAATATGAAGCTCGCGCATCTATAGTGAATCCTCTTATCCTTATGTTACACTAAGCGCCTTATTCTAATGTGTATTCGAGAGGAAATCATGCAGGAAGCCTATAAGCTCAGATATCAACGGGTAAGAAAAACGACAGGAGTGCTTCTAGCTGCTACCGCCTTTTCTGTGCCTCTTTCAACGACAGCTACGTGTATTTTGTTCCCACTAGCGACGCTTCTCAGTTTGTTCAGCGACCCATGGCATAAGAAATGGCGTGCGATTTCATCACACCCGGTTGCTATTGTCTTAATACTATTTATAGCGCTCTATGTTATCGCGGCTTTCTATTCTGTTGCGCCAAACCGTGATATTTTTCATCAATTTTCCAAAACGAGTAACCTCTTATGTGCGGTCATTTTAATTGGATTTTCCTGTGAGCCCCCTTGGCGACGGTATATCCTGAATGCTTTTCTTATTGCGATGACTATTACGCTTGGTTTGTCCTATATCAAATATTTCTTTAATCCGCTCTTATTTTTCTCTACTCCCTTTGGGAAAAGTAGCGTTTTTAAAGATCATATTATCCAAAATTTCTTAATGGTTATCACCGCTTTTATTTTTCTTTACCGATCTTTAACGCCGGTAGCGCCTACCTTTAAGTTGAGAACCCCTAATAAATGGCTCAACCGTTGGATCTATGGAATCCTCGCTTTTGCCGCGATCTTTAATGCCCTATTTATTAATGACGGGCGTTCTGGTTATTTTATCTTCGCTGCTCTTTTGTTTTTTAGCGGCGGGCTTTATTTTGGCTGGCGCGGCTTCCTTGTCGCTCTCATTATGGCTGTGCTTTTAAGCGGCCTGGCGTATCACTTTTCGGATCAGTTTAGATGGCGGATTACAGAACTGGTTCAAAACACCGAACGCTATCAAAAAGGAGAAGCTAATACTTCTGTCGGCATTCGTATTCAATCGATAAAAAACGCTTATTTTCTTTTTAAACAACGGCCGTGGCTTGGCCATGGTACCGGTGGCTTCCACACGGCTTACGCGACATTACCGCCCGAGAAAACCCAGGCCACCGGTGATATGCGTCTCTCTTATAATAGTTATTTAAACGTCGGTATTGAACTCGGCATTGTCGGTGTTTTTCTTTTGCTGATGAATTTTTTAATTCAATGGAAATACAGTTACTCGCTTTCGGGCGATTACCGCTATTTCATGCAAGCGTTATTGATTGGCATGGTGATAGGTTGTTTAGGCAATTCGTGGTTAAGCGACACCACGGAACTTCATTTATACGCTCTTTTTCTAGGGGTCGCTTTCTCAGAAATGGCCGCAAGGCGAGCGGCGTGGACAGGGAAGCCTGAAGAAAAACTGCGTTCTTTTCAAGCGGCATGAGAAAGCCGCTAATCAATATTATCGGCGCAGGCCGCCTCGGAAAAACGATTGCCCGGCTTGTGGTAACACATGAAGCGGGAATCATTAAGGGCATTTGCAATGCAACGTTTAAAAATGCTGAAAAGGCCGCTCAATTTATCGGCCAAGGAAAAGCTTTTAATACAATTGAAAGTTTGCCGCCAGCGGACATAACGGTCATAGCCACTCCCGACGATTATATCGAACCGTGCTGTCAACAACTATCACGAAGCAAAAATCTAAAACCGGCTAGCATTATCTTACATTGCAGTGGATCACTCTCTTCCGAAATTCTTTTTCCTGTTGTAAAGAAAGGATGTTTCACCGCGAGCGCCCATCCCCTGCAAAGTTTTGCTGTCCCCGAGCTGGTCCTCTCACGCTATAAGGGGACTTACTGCGCTATCGAAGGCCACAGCCAAGCAATACCTCTCTTGAATGACATTTTCACAGCGATCGGCTCTCTCACGTTTCTCATTAGCGCTAAGAAAAAAGCCATTTACCATGCGGCGGGCGTTTTCGCCTCCAACTATCTCGTGACTATTGCAAATACGGCAGCGCACTGTTTGAAGGAAGCTGGCGTTGAAGAGAAAATCGCGCTCGAAATGATTATTGATTTGATGAAAGGAACGCTTAATAACCTCGAAACCACTTTATCCCCTGCAAAATCCCTCACAGGTCCTCTTAAACGCGGTGATATCAATACCATCCTCAAACACCTTCATTCACTGCCTGATAAAAAATTATTAGAACTATACAAAACACTCGCGTTTTCAACGCTAGAAATAGCGGCTTTGCCAGAAGAAAAGAAAGAAAATATAGAAAACTTGCTCCACGCTTGCGAGGGAAATCAGAGCGAAACGTAATTCATTTTTTCCATCGTTTCCAATATCATAGCCGGCTTCAACGACTTCATACATTGTTGATGCCCATAGGGACATTCTCGTTTAAAACACGGGCTGCACGGTAAATCCAATTTTGCTGTCTCGGCTTTTTTGGATAAAGGCGGCGTAAATGAAGGCGTCGTGGGACCATACACGGCGATTACCGGACGGCCTAAAGCAGCGGCCACATGGAGTAAACCCGAATCATTGGCTATCACTCCCGAAGCCAAGGAAAGCAAATCGACAGCCTCGCTGAGTGTCGTCACGCCCGCCAAATTTCGAGCGCGACCTTCCGTTAACGATTCGATGCGATCCGCAGCCACTTTATCTTTTGAAGAACCGAATATCCATACCTGCCATCCATCCGCCAATTTCTTCTTAGCAACTTCAGCATAATATTCCGCTGGCCATTGCTTGGCCGGGCCGAATTCAGCCCCTGGGCAGAGGGCTAACAATGGGGCAGCGGGTTCTTGGAGCGCTAATCGACTTAACGCCGTGGTTCTTTTGGCCGGTGAGATTCGCAATTGAGGTCGGGGCAAGTCTATCGGCAGGGGTACACCTTTGCCCAACCCAAGAGCAATGTAACGATGGATCATCAGTGGTAAACGCTTTTTATCTAACCGGCGAATGTCGTTTAGCAATCCATAACGCATCTCACCCACCCACCCGGTGCGTTGCGGTATATTGGCCCAATAAGGGATCAACGCGGATTTATACGAATTTTGTAGCACAATGGCTTGGTCGTAGCCTCGTTCTCGCAAAGCCACACCCAGGCGATACCGTTCCCTTAATCGCACGTCCCCATGACCAAAAGGTGAATCAATCGTACCGCTGATTTCCGGCATCCCCTCCAGCAACGGCTTAGTCCACGCTGGCGCGAGGACGTCAATTTGAGCGTCAGGATATCGGTGCTTTAGGCACATAAATAACGTCTGCGCCATCACCATATCACCCACCCAAGCCGGGCCCACGATCAAAATTTTTTTGCTGCTATTCATAGGTTAAGCTGCAGATTCCTTGAAATCTTTGAGGATATATTTGGCTTCACAATAAGGGCAAGTCACCTGCCTTTCACGCTCAATAGGAAGATAAACACGCGGATGAGCGTCCCACAGTCGATCCTGCGGCATCGGACAGGAAAGCGGAAGATCCGCTTCTGTCACTTCGTAATACCGCTTTATACAACAAGCTCTCGGCTTTTTCATCATTCATCCTCGATTTGTAATCTCCAAGATTCTAGCATAATGACGAGGAAATGGGAGCTTAGGCTACCGTCCACAGTAATTTTCATTTTGAGTTGGGCCTTCCCGCACAGAAAATAATTTCAGGAATACTTTATTGAAGTTCTCTGCTTCGATGCGTTCTTGTATCTCCCGATGATCTTTGAAATAATTATCCACAAAGGGAATGGTAAACGTGCGGCGTCCTTAAGCGTCAATTTGTCTTTAAAATAGGGGAACATTAAATTATATGGCTCGATACGAACCACTCAAAACGATTACGCTAGCTTCTGGAAATGTTTATTTGCGCTCACGCCAATTACCTGAATTGGTTCATTTAAACGACCCTGCTTTTGTGGTGATGACCGACTTTTCTCAAACGCCACCCCATGTGGTGCATCCAGATAAACCGATTGACGATGCCCTCAATGAAATGAAAATCCACGGGGTGCACCTGCTGCTGGTACAAGATGATAATAAACATATTATTGGCGTCGTCGGTTCAGAAGAAATTTTAGGCGAGCTACCCATTAAAATTAGCCAGGAAAAACGCATTAAACGTTCCCAAGTGTTAGTTAAAATGGTCATGACGCCATTGGATCAGATCTGCGCTTTTGACATGCATACACTGGAATACGCGAAAGTAGGAAACATTATCATTACTTTAAAAAGTCTGCGCACCCACTATGCTTTAATCATCAACAACGAAAATGATTCTCGCCAAGTTCTGCGGGGAATTTTTACTACTTCACAAATTAGTCGTCAGTTACACATGGATATTTCTGATGCGATTGCCAAAGCGCAGTCTATTTCCGAGCTGCAAAAGCGGCAATCGAAAATTTAAAGACTAAATTCGTGTTTATATTCTTCCCTGGGATATGCGGGGAGACGTTGATGAAAAAAACCTAGGTTGCTGTACGATCGATTTAAATCATCCATCGAAACGCGCCGCTCCCCAATGCAATCGTAGAGCTTGGACAGTAACTGTGGATCTTCCGCATCAGGATTATGAGCATAGTGCGCTTTCAACACACGACACAAGTTTTCTCCTAATCGAACCGCCTTCCCTTGAAAATTTCGGGGTGAAGTTTGAACCGTTTCTATTAAATTCGTAATCAAAATATCCAAATTTAAATTCGCTCGCTTTTGCACGGCAACCTTAATGATCGCCTCCCACAATCTCTGATTGTAACGATGTTTGGGATCATTCTTTACTTTTAGAAACAGAAACTCAGCTAAATAGTATTTAAAATTACCCAAACGTCCAATTAAAGAATAAATTACCTTTATATTGACGGCTTTTTTACCGTGAGCAAGGTAATGATGAATGAGATTAAAGAGTTTCGCTTTATTATTTTTCGCCTTCCAAAATTGATCATTCACGAAATCGGTAAACCTCACGCTCTTCATGCAATGCCGCGGATTGACTTCAATATTCCCTAACCAGCGCTTAAATACGTGATCTTTATTTGAATTAATCATTTTTTCAATCAGTGGAAGCCTAACCTCCTCATGCCCGCAAATTACCGCTAACTCAATAAACCAATACTCAGTCCATTCATCGCAATTAGAAATTCTTTCCGCTTGCTCAAAAACAGCTTTCGCATGGGAAAAGCAAGTTTCTTTCCCTTCCTTGCTAATATTTCCTTGTTCCACATAAGATTTTAAAGCTTTAAAAAAAGAGTTAATTGTATAAGGAACTAACCAGCCCCTTTCATAGGCTTTCCCAAAAACCTTACTAATTTCGTCATCGACTTTTTCAGGTAATTCGTAACGGTATTGAATTGCACGGGTGTACATCAGGTTTCTATAAGTACGGTAGTCATCCCCGTTGATCTTTTCTAATTCAGCAAAACACTCATCTACCCTTTCAAAATCTCTATTCCAAGATGCCGCTTCCAGCATTTTATTGAGAAGATCAATCCGAATTGACTGTGACTCTTCACGTGTTACTCCTGTGGAAATTTCTGCATTGTCAATTTTATCTAAAAGAATTATTCCGTTGAAAAAGATACCTTGGATTTCTTGATAGAACGGGTCCATGTATCCACTTCCAAACGATTGTTTCACCGCGCCCACGACGGCGGGATATGCCTTGATATCACACCAGCCCCTCTTAAGGGAGGAAAGGAAAAAGTGAATAGCTTCTTTTACAGCCTCTGCCGTACCGATTTTCTGTAGAAAGAATAATCGGGCGTTCACAAGTTCACTATAATAAAGCGGATCGTAGTTAAACTGACTAAGCCAACCCAGTGCGTGGTTGTAAATGATTTCTCCAGCATTAAAACTTCCCGCTTTTGCCGCCGCGCGAATCATACGAACAAAAGTGTCTAGAGAGGGAGACACCCTGTAATAGAGATCACAACACAGATCAAATGCCCTTAGATCACCCAATTTTGGGATCAAACAATTTAATTCTGAACCATCCAAAGGCAAGCCGTTATTAAGCATGGCAATCAATGCTTGGTAAGTTTTTACATTTCGCAACGTCGAATCGTCTAGTCTGGGACCGGCATAAATACCCACTGGAATAATACTTTTTGCAGCCAACAACTGGCGCAACACTATTTTATTTTTCATGAAAAAGAACTCCTTTTGCTTTTCGCTGAGTGAAACAACTCATTGGAATAAATTAGGAACAGAGGGGTAATACTGTTGCTCCATCCCCCTAAAATAGATAGGATAAGAAAAAAACCGAGGGCCAGGAAAAGAAATCGGCAATGGAATGAAAATGACAGAAGGTTTCGGCGCTAGCCACCTTAAAAGCCCTTTTATTTTCAAAAAATTGTAACGCTCCGATTTTCCAAGAAGGAATCTATTTATATTTTCTCTTCGTCCTTCGTCAAACTCCCATACTTCTTGCAAGAGATTTAAAACAACATCGGATCGCTTAAGAGAAATTGCCGTATCGATAATGCTGCCCCACAAAAAAGTGTTCTTATCAAGGAAATCAATCTCTTTCACTCTCTTAAAAAAAACTTCGGCAAAAGCAAAATCTTTCATAATTTTCAGCTTTGAAATTAGTTTTGCTGCGCGTGCACATTAATTACCTTATCGGTTTCACAAAAATCACAAACTACGTTAACCAGTTCTTCAATACTAATAACGTTGAGATCATTGCTAAAATTTCTATTATACCTTGACTCGTTTTCACTCCCTCTTCCCTTTGCAATATGAATAGTTTTCAAACATTGCCAAAACCGCTTTATATAACAAGTTTGAAAAAGAGCATTAAAAGACGCTGTGGGAAGTTCGTTGGAACCCTTCCACTTAAAGGGGCCCTGCCATCCGAAGAACTCTTTTTTTGCAAGTTCAAAGCACTTTATTTTTACTGCGGAATCCTCACTTTTTTCCGCGATACGATTTAGTACGATTAGTAAGGCTTGAATAACGGCCTCTTTTTTGTGTTCGGCGGGAATCTCCGTAAGAAGCATTTCAATTTCTGAAGCAGCGGCTTGTCCATCGCGTTCTTTATAAAATTTCATTTTGATATAATGAAGCTTATTAACATAGGTAGTATAATTAGCCTTTTTATCTCTCTGAAGTTCTGCGAAAAGATTATTAGCGATTTCAAAGTTCCATCCCAAAACCTCTACTCGAATCCTGTTGTTATAGAGTTTAGTCCGAATCGTCTCTGCTTCGCTAAACGAGCTAGTTTTTGCGGCCCCCAATGGGCGCGATATGATATCTACAGGTTTTTCAGCGTCAATATCTTTAAGTAAACTCAGCGCCTCATTAAAAATCGGAGCCACTTTTTGGGAATAAAAATAAGACAGCAATTTTTTCTTTAAAGCACCCAAAACAGCAACGTAAGAATAAATATTACGGGCTTCCAGCGGTATGCTTTCGAAAAAGAACAATGCCTTAGGGCCTCTATTTTGAGCTCCTAAACTATCCAGCATCGCATTATAAACATGCACATCATGTTTAGAGTGCGATTCGTCGCGCGCAGCGAAGGCGCCGCCTCCAGATAGCGATTATAAAGGCTCTCAACCTTGTCGAAATAGCGCATTTTTATAGCCGCCCGCATCATATTGGCATAAGTAATAGCATTGGCTATGTTGGCGTCTACGGCTCGGCAAAAAACCGTTTGCGCCAATTGATAGGCCCTCCATTGTCCAAAAATATCGATCCATCGATTTAGCTCAAAAACATCTACTTTTGTATTTCTATCATTCCAGATGCGGATTAATACTTCTTCACAAGACGTTGCATCTCGAAGCTGTTGCGCTAGCAGTCGCCGATAATCATTTTGAAAATCTTCGGATGTCGATACAATTTCCTTTTTCTCGAAAATCCTTTCTAATTGCTCTAATTGGCGTTTTTCTAAGATTTTTTCTCTTCTCATAATGTACTCAGCGATAGCTATTCATAAGCTGGATCTCTATGCAAAATACAAAACATATTCGATTAAATCAAGTTAACGGCGGATTAAAGGAGCTATTAAAAGTGTAGGCTTTCAAAAAGTAGCCCGTATGAGCGAAGCGAAATACGGGGACAATAAACGACATTTTGTTTTCCCGTATTTCGCTTCGCTCATACGGGCTACAGCTACTGGGCCCGCGAGCGGAAGAGGGAATAGTTTTTTGTTATTTTCAATCTTCCACTTCTTCTCCAGTGACGCCTTCCATTTCCAAAATGTGGCGTAATTGCTGCAGAGCGTCTATTTGGATTTGACGAACGCGTTCGCGTGTCAATCCCACCGCTTTACCCACTGCTTCGAGCGTGCCTTTTTCATTTTCGTGCAAGCCAAAACGCAGAATAACGACCTCACGATGACGTTCATCCAGTTGAGCTAACCAACGTTCGATATGGTCTTGCAAATCGACATTTTGAATTAACCTGGCCGGATCGATGTTATTATCATCCGCTAAAGTATCCACTAGCGATTTTTGGCCATCTTCCGAAATCGGCACATCAATCGACGTTGCACTAGGTGCTAAGTCCATAATACGGCGGATTTCCTGAACGGGCTTATCAATTAAATGTGCGACGTCTTCTGGGGTGGCTTCGTGATCAACTTCTTGCGTGAGTTTTTTTGCGGTGCGTAAATAAACGTTTAGTTCTTTAATCACATGGATCGGCAATCGTACCGTTCGGCTTTGATTCATGATCGCACGTTCAATAGTTTGACGTATCCACCACGTCGCATAGGTTGAAAAACGAAATCCTCGTTCAGGATCAAATTTTTCAACGGCGGTCAAGAGTCCTAAATTTCCCTCTTCAATTAAATCGAGAAAAGGTAGCCCACGATTAACATAATGGCGCGCGATTTTTACAACTAAACGTAAATTCGCTTCAATCATTTGTTTGCGCGCCTTAGGATCACCTTTATGCACACGCCGCGCTATTTTCAATTCCTCCTTAGCATTAAGTAGTGGCTGAAACCCCAGCTCCCGTAAATAGATTTGGGTGGGATCTGAGCTACGTGTTTCGCGTCTTTTTTTCGTCTTCGCTTTAGCGTTGGCCAGTTCTGCGTCTTCTTTTTCCGTGGTTTCCTTTTTGGTTTTCGCAAAGATCAGGCCGTGGTCGCTTGCCTTAATTGGTTTTTTGGGGCGAGATTTTTTAGCCGTCTTTTTAATCTTGCGCTTCGAGGGTTTTTTTATTTTTTTAGCGGCTTTTTTAATCGTTTTTTTAGTGGTTTTTGTTTTCATAGTCCTGTCGTCCTTAACCCGACTAGTAATCCTCGACCGTGTCTCTCACCGACACGTTCAATGAAATTCGGATATGATTTCACGACAAGTACCGAAGCGGATTCACTGGCTGGCCATTTCGGCGGATTTCAAAATGAAGCATTACTCGTCCTGAGTTAGTACGCCCCATCTCGGCAATCTTCTGTCCAGCACGAACCCTACTACCTTCCTTGACGAGGACCCGTTTGTTGAACGCATAAGCACTTAAATAAGTATTCGTATGCTTTACAATTATAAGATTACCATAACCTCGTATACCAGCACCACTATATACAACAACTCCATCGGAAGCGGCGCGGACCGCCTCACCATAATGGCCTGCAATATTGATCCCTTGATTCCCCGCCATGCCGACAGAATAATACCCAATGAGGCGCCCTTTGGCAGGCCATCGCCAATGGGCGACGGGCTGCAGCGGCGGGGGAGATTGCCATCTAGGAGCCGCGGCAAAACGCCCAGAAACGTGCGCGCCTCGAGGGATTATCGTCATTTGTAAAGTTTGACCCGCTTCAATTCGATAGGGAGGGCTTAAACGATTGGCGGCCGCTAAGGCTCGATAATCCAGACCGAACGCCCAGGCAATCGAGTAAATGGTATCCCCCTGCTTGACCCGATAAGAACCTAACCGTGCCTTCGGTTGAAGCCAGCCGTTGACAACAGGCGCAAAGTTTTTGCTTTCTACACAACCGCACAACAGAAAAGCGATAATGATTACAACCAAACAGCGTTTCATCTCACATTTCCAGCCGTTTTACCCAACTCGCCAGTTGGTCAAAAGCCTCGTAATGGGTGAGGTCCACGCGAAGCGGCGTGATGGATACACAATGGTGATTCATGGCGAAAAAATCGGTGCCTGGACCAGAATCTTGCTCGGGACCCGCCGCACCCACCCAATAAATCGGGTGGCCTCGAGGGTCAATCTGCCGAATCGTGGGCTCGGCCCGGTGACGGGTGCCGAGCCGCGTGACCTCAAAGCCTTTTAATTCCTCATAAGGAAGATCCGGCACATTAATATTTAATATCGTGCTCGGTGGCAAAGGGTCTTTTTCAATCCGCTGGATTAATTGATAAACGACCTTGGCGGCTGTTTCGTAGTAACGGAACAATTCGCCGCCCAATGAAACCGCTAGCGCTGGCAATCCCAAAAACCGCCCCTCCATCGCAGCGGCGACCGTGCCGGAATACCAAACATCATCACCTAAGTTAGGACCCGCATTAATTCCTGCAACGACCATGTCAGGCATTTCCGGCAATACACCGGTGATCGCTAAATGAACACAGTCCGTCGGGGTACCTTCCACACTGATCATGCCGTTTTCTAAATTTTTAATATGTAACGGCGCGTTCAAGGTTAATGAATTACTAGCGCCACTGCGATTGCGATCGGGCGCTACTACATCAACTTCCCCTAAATCCGCCAGTGTTTTCGCCAAAATAGCTAATCCTTTGGCATACACGCCGTCATCATTAGAAAGCAATAATCGTAATTTTGGAGTAGCCGTTTTTTTCATGGAGAAAGCTTAACACAACACTAATAGGGACGCTCGTCAGTCGTCCTCCAAGGAGCACCCCGCGTTTTTTATTTGACGATTTGATAAAATACTTCGTTCTTTTTTATCATTCCTAAATCATTTCGAGCATGTTCTTCAATAGCCTCGGCACCATGCTTTAGATCGTCGATGTCTGCCAATAATGCCGTATTGCGGTCTTTTAATTTTTGATTTTCCATTATTTGGTGGTTGATATTTTCATTCAAATGATGGACCGATACAATTCCACCGGCGGCGAACCACAACTGATATTGTAATAAAATGAATAACGCGATGAGAATCGCAATAATTGGCCGCATATCGTTTTACTTCCTGTTAAAAAGAAATGCTTCCTTGCCAGCATACGGGGCTTGATCATTAAGCTCCCGTTCGATTTGCAATAATCGATTATATTTTGCCACACGATCGGAGCGGCACAAAGACCCCGTTTTTATTTGTCTCGCATCGGTCGCCACAGCCAAATCAGCAATGGTCGTATCTTCCGTTTCTCCAGAACGGTGCGAAATAATAACACCGTATTTATTACTTTTCGCTAATCCCACTGTAGCTAACGTTTCAGTGAGCGTTCCAATTTGATTAAGTTTAACCAAAATGGCGTTGGCGATATTTTTTTTAATGCCTTTTTCTAAAATGTCTGGATTCGTGACGAAAATATCGTCGCCTACCAACTGCACTTTATTTTCTAAACGTTCTGTCAATAATTTCCAGCCCGCCCAATCATTTTCTGATAAGCCGTCTTCAATGGAAATAACCGGGTATTTCTTCGTCCATTCAGTCAATCGATCGATCATTTCTTCACTCGTCAATTGATTGTTTTCAAAATCATAACGGCCATTTTGGTAAAGTTCAGAACTGGCTGCATCTAAGGCAAGGTAAATATCTTTTCCGGGAACATAGTTTGCATCTTCAATGGCTTCTAAAATTAACTCAAACGCTGCTTCGTTATTCGGCAAATCGGGAGCAAAACCCCCTTCATCACCGACCGCTGACATTAACCCTCGAGAAACCAAACGTTTTTTTAAAGCGTGGAAAACTTCGGCTCCGTAACGCAATGCTTCAGCAAAGGTCGGCGCACCGACCGGGACAATCATAAATTCTTGAAAATCCAAATTATTAGTAGCGTGCGCGCCGCCGTTGATAATATTCATCATGGGCACAGGCATACTAAAAGGACCGCCGTCGCCTCCTAAATAACGATACAAGGGTAAATCCGCATTATTGGCAGCCGCATAAGCCACGGCTAATGAAACACCTAAGATCGCGTTAGCGCCTAAATTCGCTTTATTTTCTGTGCCATCCAATTCAATCATAATGCGATCAATTTCTTCTTGCGAGCGCGGATCTTGTCCGAGCAAGGCGTCGCGGATGGGGCCATTGACGTTTTCGACGGCTTGTAAAACACCTTTGCCGCCGTAACGTTCAAGATCATTATCGCGTAATTCAACCGCCTCCCGCTCGCCGGTGGATGCCCCTGACGGGACGGCCGCACAACCGTAGGCTTGTGAAGACAAGGTGACGCGCACTTCCAAAGTAGGATTAGCGCGCGAATCTAAAATTTCATGAGCATTAATATCAGTGATGGTCGCTGTCATGGCGATTACTATAGCACCAAATCTCTCTTTTGATCGAGTGGAATGGCTAATTTTGCGGGTGTTGTTAAGAATGAGGTGATTTAAAGGGAGCCGCTTGCCCGCGAATGGGGTGAGACTTTTGTGAACTGTGTTTTTTCCACGGAAATACGAAAGACTTCATTCAGAGCTTTGCTCTAAAAACCCTGCGTTTTTAACTACCTTATCAAGTTCTTTCAAAGTTTCTAGGAGGGGCTGCATTTTGGCTAGAGGCCAGGAGTTTGGACCATCGCTTAAAGCCCGATCAGGGTCTGGATGGGTTTCCATAAAAATACCCGCAATGCCGGCGGCTGTGGCAGCGCGTGCTAACACGGGCACAAATTCCCGCTGCCCCCCCGAATTTGTGCCGTGCCCGCCCGGCAATTGAACGGAATGAGTGGCGTCGAATATTACGGGACAAGCGGTTTCGCGTAAAATGGCCAATGCGCGCATGTCAGAAATTAAATTGTTATATCCAAAAGAATAGCCACGCTCACAAACCATTATTTTTTTATTTCCCGTGGCCCATGCTTTGGCGACCACTTGTTTCATTTCCCATGGCGCCAAAAATTGTCCTTTTTTAATATTGACAGGTTTTCCGCAAGCGGCCACGCTACGGATAAAATTACTTTGACGGCATAAAAAAGCGGGGGTTTGTAATACATCAACAACCGCTGCCACTTCTTGCAAAGGGGTATCTTCATGAACGTCGGTTATTATCGGCACTTCGAGTGTTTTTTTAACTTTTTCGAGAATAGTCAACCCTTTCTCGATTCCCGGACCGCGGTAACTTAAATGAGAAGAACGATTCGCTTTGTCAAAAGAAGCCTTAAAAATAAAAGGCATATCAAGCTGCTGAGTGATGGACTTTAGTTCACCCGCCACATCCATTACTAGCGCTTCACTTTCGATCACGCAAGGTCCAGCGATTAAAAACAAGGGGTTGTTTAACCCTATTTCGAAATCCGCAATTTGCATGAGCACACTTTATTGAAGTTACTGGTAATTGTAAACAGCCACCAGTGGTGAGGCGTGAAAAACTTAAAACCCGTCGTCCTCCCGCGAGGCCATCTGCTGTATTATTGAAGAATACAAAACCTTCACGGCCGAAGTTATGGGAACGACGGACATTTTTTCAACTACCTGATATCCCCTCTTTACCTCGCTCCCTTAAGTAAAGTAGCCCGTATGCAGCGAAGCGAAATACGGGAAAACAATGATGTCATCTATCGTCCCCGTATTCCGCTTCGCTGCATACGGGCTACTTAGCTACTGGACCGCGTCCAACTTACCCCGTTACAACCCTCGAGAAAAACGGCTTTTCTTTTCTTCCATAGTTGGGTCGACTGGAAGGGGATTTTTAAACAGAAAGGAGAGTGCGCGGAGCGCCTGTTTCTCTTTTTTCTCAAATTCCAAGAATCTGCAAAGTCTATCGTTCGCTTTTTTAGTTAAATCGCCTCTTTGTCTAACCTGAATGATTTTAAAATCCACTTTCTCTAATTCAGCTGTAAATACCTTCAAAATTGCGTGTCTAATTTCATGTCGGCTATCCTCAAAGTAAATAATTTTCATATTTCCTGAGTTTTCACGAATTTCTTTTAAGATGAATTCGATTTTTGGCATCGCAACCCGCTTAACAATACCGTCAACCTCTTTATATTGACTTGTATATATAACTCGAGAAAAACGAAAGCCGATGCGTTCAAGCAAAACTCTATTAATGGAGGCAAGGGAGGTAGGGCTATTCTCATTACCTTCGTCTTTCCTTACCCGAGAAGTTAGGATAATAAATTCAGCATCGGGATATACCTCTTTAAGAACGATCAATTCGCGAACTACTGTTTCATGTAAAATTGTTTTTTGTTTTTCTAAACTCATCGCTCGATTCAGCAGTGAATTATCAATATCAAAATAAAACTGTTTTTTTAAGAAATGATGATTAGCACAACTAAGAAGGCTGTGCACCTGGAGATCGCCTTCTGAATAGAGCGCCGCAGTATCACACCCTCGCTCCCTAAAATCAGCGCACAATTGACGATCGCTGGATAAGAATAAAACTTGGTTATACTTCTTCGTATCGAGTTGGGAGCATTCAAGGTCGTATTTATAGCCCCTATCTCTGTAAAGAATTACACCTCCATTTAAAGAAGCATAGGCTAACACCTCCTCATCATTCAACGGTGTAGAATAATGGCAAGAACCACGCCAAATCAAATTAAAGCGAGGATCGAGATTTTGCTCGGCTGCGATTCCGATTTTAATTTTATCTTTGTCAACTCCCCCCAATTTTTTGTTAAGATCCGAACTCAATATAAAGAGCCCCTGGTCTCCTTTAAGCGTCAAAAGATCGTTAAGGTCAATGATGAGTAAATTTTGGGGCATAGATGCATATTATTATAGAGATACAGCGGTTATCAAGTCACCCCATAACGCTAATTTTGAGTTTGTCGTTCAATGACTGACCGACTTCGCGAGTTCCTGCATTTCTCTTCCAATCTCTTTTAATTCTTTTTCACTCAACATTTCCGCGACCTTTGGGAAAAGCCGCTCCTCTTCTTCTGAAGCATGGCGTTCAACGTCATTATTCAATTTAACAAGCTTCTTTTCCCACGCCTGATGTTCGTTCACTTTTTTTAACTCTTTGATCATTTTCTCAGCATCTTTTTCCTCAGAAATGAGGTGTTTTATGATTTTATCTAAATTATTAAACTTTTTAAGGCGCGGATACCATAATTTTTGCTCCATGGTTTCATGTCGAATAAGCATTGCACAAAGTGTATCGAATAATTTTCGTTGAGTTTCCTCCCGATGACTTTCATCTTTGATTTCCGCAAACGCATTTCTAACTTTTTCATGTTCTTTGGTGAGAAAATCAATGGCGTCCATAAACTGCCCTCCTTGGTAAGGTTAGGAAATGAGAAAAATAGGTTATAATAACTCTAGTACATAACTGCTAAAAATCAAGCCGAGAATATCACTCAAAGGCAGAAAAAGGTAAAATACACAGCGGGAGGCCTTATGCTGTTAGGCAAAAAAATTCGATTATCCGCATTGGAAAGAGAAGATTTAAAATTCGTCCATGAATTAAATAATAATCTTTCTATAATGTCTTACTGGTTTGAAGAACCTTATGAGTCTTATAGGGAGCTCGAAGACCTTCATATAAAACATATCCATGACCAGTCGGAAAGACGATTTATTATTAAAGACCTTAAGGATAACAAAGTTGGTCTGGTGGAACTGACGGAAATTGATTTTATCCATCGCCGCTGTGAATTCGCTATTATCATTTCCCCGGGCGAAGAAGGTAAAGGCTACGCCACAGAAGCGACTGATCTTACTGTGGAATACGCTTTCAGCATCCTGAACCTTCATAAAATCTATCTTTTAGTAGACGAGGACAATCCAGCCGCCCTTCATATTTACCGCAAAAGTGGATTTGCTGAAGAAGGAAAACTCGTTGATGAATACTACAGCAAAGGGCGCTACCGTACGGCCATACGAATGTATGTTCTCAAAAAATCTTTGTAACTATTTCTTTTTCTTCAAAGCCGGCGGATTTAGACCAAATAATTTAAACACTTATCTTAATTAATTTGCAAGGCTTGTTTTTATTTTTTATTCCTTGAAATAAAATTCTTGTAGTAATTTCTTGTCATAAGGTATTCTTAAAGTACATAGTGCGCTCCTAAAATTAAAGCTTAGGGGATGCTTTATAAATTTATTTTTATTAAAATCGTCCTATTTGATTTCTCTCTTATAACTTTAGGAGGTAAAAAAGTAACTAACATGACTATCAAGCCCTTATATTTCACTACCCATGAAGCGTTAGAAGTTACTCTAAATCGGCTGCCAGAGAATCTCTCTCGGAAAGATTTATTAGTAGATAAAAAAGGGATGATTTATTTAGCTTCTGACATTTTCAATGCTCCCGATGAAAGTTTAGAAAAAACAGAGTTACTTTTTCGCAGCAAGACAGCGGAGTCGTTTTATTCAGCCAAAGAAGTTAAAGAAATATATACTCAAGGAAGAGAAGCTCAAGAAAAACTTCTTTATTCTAAAGATTTAGCTGATATCTTAGAAAAATTACGAAACTAACTTTCTGTAAAAGAAGCTCTTTCTGAGCTTGCTTTTGATTGCCCTATTTGTTACGAGGAATATACTACTCCCGTGTTAGGGAGTAGGGATTATTCCTACGATTACGCCTGTCTTCAAAGTTATGGAAAGGGAGAAATAATCATTCAAGACCCAACGACACAGCAGCCGCTGGAATACTATTTACTCAACAAACCGCTCATCCATTTAATGTTGTTAAAGCATAATGCTGCTGAAGAACAACGAGGCAATAAACCAAATTCAGAAATAATTAATATTCTACGAAAATTCATTGATAGCTTACAACAAACTTTCAAAAAGGCTAAACCTCCAATTTATGAATTCCTAAGTCCTTCGCGAAACCAAAGGAAGCGTAGGAAAAAATTAGTTAAGACTCATAAAAAACGATTTAGTTATTTGTCACTAGAAGAACTAGTTAAAAAAAGAAATGAGCTCAAAAGCGAGTTTAATGAAAAGGAATTTATGGATGAAATTTTGCGCCTACAGATGGAGCTTTACAATCGAGGCTTGATAAGTTTGATAGATTCTTGGAACGATTTTTCAATGATTAGCGTGATCTGGGGCATAGCTGTCCCCGCAATTTATTTTATTGCCGGTCATTCATTAACTGAAGGACTCATACAGAGTGTTGGCCCGACAAGAGCAGCTCTTTTAAATGTATTTTTAATTATCTTTTTGTGCGTTTTACCTTTGTTTATTCGTCGTTGCCTCTCCCGCTCTGATAATGTCGATCCACTAGAGAGTTTAAGAAATGAAATAGCATCGCGTTTAAAGCAGTATGACGAAAATAAAGCATTATTATATTCTATAGAAGAGCTTATCTCTAAAAAACACCTTGAAGAACTAATTGCTTCTTCTCAGGAATTTATAAAAGAATTAACTGTTCCCCCTCGAGCGGTTTCTGCTCAATTAAAAGTTGGGTTGTTTACTGATTGTGAGCCGAGGTCTGGGGTGGCCGACGCAGAAGAGCATAACTATTTGCCCTCATTTAATTAGAAGCTTAATACCTTCCTATCGCTTTGGAGTGCGAGATTTCATTTTGTTCTACTAAATCAACTGGGGCCTTAATTTTTAATTTCTTTAATTGTCGAAGGCCCGCTGGCTGGGGTTGTCCAGCAATGTAAATCAGGCTGTCCAGGGTAGCAACTTTGTAGATCTTAGCTGATCCTCCCCCGCTCATGGTTTGGTAAGCTTTAACTGTTGAAGATTCGAGGCTGGCAAAAGAAGATTGGAAAACGGCAAAAACCGCTAATAACATTGCGGAAAATATTCTCATAACCCTCATTAGCCCCTCCATTCATAACTTTTAAACTATATCTACGTTAATTATAGAACTTTTAGTCCGTTTTTTCCTGCGAAGGGGCTGCCAAAACAGCTTTTTTGGCCTCTTTTGCTGCCAATCCGGCTTTAATGAAGCCGATAAAAAGAGGATGGCCTTTTCGCGGCGTGGATGTAAATTCGGGATGAAATTGACAACCGACAAACCAGGGGTGATCGGCAAGTTCGATCATTTCCACCAAACGGTCATCAATGGAGCGACCTGAAATCACAAGCCCCTTTTTTTCCAGCTCTCCAATCAAGTCGTTGTTAACCTCGTAACGGTGGCGATGGCGTTCAATCACTCTATCTTCGCCATAAAGTCGCCTTGCCAGCGAGTCAATCTTTAGCCGACAAGGCTGCCCCCCTAGCCGCATTGTCCCCCCTAAGTCGTCTCCCCATTTTCGTTTTTCAATGATCCCTTCTTTTGCCATCCATTCGCTGACTAGCGCAACCACTGGGAAGGGGGTTTTCGGGTCGAACTCCGTGCTGTTGGCATTCTCCATTTGGGCTTTATCCCGAGCAAATTCAATTATGGCAATCTGCATTCCCAAACAAATACCGAAATAAGGGATGCCATTTTCGCGGGCATATTGTGCTGCTAAAATTTTTCCTTCGATGCCTCGAGAACCAAATCCTCCCGGCACTAAAATCGCATCGACTTTCTTTAATAGTTCCGTACCATGTAATTCAATCGCTTCTGAATCAATGTATTCAATCACCACCCGCGTCTGTGTGTGTATCCCGGCGTGAATTAAGGCTTCGCTTAATGATTTATAAGAGTCTTCAAGATCCACGTATTTCCCGACCACTGCAACGGTCACCGTATGGCGAGGATTTTTCTGGGCTTGGACCACCTTTTTCCAATCATCCAGATCAGCCGCTGTTGCTTTAATATTTAATTTTTCGCAGACGCGATTCCCCAAACCTTGGTCACGCAAAATTAACGGGATTTCGTAAATGGATTTCACATCCGATAAGGAAATCACACTCGGCTCAGGAACGTTGGTAAATAAAGCAATTTTCGCCCGTTCAGCGTCGGGCAACGGTTGTTCGGAACGACAAACCAAAATATCCGGCTGAATACCAATGGAACGCAATTCTTTTACGGAATGCTGCGTGGGTTTTGTTTTAATTTCGCCCGCGACAGCCACATAAGGAACGAGGGTTAGGTGAATAAACAAGGTCTGCTGATCGCCAAGCTCAATTCGCATCTGGCGAATTGCTTCTAGAAAAGGTAAAGATTCGATGTCTCCGACCGTGCCACCTACCTCAACGAGCGCTACGTCAGCGCCGTCCGCTCCTTCCCGGATCTTCGCCTTGATCTCATCGGTAATATGAGGGATGACCTGGATAGTCCCTCCCAAATAATCACCGCGCCTTTCCTTACGGATTACATCAGCATAAACACGACCTGTGGTGAAATTGTTTTTCCGGGTCATGGTCGCATTTACAAAACGCTCATAATGACCCAAATCCAGATCGGTTTCCGCCCCATCCTCGGTGACAAACACCTCACCGTGCTGAAAGGGGCTCATGGTGCCGGGATCAACGTTGATGTATGGATCAAGTTTAAGGAGCGTGACCGTGAGCCCTTGCGCTTCAAGAATAGCCCCTAGTGAGGCGGATGTGATGCCCTTCCCCAAGGAAGAAACCACCCCGCCGGTGATGAAAATATATCGTGTCATAAGACCGCCCGTTTTTTACATTAAAAACGGGATATTATTTTAACAAAAGGAAGGGCCGGTGGGAACAGAAACTCAACGAAAAATCGGATGCCTTTTTAGGCAACCCCAATTGATCTGTTGTTCCGCGAGTTGATTGGCACGAAGTCGTCGCACCCCAAATGCTCATTAAAGGAATGTGCTCAAGAAATTTTTAATGCCCCAATAGAAAAACACTAATTCAAAAAATTTATCAACCTATTTTTTAAAAAATATTAATTCACGATGCAGAAAATAAAAAAAATTTATTCATTTTTAAAGAAATCAAATTAAAAATATTTTCTCCCTATAAATTTAGGGTGAAACGAATTAAAAAGCCATTTATTTATAAATTCAAAACCCTTAAGGAAATATTATTTTATTTTTTAAAAATTAATTTATTGACCTTATGATTTTATTAAGTGCAAAATGAAAAAATTAATTTTTCTTTAATTAATTTTAATAATATTTTAAAAGGGGAATTTTTATGAGAACAACCATCTCAACCGTGACAGACAATCCCATGATCCATTTAGCAAAGCTGGGGCATGAATTAATAAAATTAGATCCAGATTTAATTAGTGAAAATTCCTGGTCTGAATCCAATTTGCTAAAACAGTTAGAAAGTTTGGTAATTCTAGATAATATAAATAAAAAGAAACAAATTATTGAAGATTTATTTAAAAAATTAAAAGAAAATCCAAACCCTTCTGATTCTGAAAAATTAATAAGCCAGCTTACCTTACTGCATTCATTTGAGATTGGTGTATTGAAACATCTTATTGAAGAGCAAGAAAAATTAGAAAGCCTTCAAAAATCACCCAAAGATAGAATTAAAGAAACTATACGACTTATAGGCTTAAAAATTCTTCTATATAACGCTGATAAATACCTCGAAGAGAAAAAAAATATAGTTGGAGGAAAAATTAGCCGTGCGTCGTTCAAAACATTAGAAAAATTCGATTTACTACATATAGCGGAGGATTTATTAGCTGAAAAAAAAGAATATTTCAGTCTTTGGAATGAAAATGATCCGTCACAGGGACTAAAGAAACTTTTAGACCGCTTGATAGAATCGGCAGATTCCTATAAGGCGGTAGCAGAAGAAAACAAAAAGGCAAATTCAAACGCTAGCGATAAGAGTGATTTCATGGAATTATTAGCTAAAGAAATTGATATACCTCCTTCGAAAACGTTAAAAGCATTGGATGAGTTAAAAAAAAGAGCAAGAAATTTATATCAATTTATTTACCAGAATACCCATATATATACTCATTATCATAACGTGCCACCTTGCGTATTTAATTTCGATCAAGAAATCTCTAAATTCCAACAGAATTATATTAAAGAAAATATATTAAACCTACTAGAACAGCATATACGCGATCTTGAAGCGTCAGGACTTTCTTTAGACCTTCGAATTGACTTAGAGACCATAATTAAAATAACAAAAAAATTTACAGATAAATTAATTGAGAGAGATAATTTTTATGAAAAAATAACCGAATTAAGACTCGTTGAGTTTTTTTCCGATTTCTCAAAAATGATAAAAACTTTTATAGATAAAAAAAACAGCTCCCTCGATAAGGAAGAAGCACTCGCCGCTTTTGAGGAAAAATGGTCGCAGCAGTTCCCATCCTTTAATTTGAATGACGACGATAGTGAGACTAACAATGATACGGTGGGCAGAGATAATCTAGACAAAAAATATATTTCTAAATTAACCGAAATATTCTCAAATTTAATAAGGAATATTAAACATTTGATAAGCACAGCAAAAAAGAATTCTTTGGCCAATAATAGCAGCGCCGATCGTTTAAATTTTTGCTTATTTAAAGTTGTTAAAAATTGTCATCGATCAGTAAATCACCACACTGATTACTCCATTTCTAGCATTAAAATTAAATAAATCATTTTTCAGGAGAAAAAAATGCCCTCTAGTTCTAAAGATTTAAGAAAAAAGTTAAAAAACTACTGTGAAAATCAAAGTGAATTCGATAGCAAGATATTAAATTTCCCTCCACAGGATGTGTTAGCCGAACTTGTTGTAATTTATCCTATGCCAAATGCCCAAGCAGATCGCATTTACGAAATGCTTCAACAGCTTGCTCTTCACTGTAAAACCCAACAGCAAGCTCTGGATAACTGTCTTGAAGACATAAGAGATCTATTTCAAATAATTATAGAGATTTCGGATAAAGATAAGAGTCGAAAAAAAGATATTGTTCGTTTTATTGAACTCCTTCAGAATTTCTTCAAGGATAACCTTTTAACAGGAAAAGAAATATATGATTTAATTTCTATTCCCAGCGAGGCGGCTAAGGGATCTATTTTCGAGCAGCTTGACAAAGTCGGTTTAACCTCTCAAATAAAGAAACTCCTTGGGCAGCATCATGAGCAAATTACAATTGACCAACAAATTGCCCATTTATTGGTAGCACGCTTTGAGGGAGAAGAACTACAAAATTATTTGGAGTTAGTGAAGCAGATTGATCACTTTCCTCAAAATCAACTGGTAGTAGATCATTTAATTAAACAAATTCCTTTGATCACTAGATACATAAAGGAAAAACGACAACTAACAGATGTCGATTTAATTAATTCTATACTTGACGTATTTTTACAACTGCCGAACACGAAATCCGAAATTCAAAATCTCTTTCTAACTCTGATTGCTATTCTAAATCCTAAGGAACAATTGGACTATATTAGTTTAATTTTAATGAGGTTAATAGATAACCGTTTTTCATTTTCACCGGAGGGAATTGATTTTTTAATGAATTCTAAGTTGAAAGATATTATGATTGGCAAATTTAAGTTAAGAGCAATTCTTATATTTAACCTTGCTACTCAAAACTTAATATCGGAATCAATAACGAAAACTTTAGTTAAAAAATACATTGATAATAAAGGTACGCTCCTTGATGAAATCAAGAATTTCTTATTAAATTTTAACCATTCAGTAAATCAGTTCATTGATCATTTTATTAAATTAACTTTTCTTATTTATATTACTCAAAATAATGAATCCGTTTGGCGATTTCTTATTAAATCTAAGGATCGCGAAGAGTTGGAAATGAAAAAAAAATTATTCCTTGAATCTCTCTGCCTTCATTTAAAAGGATCAACGGATAATAATTTTCCTAAAAACTATGCCGACCGGATTGAAAAATTAGATTTTTCAGACCTGCTCCAAATTTTTATTAGCAAATCTAAATTGATGGATTTAACTCAACTAAATCCTGCTTTAAGAGCATGTGGTCTTGAAACGCCGAATTCTTCATCGAGGGAAACTTCAGCGCTAAATAATTCAACTTTAAAATTCCTAAAAATCAGTGTTTCTACTTTCGCCCCAGTTTTGCATTATTTAATGACACAAGGCCTATTAGGCGAAACCATAACTAAAGCTTTTCATTCCTCAGAATTAGAAAGCGCTCTATTTAATTACATAAAAACACTTGAATCTTCTCAACAGGAAAAAACTATACAACTTGCTTTTCAACCAATATCTCCTTTTAATCATTTTTTTAGTGATTCTACAAAAGAAGAATTAAAAATAATTCCCAGTTCTATTAATCAATCTATAAATTCTGATGAAGAGGAGGAAGAAAAAGGATTTGATGAAGATTTCACAGATTCTGATGAAGAATCAAGCGACGTGGATTTACCTCCACCACCTACTGATTTTGAAAAAATAAAAGTACAATCCTATTTAATTTTTGATCGACTCATCATGAAATTTAACCCCGCTGAAACAGAGGAAAGTTTTAGAAGCCAGTTTTTAAGCGTTAACGAACATGCGAATCAATTTTTAAACGATAAAGATGTTTCATGGGATAAGCGAGAAGAATTTTGTCAAGCTTTTAGAAGTGACCGCCCCGGAAGCTCCGCGGATGAGGCGTCAGAATACCCCGAAGAGCAGAAACCCGACTTGGCAGTAAATTGTATAATGTACACTTTATGGTACGAAGTTGCCGTGAAAGCTCAATGGGCTAGTGAATACTATATTGCTATTTACGATTATGCAAAGAAACCAATTCGTGAACCTTCTACTGCTGGATTACCTTTTTCTGAAATTTATTCTACGACTTGGGATGCCGTATTAAATTATATAACTGAAAATAAGACACAAGAAACGACTTCCTTGAGTGCACTTCTTAACCAACAAGGAATGTTTCCATCGAATAGCGGTGAATCCCCCGCCGAACAACCAGGACCAACGGAAGAACCAACAAACGGATATCAACCCTAGTAAATTAAATCTCAACAAGTGCGAAAGGGCAAAAGCCTTTTCGCACTCAATTTAGGTAAACTAAAATTTCCCCGGTGAGAATTGCACTATTTGTTTATTATGATTTATGGCAATCACGGATTTTCCTGACAAATGCCATTGCTGATATTTATAAGGCCGATCGGAAAAATTAGCAATCACGCGAATGCCGTTGCTAAATCGTGTGGCTTGTATAAGCCCTTCACGATCCAAAAGATGAAAATCACTCATTTCAGCGCCCGCAACTTTTAGAGAAAAGGACTGCCAGATCGGCAAATAGGATTTAAAAAAGTCTTTATGCTTTTTCCAATAGTCGCGATCTAAATGAAGTAGCGGCGGGTAATCGTATAAAAAAGTTCTCAGCACATTATTCGTAATTTCCTGTGGGAACTTAAATGTGGCGTATTCCCAGTGATCGCTAACAATGACACTATTGTGATAAACCAATTGATATAAAGGGATGCTGTATTTAGGAGAAAAATAAATTGTGGCAATCGTCGGTTTTAATGGAGTTAATTTAGCATAACGGGGAGGAATTCCAAAGGGAGCAAAATATTTTCCCATATAATAGGGGGAGTTTTTATGACGACGCATGTCAGCATCCCAAATTCCGGCGGTAACATCGCCATGGCCGAAAGCGACGACGCCAGCACTATAGTCATCCCCATCCTCTGTACCAATGACTAAATGGCGATGTTCCGCGGCATAGCGCATGCGCTGGAGACGATTGATGGCATCTTGCGCCTGCGTCATGCGATGAGCCTTAGAAAAATCATTATATAATTCGCCCGCCCCATCGGTATCAAAAAACCATGAATTAAACGGGACTTGATAATTACTCAACGTCTCTTGAAGCCGATATTTCACTTCTGGCATCGCAAAACTGGAATTTAAAGTCCGCCCTATGTTCAAGAAACCGTAAAGAGGCTTACCGTTTTGATTAATGATCGTATCATTCTGATAAAGAACCGGATTATGTTGGAATAATGCTGTTGGCATTTTAAGTTCTGTCGCAAGCTGAATCGAATTGTAGAATCATAAGGTGCAATAAGATAACCATCTTTTACGGCTTGTTGGATAACATTTTGATGTAATATCCCTAATGAGCGATCATCTAGCCCGAGCCATGCACGACGAAGGCCTATCGATTTTAATTGTTGCAACATCCATAACGAAACTCCATTGCCCCATTCTGAAACTGGTTTAATCGCCTTTGCAAAAACAGATTGAATCAAATTTTTATTAAGGTCGATTTTTTCTATCGGAGAAAGCGACGTGATACCTTTTTTCAGTAGCGAAACGGTTTTTGGATTCAATTGCACTCCCACAAATTGCGATTGCTTATAAAGAGAAGGATCTTCAATTAAACAACTCATGAGTTGTTCAAATTCATACTTATCCCAACGACCCACCCACGACTGCGCTCCTAAGCGTTTTATCACATCGTTATGACATTTTATTTTCCCTACCTCAGCGAGGTATTTAACGGCGTTAGAAGAAGAATTTGAAATATTAGTTGATATTATCTGCCGTAATAATTGCCAGTTAACGTTAGCAGCGCCTATGGTTTCATCGCCCCATAAATAAATGCTGCTCCATATAGCTTTTGAATATCGCGAACTTTGGCTTGTTTCTGCTCCAACGTAACAAATTGATCTTTTTGTTTTTTATCCGCTAAGTAAGTTTTCGCAATAGCCGTAACGGTAGGTTTGGAAATTACTATACGGTAAGAGAAATGCTGAGCACTATTGAGCGAATTAAGATCGTGCGAAAAATAGAACAATAACTTATTGTTCTGTTTATTGTACCAGAATTCATTATTATAGATATCATTTATAATATAAATCGTCGAAAATTTTGGATAGATAGCTCCCAAGAATTGCATTGACAGCCCCGCAGTACCTTCCTGTTTATCAGTAATGCCAAAATTATTAACCAAATATTTTAACCAAGTTTTATCCGCCGTCGGAATAGCTTTGCCTTGACCCATAATGGGAAGCACCAACGTTTGGGCGCCTTCACCGACAATAGGGAAGGCGACGGATTTTTGGGAAGGGGCCGCAAAATCGGCAAGAAGGCTGCCATCCGGCTGCAAAGCGAAATGGATATCAACGTCGTTCCGCCGAAAGGACAGAGAATTAGTAGTGACTTTTACCTGATTGACGGGATTATTCGATTGAGGAGCGGAAACGGCTGCATGATCATAAGTTACCATCAACGTTTCCGGTGAAATATAAAAACAATTTTTATGATTTGACTGACATAAAGGCACGCTGCCTGAACGAGAAAATCCTAAAGATGGTAAAACTAAGATTAGTAATAGAAAAAGAAAATTTTTCATTTAGAACCCCCAGGGCCTGTTGACAATTCGCTATGCTGAGTCAGAATTCGTTGATTTTCGAGCACCGCAGCGCAGTTTACATTGAAGTAAATGAGCAGCGGAGCGCAGGAAATCAACGAATTATGACCAGCATAGTAGAATTGTCAACAGGCCCTAAGCTACTGGTAAGGTAACTCCTTTCTGCCCCTGGTATTTTCCTCCGCGGTCTTTATAAGAAATATCACAAACTTCGTCGGACTCTAAAAACAACATTTGTGCAACGCCTTCGTTCGCATAAATTTTCGCCGGCAAATTCGTGGTATTTGAAAATTCGAGCGTTACATGTCCTTCCCATTCGGGTTCGAGCGGTGTTACGTTTACAATAATCCCACACCGTGCGTACGTCGATTTGCCTAAACAAATCGTTAAGATATTCCGAGGGATTTTAAAATATTCTACCGTTCGCGCTAAGACAAATGAGTTCGGAGGTATGATACAGACATTGGCCTTTAAATCAATAAACCCATTAGGATCAAAATTTTTAGGATCAACGATAGAAGCGTTAATGTTCGTAAAAATTTTAAATTCGTCCGCACAACGCACATCATAGCCGTAACTGGACGTTCCATAGGAAATTACTTTTCCGCTCGGCGTTTCACGCACCTGTTTAGGCTCGAACGGATAAATCAGTTGGTGGGATTCTGCCATGCGACGAATCCATTTATCGGATTTAATCGGCATTATTTTCCTCCTTCGACGACGATAGTTGGGAATTTTACGGCATAATTAATGGGCTGTAATGTCAATTGCTCGACTAAAGCGAACGCGATAGTGCGATAATGTGACGCAAGCGCACTCTCGGGTTCTGCCATCACGAGAGGCGTGCCGGCGTCCGCATTTTTACGAATGGCAATGTGCAGCGGTAATCGACCCAATAAAGGAACATTATCGGCCGCCGCCATAGATTCACCACCGCCGCTGCCAAAAATAGCTTCGGTGTGACCACACTGGGGGCATGTGTACAGCGCCATATTTTCAACGATGCCGAGCACAGTAATTCCTAGTTTTTTAAACATCGTAAGCGCCTTGCCCGCGTCCAATAAAGAAACGTCCTGCGGAGTAGTGACGATCACCGCCCCCGCAATAGGGGCTTTTTTCGCTAACGTTAGCGGAATATCGCCTGTTCCGGGCGGCAAATCCAAAATCAGAAAATCCAGATCTTCCCACAGCGTATCGTAAAGCAATTGTTGCAGCGCCTGACTGACCATCGGGCCTCGCCAAATTACAGGGGTTTTGGGATCGATTAAATAACCCACCGAGATGGATTGAATGCCATACTTGCGAATCGGCACAAATTTCTTTGCCTGCATTTCAGGCTTTTTCTGTACCCCAAGCATTAACGGTTGGTTCGGCCCATGGATATCCGCATCCAGCAAGCCCACTTCGGCCCCTGCTTCGGCCAATGCTAAGGCAAGATTAACAGCAGTCGTCGATTTCCCAACGCCACCCTTACCAGAGGCCACGGCGATAATATTTTTAATCGCCGGCATCCCCTTCTGTCCGGCCTGCACAGCCCGAGCCGCAATAGCACGCTTTTTTAATTGATCGCGAATAGTTTGATACAGCATGATGATAAAATGAGTTTCGTTAAAAGGCGTCATTTTACCACAAGTTTGGGTATATCTTTACCCAAGGGGTAAGCTTAAAAAACTTAAAGCCCGTCACCTATGTTAGGGGACTAAGAAAAACACCGATGGTGCTTTTCTCAGCATTTTAGCCCGTGACTTCGGCCGTGAAAGCCCTCGATTCTTTGTCTGTCGGTAGACGGTCTACGCACTAAGTAGGGGATTAGGCGTTAATGAACGCAAGCACAACACTTCTCGAACATGATTAGCAATACCTTAGGGAACAACCAAGCGCAGCTCTCTCAAAATAAGCAAATTGCAATCGGAAAAAAGAACCATTTAAAAACAGATGGGCCTGTTTAACGCCTGTAATAAGGATTTATCCAACATTGATATCTTTATATTATATCGCCCCAACAAGCTTAACTACCACCAAAAATTCCGAGCAGGCCATTTTCGCTGTAAAAAATTAACGGGCACCTTTTCTTTTTTTACTGGAAACCAATTTGATTTGGAGGTGGCAACCGATGGCATTGGCATATTTTACTAACGTTTTTAAGGAGGGAGAGTGCCTCCCTTTTCCGCCCGCTGCCTCTATTCGAGCCACGACCGGTTTTTGTGTTTCCATACGTTCTGCAACCGTTTCTTGAGTGAGATGTGCTTTTTGTCTTTCTTTTTTTAACTGGTCTGCCAATTCTAGTTGTAATTTAAATGCTTCATATTCGGCTTTTGCTTCCGGATCAGAAAGCCCTGTCTGCTTAAAGGTTTTATGCCAAGTGGTTGATCGTCTAGTCATTGTTTTTTACCTCTTTCATACGTTTTTTTGCTATCTCCAGCTCTTTGATAGGTGTTTCTTGTGTTTTCTTTATAAAAGCATGCAGTATTACAATTTCTTTCTTTACCTGAGTACAATAAAAAAAACGAGCAATCCCTTCCTGTCCATCTAACGATATTATCAAATATGGTAACTATTTTCAACCCCTGCCAGGCATTGCACTGTTATCCTTAGAAGAAAATTACCAGCGCCGTATTTGGTTCAAGAAATTCGAAGCGCCTGCATGATAGGATCCCGGGAGGATGGCGAGGGGTATTATTTGGGAATACGTATCGAACAAATGATAAATATCTTATTCCGATTCCAAAGCTATCTCTTTTAATCAAACCCAAATCCCTGACGACGGATTAGGTCATCGTCTTTCTCTTCTTTTACCGTTGTTGAAAATAAGCTAAGTGCTGAGCGACTATTTCTTGTATTAGACTCTTCTTCCTTTTCTATCCTTTTTCCCTGCGAAATTAAATTCGGCGGTACTAGAAATTTTTTTTCACCCGGATGATAAATAGCGTATCGCTGTGTGGACGGTTGATAGCCAACAGTGTACTCGATTATTCCGGGAATATTCTTTTTAAATTCACATAAAATGTATTGAATACCGGTATGAGAAATACCGAGTTCACCAAGTTTTTTATCAATCGATGAAAAATTTCTATGCTTTATATCACAACCGATAATGGCAATTTGCAAAGGATAATCTTCTTCCTTCAATAATACGTTATTGCTTCTTTCATCCTCTTTCAAGGCAATAAAAGGAGTAAATCCTCGAAGATATCCTAACGGATGAATAGAAGCATCGCTAAGCGAAGCCGGGTGTAGATGGTATACCCAATGTTTTTTTGATTGAGAGTTGTAAATAACAACAGGCAGACAGCGTGTAACGCCAGTAACCAGTAGCCAATGATCTCTTTCTTTTGCTCCTAAATGATAAGACGCGCAAGTATCGATAGCGTGTATCCACCCGCTTCCTATAGAGATTACCGTTCGCTTTGGAGAAATATTGTATAATTGCAGTTTTTCGCCGCTGCTATCGCAAAATATAGCCTCATCTGTATAGATGGCTGTAATGCCCTGATTTTTAAATGATACACGAGCGAAAAGGTCAGTTAATAAATTCACTTCTTTTGAGTTAATAGGGGATTGGGAATGATCAGAGATCTCCTGAAAGGATGTATCAATTTCGCTATCGACTTCCTGCTTTTTTTCTTCAAGCAGTTTATCTTCATTGCGAATAGCGGCATTGAAAGCGGTTAAATTATGGATTCTATCAAATTGAGTTAGCCTGTCTGGAACGAATAACTTCGTTTTCAACAATTGAAATTGTTCATCCGTCATTTTTTCTATTTGATTCAATATCTCAAAATAATTATCATTGCCCACTATTCCAGCGTGATATAACGTTAAAATGCGAGAAGGGAGAAAGGGGTGGTGTAATAGACACACCAAAGCCTCGTTTAAATTACCCTGCGCGCGTGCATCAAAAGACGGATAGAGTTTACAAATACATTGTACGGTTGCAGCCAGAGCCTGATTATATTGTTCTGAGTTTTTAGTAGGTGTTTTATATTCTTTAATTGCTTTATCAAACCGGCTATAGGGGATTTTTGGTTGCGTCTGTATTACTTGAATAAAAGCGTCATGAAGCTGCAACCCTTTAAGTCTTTGCACTATTTCTTCTTTCTCTTTTAACTCGGCAGCTCTTTTAACCTCAACTACTTCTCTTAATTCCGCTAACTCCTTTCCAGGCGATTCATCTTTATTATTAAAACGCCTGATATTCTCCCAAACCCGTTCATTAATGCTCTCAGCAGTGACCTCACCGGAAGGATATTTAATAAAGCAAGTACATCCAGTAAGGTAAATGCCACAAATCTGGTCGGGTCCCCTTTTTTAATATGATTAATATGGGAAATAAATTCATTTATGAGCAGTTGCAATTCTTCAACCGGGTGAAACTTCTCCAAATCAACTTTCCACCAGTCGCTGTTGCTAATAATCTTCGGCATTTGAGCCGCGACTTCTTCAGCCGTCAAGCCTGGAGCCATATCGCTAGCACAAAGCGATTCAATAACTTCGGTAAAATTCGGCATTTTCCCACCTTTCGCGCTATTCCAAAATAGAATTATAGTATCATTTTTTTTCAGGGAAGCTCCCAATGTTTTTCCTTGAATATAAATACTGTTTCACTCTATTGGATGAACCCAATTAAAACTGGATTAAAGTTGGATGTAACGTATTAAAAAACAGAGCCTTCAGACCCTGCCAAAATGATGAAAATTCGGTCCAAACTAGGTATAGTGTCTGCTCCATGACGACAGAAAAAAGACAAATTCTGGTGACTGCCGCCTTGCCTTACGCAAATGGGCCTATTCATTTGGGCCATATGGTTGAACACATCCAGGCGGATATTTGGGTCCGATTTCAGCGACTGAAGGGAAACGATTGCCTTTTCATTTGCGGTGAAGATGCGCATGGCACGGCCATTATGATCACCGCACAAAAACAAGGGCTTCCCCCCGAAGCGCTGGTGGCTAAAATGCATAAGGAACACGCTCGAGATTTGGGAGGATTCTTAATTGAATACGACAACTTTTACACGACCCATTCCCCCGAAAACCGCGAATTGGCCGAATTAATCTACACCCGCCTTAAAGATAAAGGCGATATTTTTGCGAAGACTATCTCCCAAGCCTACGATCCCGTGAAAGAAATTTTTCTGCCTGATCGTTTCATTCGCGGTACGTGTCCGCGGTGCGGCGCCAAAGATCAATATGGCGATGTCTGTGAAGTTTGCGGTGCCACCTATAGCCCAACTGAATTAATCGACCCGGTTTCTGCTTTATCCGGCGCAAAGCCCATTGAAAAAAATTCGGAACATTTTTTCTTTTCCTTAAATCGCTACACTCAATTATTAAAAAAATGGATCGATGCGGGACACTTGCAACCTCAAGTCGCTAATAAACTCAAAGAATGGTTCTCTGAGGATTTAAAGCCGTGGGATATTTCTCGGGATGCGCCTTACTTCGGTTTTGAAATTCCCCATGCGGCTAATAAATATTTTTACGTTTGGTTGGATGCGCCCATCGGCTACATGGCCAGTTTAAAAAACCTCTCCAAACAACGTCCTTCCGTGAATTTCGATGCTTATTGGAAAGAAGGAAGCCAAACGGAGCTCTATCATTTTGTCGGAAAAGATATCGTGTATTTCCATGCACTTTTTTGGCCGGCAATGCTTTCCGGCGCTGGTTTTCGATTACCAACGACTATTTATGTCCATGGTTATCTCACGGTAAACGGCCAGAAAATGTCAAAATCCCGTGGAACTTTTATTACAGCGCACCATTACTTGGATCATTTAAGTCCTGAATATTTACGGTATTATTATGCTGCCAAATTAAGCGCTCAAGTTGAAGATATCGACTTAAATTTGGATGACTTTATTCAACGGGTTAACGCCGATTTAATCGGAAAATACGTCAATCTCGCCAGCCGGTGCGCTGGCTTTATTACGAAAAATTTTGGCGGAAAATTAGCAAACGAATTGCCGGAACCTGATTTATACGAATCCTTCTTACAAACTGAACAAACGATCACAGATTATTATGAGTCACTCAATTACAGTAAAGCGGTTCGTGTTATTATGTCGCTGGCAGACCGAGCCAATCAATATATCGATGCAAAAAAGCCCTGGGCGCTTGCTAAAGAAATTAATCAAGAAGCTCAAGTACAAGCCGTCTGTACCCAAGGGCTTAATTTATTTAAAATTTTAACGACCTATTTAAAACCCATCTTGCCGGTCACCGCAAAAAAAGTCGAGCAATTTTTAAATTGTGATGAATTAAATTTTGCAAATTTAAAAACGCCATTGCTCGATCATTCGGTTAATCCTTTTGAACCTTTAATGCAACGATTATTACCTGAAACCGCTGCTCAATTGACCCATGAGTGAGAAAGAAAAATTAATTGACGATATCGATGCCATCTTACCACAGACCCAATGTGGCCTGTGTGAATACGCCGCCTGCCGCCCTTATGCCGCAGCAATGGTTAACAACGAAGCTCCTATCGATCGGTGTCTGCCCGGCGGTGTGGAGACACTTTTAAAATTAGCCGATGCCCTTGAGCAAGATCCCACCCCTTCTATCACTACGTTGGAAGAAAAAACTAAACCGGCCAGCATTGCTTTCGTTCGCGAAGATGAATGTATCGGCTGCACGAAATGTATCCAAGCGTGTCCCACCGATGCAATTATCGGTGCTTCTAAATTAATGCACACGGTGATCACCGACGCTTGCACCGGCTGTGAACTCTGCCTCCCGCCTTGTCCGGTGGATTGCATCGATATGAAAATTATTGCACCGCTCACCCCTCACGAAAAAAAGCAAAAGGCGCAACAATGGCGTTCTCGTTATGAAAAAAAACAGAAAAGACTTTCCCGCCATAAAGCCGAGCAACGCCGCAAGCACCAAGAAGCTAAATTAGTCAATACACCCAAACAAACGTTGGACGCACGAAAAGCCGCCATCCGTGATTCGATCGAACGCGTCCGAGCAAAAAAGGGAAATTCTAATGGATCAAACTGAACGTGAAGAAATTTTTCGTCGCTTTAAAGCACGCAATCATAAACCGGTCTCCGAATTAATTTATCATTCTGAGTTTGAATTATTAATTTCGGTAATGCTATCGGCACAAGCCACCGACATCAGCGTTAATAAAGCCACTAAAGATTTATACCGCATCGCTAATACGCCGGCCAAGGTGTTAGCACTGGGTGAAAGCGGATTAAAAAAATACATTAAATCGATTGGCCTTTATAATACGAAAGCTAAAAATATTATTAAAACATGCAAAATATTAGTTGAAAACTATCACTCCAAAGTACCCCGAACGCGTGAGGAACTGGAAGCTTTACCCGGCGTTGGCCGCAAAACGGCAAACGTGATTTTAAACACGGCATTTGGCGAACACGCTATCGCTGTGGATACGCATATTTTTCGTGTGGCTAACCGCACCGGTTTGGCGCGAGGAAAAACGCCGCTGGCTGTTGAAAAGAAATTAATGGAAGTAGTTCCTAAAAAATATTTAGCAGATGCTCACCACTGGCTAGTTTTACACGGCCGCTATATTTGCATAGCACGGCGGCCTAAATGTTCTGAATGCTTAATTAATGACTTGTGTGAATATCCCGATAAAACGCCTCTCAACTTATCCAATCCCACGGAATGACAAACAGGTTATTATCAAGTTTATAAGATTCTTGAACAGGAGCGATAAAATAACCTTTCGCTTGTTTATATTTACTGAGAAAACTTTTCATCCCCCGCTGTTTATAGGGAGTAATCTCAATAGAGGTCGTACCTTCAATTCCGATAAGCGTTTGGTTGGTTTGCAAAACTAAATCAATTGCCGCTCCACCGCGCGCACGGTAATAATATAATTGAGGTTTTAATTTGCCGGCATATTCATATTGCGCGTAAATTTCGTTGATTAATAATGTTATTAAACAAGAATGGCGGGAAAAAATAGTTTGATGTCCCCCGAGCAAAGCATTTAATACCCCTGCATCGAACAACCGATAGACTGGATGGGCGCGTGGATTTTCAAAAGAGGGTATTTTGTAGATTAGAAAAAGCGATTCCAAAGCAGATAAATGTTTTTTAATCGAGAGCGCACTCGTGCCGAGTTCAGACGCTAATTGATTAATGGACATTCTCGAATCCGCCGCTAGCACTTTAAGTAAGGTAAGCGCGATTTCGCTATCATAGTTAGCGTCTTTCAATTGTTTCAAATCACGAAAGCAAATAGCTTCTAGCCAGCTATTAATCAGATTGATTCGTTCATCTGCATCACTGATGCCACAAAATATGGGCATTCCGCCTCGTAAAAGCCAGGTCTCTATGCTTTTTGCTTTTAAAGTTCTGCCGGAAGCAAAATCAAATGTGACCCACGGTGACGAAAATGATTGGTTACTCATTTCTCTTATTGTCAACGGATAAAGCCTGGTAATTCCCATGCGGCCTGCTAACGATTCACGAACTCCTGATTTAGATGAAAACTCTACTGATCCGGACAGCGTAAAAGCGCCCACCCGGCGATTGGCATCAACCAACGCTTTGATAGAATCGAATATGTGAGGCACTTTTTGTGCTTCATCAATGATGAGGTGAACCTTTTGGTGATGCGTTTCGTCCAATAAAAGCTGTTCAGGGGAATGTTTCGCCCGCATTGCGATGGCTTGATTATCAAACGTGATATAAACAGCTGATTTACGTTCTCGCCATTGCTTCATTAAGAAAGTGCTTTTTCCAACTTGCCGCGGCCCTAAAACGCCAAGTACCGGAAATATTTTAGCGCGTTTGCTTAAAATGCCTTCGATATGCCGCTTTCGGTGATGCATAAAAGTACCTGTAATTTTGCTATGATTCATATCAATATTACAGGTACTTTTGGGGCCCTTCAACGTTTAAAAATAAGCACCAAATTGGAGGGTGATCATGTTTCTATGCCCCCCGATATTAGCCGGAGGCACAGGCAAGCTGGAGCCTGTCGTACTGGCGAGCGCGGTTCTGCCATAATTGACGTCGTGACGAAATTCGATCCCCGCCATTGTATTTTTCCAAATTGAGGTGCTGATCACGAAAGAATAACTGTTTTTTGGTAAATTGAAGGCGAGCGCCTGCCAAGTCTGACCATAAGCAAAGCCAAATAAAATAGGTTTATTATGGTAGTGCGTCGTGAAGTCGATTTCGGCATGCATTACCCGAATAAAAGCGCCCGCCCCATTGAAAGTCACATCTTGCGGCGCAAAGGAACGAACGGCCGTAATGTATTCGAGCAGCACCCCCAAAGGGCCGTGAGAAAATTCCATATGACCGTTCAGCGCAGGCACGGAATGTTGTAAATTATTTCCGCTCGGCGTTTCGCCGAATCCGCCAAACTGAGTCAACACATCTCGTCGAATATTTTCGGGAAGAAAGGTGGTTACAAAAGGAGGAATACCGTTGTCTTGCATCCCTTCTGAATCAGCAATATTCGTAACATACCCTGCTCCTATATCAAAACCACCGTTTTGGTATCCTGAATTAAGTCCCCCCTGTCTGAAAACGTGGTCAGAGCCGGAAGTTTTGGACCCCTGAAAGCCATAAACAGAGGTGTAAAAACCCTGGTGGTAATAGCCTAATACAGCGGCACGGGCTTCGATTCTCGCCAACGATTTAGTGAGCGGCGTAGTCAACATCGCGCTGCCGTATTTTCCAAACGGAACATACATTTGACCCAGAGTGAAATAGAGAGGAGATACGGCTAAATTTCCGATGGTCAAAAAACCCCGACTTAAATAAATGCGGGCATTTGTCACGCGACTGCCGGTGGCTGGCGGCGAGTCATCGTAATCCAACACAATTAAACCATTTGCCCAAGTACTGAACATCGGCATTATATCGAGTTCAGCCGTGGTGAGGTTAACATCTCCCCGGGTTCGATGATCAAAATCACGCCGATGAATAATTTGTCCTTCTAAAGCCCCACTTAAAACAACAATGGCTCGGTTATCTAAGGTATCGCCGACCTCCAATAAATGAAGTTCAAAGTATTGTCGTTGCCGTAACAAAAGCAGATCTTCATTCATGCTGGGATATTCATATAATAAATCCGAAGCATTAAAGGCACTTTTGAGTCCCAACAAAGGTGAAGTCGTTATGGTAATCCCATGACGAAAACGCAATGCGCCAAAGTAACCGTACGGTGCATGGTCTAAGTCGATGTCTTCTTCTAACGCGCCTGGGCGTGCGAGTGTATTTGCAGTCGATTTTTTCTGTTCCGCATGCTTGCGCGTTTTAACTTTATTTAATTCCACTTGTAAATCATTTACTTCCCTTCGCAACGCTTTTTCCTGCCGGGTGACCGTTTGAAGCGTGCGCCTTATTTCGTCTTCGGTGGGTGTTTTTCGCGAACGAGCGTCGCCGGGAAATGAAATAAACAAAGCTGCTACCAACAGACTTACGGCAATCAAAAACTTCACAACAAAATTCCTCTCTCAGTTTCCTTACTGCTCCCTGAGCACTGCCATAAAAAGGGTTTTAATATACACGCCTTAAATAGGTTTTGCTATATGGTGAGATCGAAGCGGATGCGATTAAAAATGTAGGTTTTCAACCAGTAGCCCAATGAAATGGACCCACCCCTTAAAGACGGCGTCATAATGCGCCAACATAGAATTTCTATTTTCAAAAAAAGGAGAAGGTCCATGAAAGATATTAAAATACTGGGTGTTGATATTGCAAAAGATGTTTTTCAACTGTGTGGAATTGATGAGTGGGGTAAAGTGATCTACACGAGACGGGTTAAACGTGCTCAGTATGTATCCACCGTAGCCAGTCTTAAGGTGGGCTGCGTGGTGATGGAAGCGTGTGGAGGAGCGAACCATTGGTATCGGACGTTTATGGGGATGGGTATCCCAACGCAGTTGATCAGTCCGCAGCACGTCAAACCGTATGTCAAAAGTAACAAGAATGATCGTAACGATGCGCAGGCGATAGCTGAAGCGGCTTCCCGCGCCTCGATGCGGTTTGTGCAGGGTAAAACGGTGGAACAACAAGACGTTCAAGCGCTGTTAAAGATACGCGATCGTTTAGTCAAAAGCCGCACGGCGCTGATCAATGAGATTCGGGGGTTGTTGCAAGAATACGGACTCACGATGGCGCGTGGTGCCAAGCGATTTTATGAAGAGCTCCCGTTGATTTTAGCGAGCGAAGCGGTGGGATTAACACCGCGGATGAAACGGGTGTTGAATTGTTTGTATACCGAATTGTTGAACCGGGACGAAGCGATTGGTGATTACGAGGAGGAATTAAAAGCGGTGGCAAAAGCCAATGAGGATTGTCAACGGGTACAGAGCATCCCGGGGGTGGGTTATTTAACGGCGCTCTCGGTTTATGCGAGCGTGGGTGACATTCATCAATTTCATCGTTCCCGGCAGTTGTCGGCGTTTATTGGGTTGGTCCCTCGACAACATTCGAGTGGGAATAAGGAGGTGTTGTTGGGGATTAGTAAACGCGGCAATGTGATGTTAAGGACGTTATTGATTCATGGCGCCCGTGCGCTATTGCGTCATGTAAAAAATAAAACGGATAAAAAGAGTCTGTGGTTAAAAGCACTCATTGAGCGCCGCGGAATGAATCGCGCTTGTGTGGCGTTAGCGAATAAAAATGCGCCGATCATTTGGGCGCTTTTAACACGCCAAGAAACGTATCGCTGTGGCGCCTAAACACCGCCGTGGGTAAAAAAAAGAATTAACAAAAGGAGACACACCAACCGAGTTCGAAACAATGAGGGCTGATGAAAGTAAGGTAAAACCTGAGGTTGATTAAGCTGATTCATACGGTGGCTCTGTGAAGCCGATAGCCCGATAAGCATCAACCTTGCATAATTCATCAAGGCACCAATGGTGGCCAATTTAAATCGTGATGCCGGATATACGAATGCAACCGCTTTCTTTTCATCAAAACTGATTGTTGACAACAAGGGTGGGTCCATATACGTATGAGCGAGGTATAGCACGATTGTATCGCCTTATCAAATTATGTTCAAATAAAACGGCTGCTTCACAGCACTAATATTCCCTTAACTTCCTTCTGGTAGGATGATTTAATTTTTAATCCTGGGAGTATTACGTAATGCATCGCAACTTAGAAGAAAAACGATCCGTCCAAAAGTTTAGTGAACTTCATTATCGTTCGCTGATTCCCTTTTTACCTTCTCGGGAGAAAATTAAAATGCCTCACGAGGTATGGCAAATCATAACTGATTATGCGTTAGAAATACGCTGTTCCATAAGCAATCAACCCCTGCAAGATCCGGTAATCATTGTCCACCCTGACCTAGCGCCTCGTGTTTATAACAGACAGTCCGCAATCGATGCTGCGGATGACAACGAGCTAAGGCCTTACGGTATTACAGGAAACAATGTCGCTAACTATTTATCTGGTGTGGAATTACCCCCCGATTCAGGCTCTACCCGGTTTTTGGTTCTCAATAATTCAACTAATCAAGCAATCCGTTTGGGCTGTGAAATTCGTCGATCTATAGAACAAAATGATCCAACCCGATTGCAACGGGCGTTCTCGCCAATCGTTAATTGCCTAAGAAGCGAATGGCTGATTCTGGTTTTTGCTGTTGCCGCTCAATACGGCTCTCTAGCTAGCGCGTTTTCCCCTTCTTTGAGTACACTCTTCGATCCAGCAATTCTACCCGCTATAGGTGTTTCAATGGCAGGGTATTTAGCAACGAATGTATTCATTGATTACAGTAGCTTTATTTATATTCTTCGTCGTGGATCATTAGTGTCACAGCCACAAAGTCCCGCCGCAGTGATCTTGCGAATCTGCCTGCCTGGCATAACCTATGGGATTAATGCGTATTATCAATACCTGTTTTCTCCCTTTATTCACGCACCTATGATACGCGCAATTTCTGCCGCTTTAGGAGGTTTATTTTCTATACCACGCAGCATCGCTTGTACCGATCTCGCAATAATAACGCATTCTCAACGCCTCCCCTCATCAACAAGCGAAATGGCGGTAAGATTTTTTTTGGGGATGTGTGTATTCATACGAACAGGGTTTGAGATTTATTATCTACCACACGATCCAAATTCTTATATATTACTCGTGTGCATCTCATTATTGAGTGCAACGCCCAATTATTATTTATCACTACGCGAAGTAGCTTCGTCCGTAACAAACCCAAGAGCTTCTGTACAACATCGTCGTTGGTTTCCGCACCTTAGTTTTTACACTCCAGCCGAGAGAACGGATGACGAGGGCGAATCTACGCTAACCTTTGCTATCCGAACGGCAGCGCGATTAGCTGCTGCTATTTTTATTGGTCTGATATGCCGCTTTTATGGAGCTGCGGGCGCTACTTTTGAGGCTATTGATATGTTTATTATGAGTGCTTTAATTACTGTGCTATGGAACGCCAATGCTCCTTATCGTTTAGCCCCTCGTAATAATGCACAACATCTTTCGGATGACAATGAAGAGAAAAATAACGATGCTACTACCCCTTTACTTGATCCTTAACCACTTTATAAGAGGTCATCTCGGCATGTCGTCAATTAAACCCTGCCGCCGTCATCCCGCGCAGGCCCTTCCAATTAGCTATTGACAAAAGAATAGAGGGCTTTCACGGCCGAAGTCACGGGAAGGTTAAAATGCTGAGAAAAGCGCCATTTGTATTCTTCAATAATACAACAGATGGCCTCGCGGAAGGAGGTTCGATGTCCCTTCAAACTATATTGTAAAGGTTTTCCAAAGCCTATTGGATTCGGTAGTTTCTCAGAGATTGCGAAGTCTGGCTAACTATGGTACATGGCGTATATGAAAAAAATAACTTTAATTCGCCCGGACGATTGGCATTGTCATCTCCGCGATGGATCTTATCTCCCACGCACCGTCGCAGACATTGCTGCTCAATTTAATCGAGCCATTGTAATGCCAAACCTTGTACCGCCGATCACGACTGTCCAACAAGCAAAAGCGTACTATGATCGCATTAAAGCGCACGTTCCTAAATCCAGTAACTTTGAACCGCTGATGACACTTTATCTCACCGAATCCACCCCCCAACAAGAAATCAAAGCCGCGCAACAATCGGGAATTATTGTCGCCTGCAAACTTTATCCCGCGGGCGCTACCACTCATTCTCAAGCCGGGGTAAAAGATCTCAAAGCAATTTATACGTTGTTGGAAACCATGCAATCGGTCGATTTACCACTTTTAATTCATGGGGAGGTTGTTGATTACGCAGTCGATATTTTTGACCGTGAAGCGGTTTTTATTGAACGCGAGCTCCTGCCTTTAGTAGAAACATTTCCTCAACTTCGCATTGTCTTTGAACATATTTCTACTAAAATTGCTGTTGATTTTGTTTTAGAAGCTCCTTCTAAACTTGGCGCAACCATTACGCCGCATCATTTGCTATTCAATCGAAATGATCTACTAAGCGGCAGCATCCGACCTCACTATTACTGCCTTCCTATTTTAAAAACCAGCGAAGACCAAATGGCCTTAATTCAAGCAGCCACCAGCGGAAATCCAAAATTTTTTTTGGGCACCGATAGCGCCCCCCATTCGCAAACAAAAAAACAATCCATTTGCGGCTCTGCGGGTATTTACAATGCACCCGCGGCTATAGCGCTTTACGCAGAAATTTTCGCGAGCCAAAATGCTCTAGATAAATTGGAGGGTTTCGCCAGTCGTTTCGGCGCAGAGTTTTATGGATTACCACTAAATAACAGCCAAATTACACTCATCCATCAACCATGGCAGGTCGCAGAGTCGCTCCCCTTTGGCAATGAACTCGTTGTGCCACTTTTTGCGGGCCAAACCTTGCAGTGGCAGATAAAATCCCATGAACACAAATAACAATAAAATTTATTCCCTCAAAGATCGTTTTAGCGGTTACCTCCCTGTTGTTGTCGATATTGAAACGGGCGGACTCGAGCCGCTTAAGAATCCGCTACTCGAAATTGCGGCTGTTTTAGTTGAAGTGAATAAAGAAGGGCAATTGTGTCAGGGAGAATTATTCGCTTGCCATGTTCTCCCTTTCGAAGGTGCTGCATTAGATCCAGCGTCTTTAGAAATCACGCGAATCGATCCTTATCACCCTTTCCGATTTGCAGTGGATGAAAAGAAAGCATTGCAAGATTTATTTGCTTTTGTTGAAAAGGCCGTTAACGTCGCCCAGTGCCGCCGCGCTGTGCTCGTCGGCCATAATGCGCATTTCGATTTGACTTTTATTCAAGCTGCTATGAAGCGCTGCAAGCTAAAAAAATCGCCTTTTCATGCGTTCACTTGTTTTGACACAGCCACCTTAGCTGCTATTGTCTTTGGTAAAACTGTCCTGGCCAAAGCATTACGCGCTGCTAATCTTCCTTTTGATAAAAAAGAAGCTCATTCAGCTATTTATGACGCAAAATGTGCTGCTGAATTATTTTGTAAGATTACCAATCAAATCGATGGGCATCTTAAAAAACCGTCGGGTAGCTGCTCCCGGCATTCCCGAGAGCTTGTCTTAGAAGATTAGGTCTCTACCGGTTCGGGAATAGTCATCGCTGCCGGCGTTTCGGTTTCTATCGATGAAGCTGACGCTTCTTGTAAGGATTCTACAGAACTTTTTTTAATGCGATTCTTTTTCGTCTGTTTCTTGGATTTTTTCGGGGCGGCTTTTTTCGCTTCAATTCTTTTTAAGACGGAATGTTTAACAGTGCCGGTTCCCGCTTCCAGCAAACCCATTTCATAAGCGCTTTTGGCTACTTTCTCAATTTCTCGTTGATAAAGATTCTGTAACTTTTCCATCTCCTTTTCGTAAACCTTTAATTGCTTCCTTAAAGCAACGACTTCTCTTTCTGAGCTTGTTTTTGGCATGATGTTCTCTCCATTTAGAAAAAATACCGGAAACAAGTATAACAAAATTAAAAAACGGCGACAGTATTTCTATCGCCGTTTCTGCTTTTATTTAAGTGATAATTATAAGTTGTCAGCGTTTTCCGCTAAATATTTAGCAACTCCGTCTGGAGAGGCTTGCATAGCGGGATCGCCTTTCTTCCAGTTAGCCGGGCAGACTTCGCCGTGCTCCTCTGTAAATTGTAACGCATCGACCAAACGCAGAAGCTCAGGGATGCTACGTCCAAGTGGCAAATCGTTCACGATTTGCGAACGCACAATACCTTGTTTATCAATTAAAAATGCGCCGCGTAAAGCAACACCAGCCACGTGTTCAACCCCGTAACTACGACAAATACTATGGGTAACGTCAGAAGCCAATGGATAACGCACCGGACCGATTCCTCCCTTTTCAACAGGCGTATTGCGCCACGCATTATGGGTAAACTGGGAATCAATCGAAACACCAATCACTTCCACTCTGCGTTTTTGAAAGTCCGCAATCGCTTTATCTAGAGCAATCAACTCCGACGGGCATACAAACGTAAAATCAAGAGGATAGAAAAATACTAACCCGTATTTGTTCTGGATAGCCTCTGCTAAATTAAAATTTTCTACGATATCACCATTGGCCAAAACCGCTGGGACCGTAAAATCAGGCGCTTCGCGACCTACTAAAACAGCCATAATAACCTCCGCATTTCAAAATAGCACTAATTTAGTCCTATATTAAAGGATTGTCAAATAAGCCTTCCAGAAAAATACCTTGAATGGCATCAGGCAGAAGACACCCGCGGACACTTAAATAACCACCCAAACATCTCTCTGAAAATCTATAGAAATTGAACCTATAATCGGGTATCGTGCGAAAGTCAAGATAAATGAAAAAAGGAGGAACTCCTAATGGCTTTTGAATTACCGGATTTGCCCTACAAACTCAACGCACTGGAACCGCATATCTCTCAAGAAACGCTCGAATATCACCACGGAAAACACCATAGAGCTTATGTCAATAAACTCAACAAACTTATCGAAGGCACCCCTTTTGAAAAGGAACCTCTGGAAGAAATTATTCGAAAATCCGACGGCGGAATCTTCAACAATGCAGCACAACATTGGAACCATACATTTTATTGGCACTGCATGAGCCCTGATGGCGGTGGAGATCCTTCTGGCGAATTGGCTTCAGCTATTGATAAAACTTTTGGATCTTTAGAGAAATTTAAAGCGCTTTTTACCGACTCCGCAAATAATCATTTCGGCTCGGGATGGGCTTGGCTCGTTAAAGATAACAATGGCAAATTAGAAGTCTTAAGCACTGTCAACGCTCGTAATCCCATGACTGAAGGCAAAAAACCCCTAATGACTTGTGATGTTTGGGAACACGCCTATTACATCGATACCCGGAACGACCGCCCCAAATACGTTAATAACTTTTGGCAAGTGGTCAATTGGGATTTTGTGATGAAAAACTTCAAATCCTAACATGGCCATTAACGTTATTATTAATGGAATTAATGGCAAAATGGGCCGGGTGGTGAAAGAAAACATCACGGCCCAATCCGATCTTGAACTAGTGTCTGGAACCGGTCGCCAAGACGATTTGGCGAAAACTATTCAAACTACTCATGCGGATGTTGTCATCGATTTCACGACGCCTCAATCGGTATTTCACAACGCCGAAATTATTATTCAATCCGGAGCAAGGCCTGTTATTGGTACGACGGGACTGACGTTAGAACAAATCGCTCTTTTAGATAAACAATGCCGTAATAAAAAGCTCGGCGCAATTGTGGCCCCTAATTTTTCTGTCGGTGCGGTGTTAATGATGAAATACGCAAAAGAAGCAGCGCACTATTTTCCCGACGTAGAAATTATTGAAATGCATCATTCCCAAAAAATTGATGCCCCCTCAGGAACAGCGATCAAAACGGCACAAATGATAGGCGAAATGCGATCTTCAAAAAAAGATGAACCTTTTAAAGACCGCGCTCGCGGCGAAATAAAAAACGGTATCCCCATCCACTCCATCCGCCTCCCCGGTTTATTTTCCCATCAATCTGTCATCTTCGGCAGCAACGGAGAAACACTCACCATCCGCCACGACGGCATGGACCGCAATTGCACCATGCCAGGAATTTTCATGGCTTGTCGTAAGGTGATGGAGTTGGATTATTTGGTTTATGGGTTAGAAAACCTTTTGTAAAAATGAAAATTAATATAAAAAATTTATCAAATTTTATGTCTCCCTATCTAAATCAGGAATTTAAACAGGATCGGTTTGAATTCACGTCAATTGATATTAGTGATGACAAAAAAAATCTTATAGCGCTGGTAGATTTAACTGATCACGCACTCTCCAGTGACGGTAATTTTCATTTATCGGCAATAACTAATGCCAGAATAGCCGGCCAATTAGCAATAATATATATTTTTTACTGTCTTGGAATACCAAAAAACCGTGAAATATGGCAAGTCACTGACAATTGGGAGTTTAAAAAGCCCATTACAAAATTAACCGACATAAAATACGATATAAAAAATATAAGCCTATTTGAAAAAAGCCTTGGTTCTTTTTACAATTTTTCCATAACCGTAGAAGATAAGAGCTTTATGGGAAAAGCTTCGTATCTAAAGCCAAAATGAAGTTTTTTGGAGAATAAATAACTAGGGCGCGTCGTCAATTAACCCTGCCACCGTCGTCCCGCGGCTTGTCCGCGGGATCCAGAGAAACCACGTTAAGTTCTAGAAATTGGCTACTTAATTAAGTATTCTGGGATATTCCTTTTGCAAGGAAGCATAGAATGCGACGATACGAACTCACTGATGAACAGTTTAAAAAAATTGAACATATACTGCCTGAACGAAAACAGGGGAACTATTTTTTAGAAGCAATGGGCTTCATCTATCATACTGATGTGTTAATTTTCAAATTTATCTCTTGTTTTCTTGTTTTTACCGAGTACCCATTTTTAACGTGGCTGATAACGTAAAGGAGAGGAGAGTGTTATGGAAGAAAGTTTTGTTTATATCTTAGCCAGCCAACGTAATGGAACTTTGTACGTAGGCTCAACGTCCGATTTAATCAAAAGGATATGGGAACATAAAAATAATGTTATTCCAGGATTTACTTCGAAATATAATGTGCATCAATTGGTTTATTACGAGGTCCATCAAACTATAATGAAGGCTGCACAACGTGAAAGACGATTTAAAAATTGGTGTAGAAAATGGAAATTAAATCTTATTGAAAAAAACAATCCAACATGGCGTGACTTATATGACGAAATCTGCTCCTAACTGGATCCCGCGGACAAGCCGCGGGACGACGGCGGGAGGGTTAATTGACGCGCGCCCTAGTGAATGCGAAATTTTACCCGTACCACGCCGCACCCGTTATTGTATAAAAATTTCCGTTTCTTTAGCGATTGGATACCAGCGTAAATCTAATTCGCGTGCGGCTTTGACTTCATCCAGTCGGTTGATGAGTTGCTGGTGAGGCGCGTTGCGCAATAGATCGGGGGTGGTTTTAATTTCGGTCAGGATTTTTTCCATCGCTTCGATAAAATGATCTAGTGTTTGTTTACTCTCAGTTTCAGTAGGCTCAATTAATAAACATTCTGGAACTAATAGTGGGAAATAAATCGTTGGTGCGTGGAAACCGTAATCGAGTAAGCGTTTAGCAATGTCAAGCGCCGTTACGCCGTAGGCGCGGGTTAATGGTTTTAAGGTAATAATAAATTCATGCGAAGCACGTCGGTTTGGGAAAGCAAGCGTGAATCCAAGTTGTTCTAATCGTTTCATTAAATAATTAGCATTTAAGGTGGAAAATTCAGCAACACGCGATAAACCTTCTTTTCCGAGCAGGCGTAAATAAATATAAGCACGCAATAATACACCGGAGTTTCCCATAAAGGCGGATAATCTCCCAATAGATTTAGGACACTCTTTTTCCGTTAACCAATCGTAACCCTCTTTATTTTTCCCGACCATGGGCACGGGCAGAAATTTAGAAAGTCGGGGCCCAGCCGCTACCGGTCCTGCCCCGGGGCCGCCGCCACCGTGGGGGGTCGCGAAGGTTTTATGCAAATTTAAATGCATGACGTCAAAACCCATATCGCCCGGGCGGTATTTCCCTAAAATAGCATTTAGATTCGCGCCGTCGTAATAGAGTAATCCGCCGGCATTGTGAATGATTTTTGCAACTTCTGAAATTTGTCTTTCAAACACACCCAAGGTTGAAGGATTTGTCAGCATAATACCTGCTGTTTTAGCACCTGCCATTTGCCTTAGTTTTTCAAGGTCGATGTCGCCGTCTTTAGTGGTAGAGATTTCCTTTACGGTGAAACCGCACATCGCGGCTGAGGCTGGGTTGGTACCGTGCGCCGCATCAGGCACAATCATTTCGGTACGATCGTAATCGCCGCGACTTTCATGGTAAGCTTTAATCATAGCAACACCAGCGAATTCTCCTTGCGCGCCAGCCATTGATGTCAACGAAATTTTTTCCATCCCAGTAATTTCGGTTAGCATTGTTTGTAATTCATAAAGACATTGTAAAAAAGCCTGGCTCTGAGGAGCCGGAGATAAAGGATGACGTTTTAAATAACCCGGTAATGAAGCTAAACGGTTAGCGGCACGGGGATTGTATTTCATCGTGCAGGAACCTAAAGGGTAAAAGTGAGTATCGATTGAAAAATTCTGCGTAGATAAACGCGTAAAATGGCGGACAACTTCCAACTCGGATAATTCGGGGAGACGGGGCGCATCGTGACGCAATAAATTCGCGGGAATATCATTAGCATCCATTTTATCTGCAATAGCGTGCGCTAATGTTCGCCTATTTTTTCGAGATTTTTCAAAAATGAGCATTTATATTTTCACCTTTTAATTCTTCTTATTTCCCGTATTCCGCTTCGCTTCATACGGGCTACTTTCTTTATTGAATGGAACGTAAGGCGTTTTCATAAGCCATTAAATCATCGTCGGTTTTTGTATCGGTGACGCAAATTAATAAGCCATTACCTAATTTCGGATAATCGTTTTTCAATGAAAATCCTGCTTGGATGCCTTGTTCAGCCATGGCGGCCAGAACCTCTTCCACAGGTTTTTCTAAACGAACAACAAACTCATGAAAAATAGGACTTGAAAAAACGGGCGACACCCCTTTTACGGCCGACAAACGTTGAAACAAATCGCGTGATTGAGTATGCGAAGCTAAGGCTACCTCTCGCAAACCCGTTGCTCCTAACAGGCTTAAATAAATAGTTGCAGCAACCACAGCCAATCCTTGGTTAGTGCAAATATTGGATGTCGCTTTCGAGCGGCGAATATGTTGCTCTCGTGCTTGTAACGTTAGCGTAAACCCTTCCCGCCCCTTTTTATCGACAGTCCTGCCTACAATTCTTCCCGGTAATTGCCGAACATAGTCTTTTTTACAACACATAAATCCGAAATAGGGTCCGCCTGAAGCCAATGGCACACCCAGAGGTTGTCCTTCGCCACAAACGATATCTGCGCCTTTTTGCCCCCATTGACCTGGCGGTTTTAACAAAGCCATGGCCGTAGGATTAACGCTGGCAATGACTAAGAGATCGTTCGCGTGGGCCCAATCCGTTAATACATCCACCGCTTCCAAGCAGCCAAAAAAATTAGGCTGAGGAATAATAATGGCGGCTGCCCCCTCTGCATTTTTCGCCTTTAACAATTCTGAATTAACTATACCCATCGTGGGGTCAAAAGGGATTATTTCGACATTAATTTTTTGTTGCTCAACAATTGAGGATAATACTTTGCGATAAAAAGGATTGACGCTCGCTGGGACCAAAATACGTTGTGCTTTCCCTCGTTTAATGCGCACAGCCATTAAAGCCGCTTCTGCAAGAGCGCTGGCGCCGTCATACAATGAGGCATTGGAAACGTCCATGGCCATTAATTCTGCCATCATCGTTTGATATTCATAAATTAATTGTAAACTGCCCTGACTCGCTTCGGCTTGGTAGGGGGTATAAGCCGTGTAAAACTCACCCCGAGTGGCAATTTCCCAAACGGCGGCTGGGATGTGATGCTCATAAGCGCCGGCGCCAATAAAGCATAATTGTTTGTTAGGTTCACGCTTCTCCATCAGTCGAGTGATACCCGCTTCATTTAATCCTGGTGGAACTTGCTGGATATTAGCTAAGGCAGAGGGAATTTCATCAAATAATTGGTCGATACTTTCCGCGCCGATAACAGCGAGCATTTTTTCGATATCATCAGGCGTGTGGGGAATAAAAGGCATTTTTAAGATTCTGCTTCAATTAAAGTTTGATAACCATCGGCGTCTAATAAATCATTTAATTCCTTTTCGTCATCAATGGTTATACGATACAACCAACCATCCCCGTAAGGATCGCGATTCACCGTTGCTGGTTCGTTTTCCAAGGCGTTGTTAATTTCGATGACTTTGCCGCTGAGGGGAGAATAAACGTCGGCGGCTGTTTTTACCGATTCCACAACAGCCACTTCATCGCCAGCGTCTACGTGAATATTCGTTTCGGGTAATTCAACAAATACTAAATCACCCAATTGCTCCTGAGCGTGATCGGTGATGCCAACGGTAAAAGTTTCGTCGCTTTCTTTTCTCATCCATTCATGGTTTTTGCTGTAATATAACTCAGCCGGAAATTCTGCCATTGCCTTCTCCTCAAAATGTTTTTTTACCACGTCGAACAAAGGGCGGTTTAATTATTTTTACAGGAATTTTTTTACCACGACGCTCCACAGTTGCTTTTTCCACTTCTCCAACAGGTACGCGAGCCAATGCAATGGCGTGACCCAATGTAGGCGAAAAACCGCCGCTGGTAATTATTCCTTCCCCATCCTCTGTCAACCAAACTTTTTGGTGATTGCGTAATATGCCGGGTTCTTCCATCACTAAACCGATAAGTCGTTCTTTGACATTCTCGTCCAATTGTTTTTCCAAGGCGCGCCGACCTATAAAATTGCGATCCGCGTCGTTCCAGGACACCGTCCAGCTGAGATTGGAAATTAAAGGAGAAGTCGTTTCGTCCATATCTGTCCCATATAAATTTAAACCGGCTTCTAAGCGCAAGGTATCGCGTGCTCCTAAACCACAAGGTTTCACTCCCTGGTGAACGAAGCGCGCCCAAAGATCCGTCGCGCGAGAAGCGGGGACAATTATTTCAAGTCCATCTTCACCCGTGTAGCCTGTTCGGGCTATTTGCAAATCTCGCGTCGGTGATGAAATAAAGTGGAAAGGTTTAAGGGCTTCCAATTGCGCATACAGCGCTTCATCAAAAATGGATTTAGCCGCAGCGATGGCTTGTGGGCCTTGAACGGCAAGAATGCACATTTCAGGGCGTTCAGAAATTGAAACCTTGTAGCCAGCGCCTTTTTCTTTTATCCAAGCGATGTCTTTATCGCGCGTTGCAGCGTTCACTACTAACCGATAACCCGTCGGCGCCACTCGATAAACAATAAGATCATCGATAACGCCGCCTTGTGGGTTAAGCATACAGGTATACAAAGCACGTCCGACGTCACTGAGTTTTGCAACATCATTGGCTAAAAGATAACGCAAAAAAGCAGTAGCTTCTTCACCTTCGAGGTCGATAACGCCCATGTGAGAAACATCAAAAATACCCGCTCGTTGGCGCACTTGGTGATGTTCTTCAATCTGTGATCCATAATGCAAAGGCATTTCCCACCCCGCGAAATCCACAAAGTGGGCTTTCGCTTTAGCGTGTTCTTCGTAGAGGGGTGAATGTCTTGCCATATGGCTGGAGATTATAAGGGAGGAGGCGCGCTTATGCCAAGCAAATACCTCGCAATTCAAAGTAGCCCAATGAAATGGACCCACCCCTTAAAGACGGCGTCATAATGCGCCAACATAGAATTTCTATTTTCAAAAAAAGGAGAAGGTCCATGAAAGATATTAAAATACTGGGTGTTGATATTGCAAAAGATGTTTTTCAACTGTGTGGAATTGATGAGTGGGGTAAAGTGATCTACACGAGACGGGTTAAACGTGCTCAGTATGTATCCACCGTAGCCAGTCTTAAGGTGGGCTGCGTGGTGATGGAAGCGTGTGGAGGAGCGAACCATTGGTATCGGACGTTTATGGGGATGGGTATCCCAACGCAGTTGATCAGTCCGCAGCACGTCAAACCGTATGTCAAAAGTAACAAGAATGATCGTAACGATGCGCAGGCGATAGCTGAAGCGGCTTCCCGCGCCTCGATGCGGTTTGTGCAGGGTAAAACGGTGGAACAACAAGACGTTCAAGCGCTGTTAAAGATACGCGATCGTTTAGTCAAAAGCCGCACGGCGCTGATCAATGAGATTCGGGGGTTGTTGCAAGAATACGGACTCACGATGGCGCGTGGTGCCAAGCGATTTTATGAAGAGCTCCCGTTGATTTTAGCGAGCGAAGCGGTGGGATTAACACCGCGGATGAAACGGGTGTTGAATTGTTTGTATACCGAATTGTTGAACCGGGACGAAGCGATTGGTGATTACGAGGAGGAATTAAAAGCGGTGGCAAAAGCCAATGAGGATTGTCAACGGGTACAGAGCATCCCGGGGGTGGGTTATTTAACGGCGCTCTCGGTTTATGCGAGCGTGGGTGACATTCATCAATTTCATCGTTCCCGGCAGTTGTCGGCGTTTATTGGGTTGGTCCCTCGACAACATTCGAGTGGGAATAAGGAGGTGTTGTTGGGGATTAGTAAACGCGGCAATGTGATGTTAAGGACGTTATTGATTCATGGCGCCCGTGCGCTATTGCGTCATGTAAAAAATAAAACGGATAAAAAGAGTCTGTGGTTAAAAGCACTCATTGAGCGCCGCGGAATGAATCGCGCTTGTGTGGCGTTAGCGAATAAAAATGCGCCGATCATTTGGGCGCTTTTAACACGCCAAGAAACGTATCGCTGTGGCGCCTAAACACCGCCGTGGGTAAAAAAAAGAATTAACAAAAGGAGACACACCAACCGAGTTCGAAACAATGAGGGCTGATGAAAGTAAGGTAAAACCTGAGGTTGATTAAGCTGATTCATACGGTGGCTCTGTGAAGCCGATAGCCCGATAAGCATCAACCTTGCATAATTCATCAAGGCACCAATGGTGGCCAATTTAAATCGTGATGCCGGATATACGAATGCAACCGCTTTCTTTTCATCAAAACTGATTGTTGACAACAAGGGTGGGTCCATATACGTATGCAGCGAAGCGGAATACGAGGATGAAATCATTTTCTCCGTATTCCGCTTCGCTGCATACGGGCTACAAAAAACCCCGCATAGGCGGGGTTTTTTTTGCTTTCTGAGTGCAAGGCTTACATCATGCCGCCCATGCCGCCCATTCCTCCCATGCCGCCCATGTCACCGCCGCCGGGCATCGACTCCTCTTTCTTCTTGGGAGCTTCTGTTACCATACATTCGGTGGTAATCATAAGACCAGCGATAGAAGCTGCGTTTTGCAACGCGGTGCGGGTCACTTTGGTTGGGTCGAGAATACCCATCTCAATCATGTCACCGTATTCACCCGTCGCTGCGTTATAACCATAATTAACGTCTTTATGGTTCAAGACTTTGTCAGCGACAACGGCTGCTTGAACACCCGTGTTTTTCACGATTTGAGAAAGCGGGTAAGCCATCGCACGGCGAGCAATTTCCACGCCCACGCGTTGGTCTTCATTCTCAACTTCCACTGAATCAAGCGATTTAAGCACGCGGATTAAAGCAACGCCACCACCCGGTACGACACCTTCTTCGACGGCTGCGCGCGTCGCATGTAAGGCATCTTCCACGCGGGCTTTTTTCTCTTTCATTTCAACTTCAGTCGCAGCGCCCACTTTAATGACCGCCACACCACCGGCTAATTTTGCCAGACGTTCTTGTAATTTCTCTTTATCATAGTCCGACGAGCTATTTTCTATTTCTTTTCGGATTTGCTCCACGCGGTTTTTAATGTCACCGGCGTCACCAGAACCATCAATGATGGTGGTGTCATCTTTAGTGACAACAACGCGTTTAGCAGAACCTAAATCATCCAAAGAAGCGGCCTCAAGGGACAATCCGACTTCTTCAGAAATAACCTTACCGCCCGTCAAAACAGCAATATCTTGCAACATCGCTTTACGACGATCGCCAAAGCCAGGTGCTTTTACAGCCGCGACTTTAACAACACCGCGAATATTATTAACCACTAACGTCGCTAAAGCTTCGCCTTCGATATCTTCGGCAATCACCAATAAGGGCCGACCAGACTTTGCTACGTTTTCTAACAACGGAATGAGTTCACGAATATTAGAAATCTTCTTGTCAACCAATAAGATAAACGGATTTTCAAGCTCCGCACTCATGTTTTGTTGATTGTTGATAAAGTATGGCGACAAGTAACCACGATCGAACTGCATACCTTCAACTACTTCAAGCGCGTTTTCAAGACCAGAGCCATCTTCTACTGTTATGACGCCTTCTTTGCCCACTTTCTCCATCGCTTCCGCAATAATATCTCCAATCGACTTATCCGAATTCGCAGAAATGGTGCCTACTTGCGCAATCGCTTTCTGGTCTTTGCAAGGCTTGGAAATTTTCTTCAATTCAGCTACCGCTGCCGTTACGGCTTTATCAATACCCCGTTTCAAATCCATGGGGTTCATTCCAGCAATAACGGCTTTGATGCCTTCAACCAAAATCGCTTGAGCCAGTACGGTCGCTGTTGTGGTACCATCACCCGCATCGTCTGATGTACGCGAAGCCACTTCTTTAACCATTTGAGCGCCCATATTTTCAAATTTGTCTTCCAACTCGATTTCTTTAGCTACGCTAACGCCGTCTTTAGTAATGGTTGGTGCGCCAAATGATTTATCTAAAACGACATTGCGACCTTTTGGTCCCAACGTCACTTTTACCGCGTTGGCCAAAACTTCCACGCCACGACTCATTGCGTGTAATACCTCGTGGGAAAATTTTAAAACTTTTGCAGCCATTTTTTATACCTCTCTTTCCTCTGTCAGTTATTTTTCAATCACGCCCATAATGTCATCTTCTCGCATGACGATATATTCGTCGCCAGCCAGCTTGACTTCGGTGCCTGCGTATTTGCCAAATAAAATTTGGTCGCCCACTTTAACATCCAAGGAACGAACTTCACCGTTATCCAACGGTTTACCTGGACCTACTGAAATGACTTCACCCCGAGAAGGTTTCTCTGCGGCAGAGTCTGGGATGACGATGCCGCCCGCAGAAGTGCGTTCTTCTTCAAGGCGACGGACCACCACTCGATCGTGTAATGGACGTATTTTCATATTTAACCCTCTCCATTTATTTGTAAAATTACCAAGCTCAATAACATGAGCGACAATCACTAGTCATATAAGGGCAGGTGATGAAAATTCAAGGGCGATTTTTAATTTCTTCGTCATAACATGGCCGGTTGCGGCTTGACCGACTTCTGTCGCACTTTCGAATGTGTTAAGCTCAAGCGCAAAATTGGTTGCGAGGTAACGATGGCGGATTCATTAAAAACACGGCGTGAATTAACGGCTGGTGGCAAAACCTACCACTACCATAGCTTAAAAGCGGCGGAAGACGCGGGTCTTTCAAACATTCATCGCCTTCCGTACTCACTCAAAATTTTATTGGAAAACCAATTACGGCATGAAGATGGAGAAACAGTCACTCAAACGCATATTGAAGCGTTCGCTCACTGGCTGAAAGATAAACATTCCGACCGCGAAATCGCTTATCGACCCGCGCGAGTCTTAATGCAAGATTTTACCGGCGTTCCCGCCGTGGTCGATTTAGCCGCGATGCGCGATGCGATGGCGCGCATGAAAGGGGATCCGACCAAAATCAACCCTCATTGCCCTGTCGATCTTATCATCGACCATTCCGTGCAAGTGGATGAATTCGGCAATGAAGAGGCCTTTCGAGATAACGTGCGCATTGAAATGGAGCGCAACCACGAACGATATACCTTCTTAAAATGGGGACAACAAGCGTTTCGTCATTTTCAATTGGTGCCGCCAGGCACCGGTATTTGCCACCAAGTGAATCTGGAATACCTTGGGCGCGGCGTGTGGTCTAGCCAACAAGACGGTGAGTGGTTGGCTTATCCCGACACGCTGGTCGGGACGGACAGTCACACGACCATGATCAATGGACTGGGTGTTTTGGGATGGGGCGTCGGGGGCATCGAAGCCGAAGCGGCTATGCTGGGACAGCCCATCTCTATGCTAATCCCCGAAGTCATTGGTTTTTATCTTTCTGGTCAATTATGCGAAGGCATTACAGCCACTGATCTTGTTTTAACCGTGACTCAAATGCTGCGTCAAAAAGGCGTTGTGGGAAAATTCGTTGAATTCTACGGCCCCGGTTTAGCGGAGCTTCCTCTGGCTGACCGAGCGACTATCGGCAATATGGCTCCTGAATATGGCGCCACTTGCGGACTTTTCCCTATCGATGCCGAAACGATTAAATATTTAGAATTAACCGGCCGGGACGCTGAAGCGATCGAACTGGTTAAGGCTTATTCAAAAGCGCAAGGCACTTGGCACGACGAAAATACCCCCGAACCTATTTTCTCAGACACGCTATCCCTTGACCTTTCCACCGTCGAACCCAGTCTCGCCGGCCCCAAACGCCCCCAAGACCGCGTCCCCTTAGCCAAGTTAAAGAAAACCATCGAAGGTGTTATTGCGACGGCTGAGCGCGATCAAGAACTCGATCACTCTTTTCAAAGTACCGGAGATTTCGATCTCCATCATGGCGATGTCGTGATCGCCGCCATCACCAGTTGTACGAATACCTCCAATCCCAGCGTAATGCTCGCCGCAGGTTTGCTTGCAAAAAACGCGGTGGAAAAAGGGCTTCAAAGAAAACCCTGGGTTAAATCATCGCTAGCACCAGGGTCCAAAGTGGTTACGGATTATTTGCATAAAACAGGATTAATTGATTATCTGGAAAAGATTGGCTTTTATCTGGTTGGCTACGGCTGCACGACCTGTATTGGCAATTCGGGACCCTTACCCGAGACTGTGGCTAAAACGGTGACGGAAAATGATCTTATTGTGTCGTCCGTTTTATCCGGCAATCGTAATTTTGAAGGTCGTATTCATCCGTTAGTTAAAACAAATTGGTTAGCATCACCACCGCTGGTGGTTGCTTTTGCCCTTGCTGGCACAACGCGCATTGATCTTACTAAAGATCCGCTGGGTCATAACGATCGTGGAGAACCTATTTTTCTAAACGATATCTGGCCATCGAATGCAGAAATTGCAAAGACAGTGATGCAAGTTCGCAATGATATGTTCCGCAAAGAATACGCCGACGTATTCGAGGGAGACGAAGAATGGCAGCGTATTCATGTGTCTGCCGGAGACACTTTCAGTTGGCAAACGAATTCCACTTATGTGAAAAATCCCCCTTTCTTTGAAAACATGAGTGCGAAACCCGAGCCGTTAAAAAATATTATTGACGCACGCATTTTAGCTATTTTAGGCGACAGTGTAACGACGGATCATATTTCTCCCGCAGGCGCCATTAAAGCGGATAGTCCAGCCGGTAAATATTTAATCGAGCATGGCATCGACATTAAAGATTTTAATTCTTATGGTTCTCGCCGCGGTAATCACGAAGTATTGATGCGCGGGACGTTTGCCAACATTCGTATTCGTAATGAAATGTTATCGAAAGTGGAAGGCGGATTTACGAAACATTTTCCGGATGGGGAACAGCTTCCCATTTACGACGCTGCAATGAAGTATCACAGCGAGAATATCCCGTTGGTGGTGATCGCGGGGAAAGAATACGGTACCGGTTCTTCGCGCGATTGGGCCGCCAAAGGTCCGCGGCTATTGGGTGTTAAAGCAGTGGTGGCGGAAAGTTTTGAACGTATTCATCGTTCTAATTTAGTCGGTATGGGTGTGCTGCCGTTGGAATTCAAAAATGACGATAATCGTCATTCTTTAAAATTAGAGGGAAATGAAGTCATTGATATCACCGGATTGGAAAATGATTTACAGCCTGGAGGTGACGTTATTATGACGGTTAAACGAAAAGATGGAACTATTGAGAAAATTCCATTGCATTGTCGTATCGATACACAAAATGAATTGGCTTATTACCAGCATGGTGGAATTTTACAGTTTGTGTTACGCCAAATGTTGAGATCTTCTTAACTATTTAACTATGAAAATAAAAATATTAGGGACGAGGGGGGAAATTGAGCCTTCCGCCCCTTATCATTCCCATCATTCAGGGGTGTTGGTGGATGACATTTTTCTTTTTGATCTCGGAGAAGAAGCTTTTTTAACTTATCAGCCAAAATACATATTGATTACCCATTTGCATCCCGACCATGCCTTCTTCGTACGCGAGCCTAAAAAGGATTATACTATTGACGCACCCCTCTTCGCTCCCGAAAGTTTCAAAGGAAATTTATGGGTTAAGGCGCTCACCCAACCAAAATCGTTTGGTTCTTATGAAATCACGCCCATCCCCACTCATCATAGCCACAAAGTGAATTCACAAGCTTATCTGATAAAAAAGGGAAAAGAGAAAATGTTGTATACGGGTGATATGATTTGGATTAATAAAGAATACCATCACTTATTAGAAAATTTAGACCTGGTGATTACCGAAGGAAGTTTTATTCAAAAGGGGGGACGAATACGACGACATGAAGAATCTAAAAAGATCTACGGCCATACCGGCATTCCTAATTTATTAAATTTTTTTAAACCTTACACACGTCATTTAATTTTTGTGCATTTTGGCAGTTGGTTTTATCAGAATATGCCCAGCGCCAGAAAAAAACTAATCACCCTTGGGAAGGAACATGGCATTAACGTCTACGTTGGGCATGATGGCATGACCCTAGATACTAAAAATTTAGAATAATTTAGAAAATAAAATTTATTTTAAATAATCATCCAATTTCCACTGCTCGCTAGGCAAGCCTTGGTAAATATCACCGACATCCTGTTTAAAATTATCAACCTGTACAGCAATTTCTTGCTCAGTTAACAGAATATCAGAGCAAAGACTGATGCCGATATGTGGACTAAATTGGGCCATCGGCAGCGTCGCGCTTTTAAGCTGGTGATTTAACCACGCTTTGATTAAGGTGTAATGTTGAGTGTCTTTCTCCGTGAAATCCGCGCAGGCCATTAAAATCACAAATCCCGTCAGTTTTCCGAGCAAAAGATAATAGAGCTGCTTTTGTTGCTCGTCATTGAGTTGCGGAAAATTTTTAGCAATAAGACCGGGTAAATCTTTTATCGGAGGCGCTATTTTCGTTGAAATTTCTAAACGAGGAGATAATTGTTGAATAAGTTCGCGTAATTGAGAGTAAAAATTAACTGCAAACATGCCTAAATACATTAATAACATTTCGGTGGGCCCTTCAAAAATTCGTAACAATCGGGCATCACGAAAGAGTTGTGGAACCTGATTACTTTCAATATAACCTCGCCCCCCAAGCAACTGCACCAATCGATCTACGCCAAAGCCTAAAAATTCAGGGCCAAATATTTTACACGTAATTGATAAGGGACCACTAAAGTGCGGATGCTGCTGCCACTGCATGGTGGCTCTACTTAAAGCACTCAATGTGTAAACTGCGGCGAGAAGATTGTTATCTATTCGATTCACCGTGCATGGCCCACTGACTTCGGTAAGGCCATATCCTTCTAAAATTAAAAATCCCAATCGGGCCAGCGCCAGATGCAATTGACCATCAAGCGTAGCGCCACCGGAAACGATATAACGTAATTTTCCGCCAAAGTTATTTTGGATTTTTCTAAAGAAAATTTTCCCTAAATTAAGCTTTAATAAATTCAATGACGTTTGATTAATTTTTTCCAGCCAAGAAATAAATTTTTGTTGCTTCGAGTCCAATTGATTAATTTTTCCGCGAATACGCTGATAAAATAACTCCAAAATGCTTGGGACAACCACTAAAATCGTCGGTTTATGAACTTGTATGGCGGTCAAAAGAAATGAGCCTTCAATTTTGCTAATTTGCATCGTAGAGCAACCAATAATTAACGGGGTTAACAATGAACTAACGAAAGGAAATACGTGATGCAAAGGCAAAACGGATAAGAAACGATCGTTACAAGTAATTTTTAATGCCTGTCGACAACTTTCGATTTGAGACAATAAATTTTGATGTGTTAACATCACGCCTTTGTAATTCCCTGTTGTTCCTGATGTAAATAATAAAGTGGCCACGTCAGACGTTTCGTCTTCGCTTAACGGAGCTTCTTTGGCAAAATTTACGTGTAGCGCGGCGTTGTTATAATGATCAAACGCTGGGTAACCAGTTGCTGCGGTATGGCTCAATAAGTTGGCTAATTCTTCTGAAAAAACCAGCGCGGATGGTTTAGCCGCTTGAATTAACTGAACAATGTCTTTCTTAGGTAGATTTATATCAATTAAAGCTGCCGTGGCTTGGCATTTTAAAATAGCAAAATAAGCAACTATGGCTTCTGGGTGATTTTGGCTAATAATAACGACTCTTTGCCCAGATTGGATATTCGCGCTTTTAAAGCGAGCCGCAAATTCATCGACTTTTTCTAACAGTCGCTGATAACCGTAATTTACTTGCTGGTCATCGCGTTGGATAGTTAACGCAATTTGCTGAGGATACTTTTTCCCAGTTTTTTCTAGCGCCTCAAGGAGGTTTGCCGAATCCGTTATATTGTTCATCATCGAGTATCTTTTGGTAAACAGAAATCGTGCATCACTTTAAATATAGCAAGCATCTCTTTACTCGTTGGAGCTGGGTGATAAATGAGCTTGAAAAAGCCCCCAAAAGGCACGTCATTCTGGCATGGTTGCCGGAATGACGTGCGAAAGAGGGCACCAGTTGTTCACTTTATTGTCGAAATGTGTTTAGATAAGTCGATGATTCGTCGATTAATAACTCTTTTGGTTTTGTTTTTTCTTCCCATTTACGCGCTGTCGGAACAGCCTGTGCCGGTTGATCAGGCATTCCAATTTAGTGCGATGGCCAAGGATTATCAGACGGTGATTGGCCTATGGAACATCAAGCCAGGCTTTTACCTTTACCGAAATCGCATTCACTTTTCATCGCTCAAATCAGCCGATTATCTCGGGGAGCCCCTCTGGCCCCGTGTTGATACCGTCAAAGACTATCCTGGCATTGGAAAATTGCCGGTATATCAAGGCCAATTAAGGATTTCGGTCCCCGTGATTAAAGCAATGAATCAGACCCTTTATTTGAAAGTCGATTATCAAGGCTGCTCCGAAAAAGGGTTTTGTTATCCCCCCACCACAAAAACAGTGGCTATCGATTTAGCCGGAAATTATATGCAGCCTGTAGCGCCTTTAGCGATCGATATTGCGCCCGGCAAAACGGCTGGACCCAAAGCAGCACCCCCCATTACCCAACAAGATCGAGTTACCCAACTTTTGACGCATAAAAATTTATTTTTTGTTTTATTGAGTTTTTTTGGTTTTGGTTTGCTGCTTTCTTTTACGCCGTGCGTGCTGCCAATGATTCCTGTGTTATCCGGCATCATCGTGGGTCAGCAAAAATACCCTAAACGCGCTTTTGGTTTATCTTTGATGTATGTATTGGGAATGGCAATCACCTACGCAATAGCTGGGGTTATTTTCGGTTTTATCGGGAGCACGGTGCAGGCTGCCTTCCAAAATCCCTGGCTCATTGGATTGTTTAGCTTATTATTCATTGCTATGGCCTTGTCGCTTTTTGGCTTATACGACCTTCAACTTCCGCAGCGATGGCAGACACGGCTCGCGCAAGCCAGCGATCGACAAAAGCACGGAACTTATCTAGGAACCGCGCTGATGGGTGCTTTATCGACGCTTATTTTATCGCCTTGCGTCACGCCGGCCCTCGTTGGAGTCCTCGGTTATATCAGTCATACGGGCAACGCGTCCTTAGGAGGCGTCGCTTTGTTTACGATGGGGCTCGGGATGGGCGCGCCGTTGTTACTTCTCGGCGCTTTTAGCCGAAAATGGTTACCCAAGGCCGGCCCATGGATGACGGTCATCAAACACATCCTGGGTGTTTTGATGCTGGCTGTCGCCGTTTGGCTGTTAGCTCGTATCTTACCGGGAACGGTAACGATGTTTCTCTGGGCAGCGCTCGCTGTTGGCTCGGCCATTGCTCTTGGCGCGCTCTCCACTACGCAAACGAAAATGCAAAAAATCGGAAAAACCTTGGGATTATTTCTTCTCGTCTACGGTATTGTGCTGGCAACCGGCGGCCTTTCAGGAAACACCAACCCGCTGCGTCCTATTTCCCTTGCATCTTTACCCGAGAAAGGGGAAGGGCCTTCTTTCACCGCCGTTTACACGCTCCCTGATGTTGAGCATCAATTAAAAATGGCCACGACAAAAGGTCAGCCGACGATGATTGATTTCTATGCCGATTGGTGTATTTCTTGCAAACAAATGGAGCAGTTTACTTTCGCTAACCAAAATGTGCAAAAAGCACTAGCTGGCTTTCGTCTGCTCCGGGCCGATGTTACCCGCAATGATCAGGGAAGCACAGTGCTAGAAAAACATTTCGGTGTGGTCGCTCCCCCGACAGTTCTTTTCCTCGATCCTCAGGGCAAAGAAATCCCCAACTCCCGCATTGTCGGCGAAATGTCGGCTTTTCGATTCTTAAAGCATCTGGAAAATTTGCGCAGTTAACGAACGTACTATTTCAGGCCGGGGGGCACACTACCTTCCGTCAATTTTTCTTTTTTTTCTTCTTTTCTATTTGGTTGTGGCTGAAAAGTGGTAAGCTTGCTTGCTAATGACGATTGTGGAGACTGCTTTAGATACTCGAGGTAGACTTTTGCGCTTATAGCTTGTTCCTTTTTATAAATGATTTCCAACGCTTGTTTTATACCTTTTTCCCATTCAGGGACTTTAAGCACTTCTTTTATGTCGTTCAATTCTGGATAAGCATATTGCAATAATAACGCTTGCAATACACCGGAAATTTTTTGCTGATCCTCATCCTCCGATTTATTATAGTTATCCACTAATGGTTGGACTACATCAAATAGATGACTTTGGTAGTCCTGAGTCGGAAGTTCTATTTCCGCTACATCTAAGCTAGTAGTCTCAGACTCTCTTATTGCCCTCGTTTTATCGTTCGCAATTGAAAAACCATTCAATGCTAAATGCGTCATGAAATAAATCCCAGCCGATAAAGGATCTAATGTCTTAACCAACTGCGGATCGAATTGCTGATGAATAGCTACTATTGTTGCAAAGGGGTTCTTACCTTCTTCAGTCATTAAAGTTTCAAATTCGACTGGAGAATAAAAGTATTTTAAAAAATGGAATAATGCGCAGGAAGCTTGCTCCTCGCCCGTAACAAAAAATTTAGAAACAATCGTTAAAAATTCGCAAAACGAATCAAACTCAACACGCCAATTTCTATTTCTATAACGAATTATTACTTCACTGCGTAAATCAAAGTAATCTTCGGCTAATTTCAAAGAAGGGAAGTCATGGGGGTGCTTTGGCGAAAAAATAAATTTCTGGATAAGATTATCAAAATGGGTGTCGGTATTCCGCGGGACATTTTTTACGCAGATAGCCACCCCAATTTCCATTGGTAAATAATCTTGGGGACGTCCATCCGTATTGTGGCAGAGTATTTTAAAAGCTTCCCACAGGGGATTTTCTCCGGCTGAAGTTTCAGCTACCAATGATTTAGTCTCCTCTTCTGAGGAAGGAGTAGATTGAGTAGCGTTCATAAGCCGTTTGATTAACGTTATGCAAGCTTTGGTATTTCTGTATTTTATCGCTGCCGCTTTTAGCCAATCGTTAAATTCTTTATTATCTATGTCACGATAACTCGTAGAGTTCATCGATACCAAAGCTCTACAATAGGCGGCGTTGCCCCAGTATTGACTATCTTTATCCTTTGCAACGGATAGATCTTTCAATGTTGACTTCAAAAAACCCAATTCGCCGAATTGGCAATTCACATCGGCACCGTTTTCCAAAAAAATAATAGCCTGTTCAAGCTCTTCATTGCTGGGTTCGGACCCCCTTAGCTGAGGTAGAATGTGCAGCAATGATTTTAAAGGCGCATCCCGATTAATAAATTCCTCACTTTTTTCTTCTTGAAAAGGACGCTTCTGATCGAGCTGCAATAAATACTTTAATGTGGGATCATCGATATAGGAGTGTAATGATACCCTTAAAAGGGTTTGTCCGTGGATGTCAGCAAACACGTCAAGATTTTCGACGGTGCTCAATAACCATTTTAAAGTTTCCAATTGAGAATTCTGAGCCGCTATATGGGCTAAATTAAGTTCGTAGATTTTTTGTTGACAGGCAGTCGTCCATTCAACTAATAAGTTTAAGGAGGCGCACCATTCATATAGTTGTTTTAAGATATTAAGCTTTCCAGCGGATACCAAAAATCGTAACGCTGAACACTCTCTCCAAAAAAGTCCCAAATAAAAGGGCTGCTTGAGAATTTTCACAATCGATTCCAGATATTCTTTACGATCTATTGCTCCCCTTTTTGAAAATTGATCGTCTATAATTTCAAAAATTTTATCGACAATATCGGGTTTCGATTGACCTCGCGGTTTATCTTGAATGGAATAAGTTGCTTGCTGCAGTATAGCGGGTTGCGTGGCCAGCTCAGGGAATACATCTATTAATTCAACAAAATTTTCGTATTCGTCGAACATAAATTTCCCACAACCTATCAAATGCTCCATCGCAAGCTTTTTAAACTGGTCACCCGAACCCATTAGATGTCTGTATACTCCGAAATGCTTATATGCTAAGAGTTTATTGATGGGTTTTTGAAAGAAGTCTCCCGAAAAGAGGAATTCTTCATTTTTCTTTATATTTTCTAAATCCCCGTTTTGACAGGCTATCTCACAGGCTTCGAAGGAGGGTTTAAAGAAATTGATCTGCCGAGTCATTACACCGAAACTATATACTTTAATATTGGATTAAAATTATACTACTTTGAGGATTGAAACTATACAATTGAAGCATAAAAGAAAGACCCCCGGGGCAAATCCTTTGCCTGTCGTAGTCCTTAACTTTGGGGATCTTTTACTTTTTTGGGCGGTGTATGAATATTCTAGGCTAGTCCCGGGCTTTTATCTGTAGGTTAATTTATGAACATTATGTGAGCATTTTCTGAACAGGTTCTTGCAAAATCCTCGACGATCTTGCGTGGATCTGCGTTGAATAGGATGATAACTTCGCAAATATAGACAATTTCAATAACCTCCGGCACAATAACCCACGACCCTATCATTACCATAAGTGGTAAAGACTAAAACTAAAACCCGTCATTCCCGCGCAGGCGGGGACGACGAAAGGGGTGCGATTGAAAGTGTAGGTTTTCAACAAGTAGCCCGTATTCCGCTTCGCTTCATACGGGCTACTTGTTGAAAACCTACACTTTCAATCGCACCCATGACGAAGGCTAAAATTGAAATGACCGTGACTTGTGGGTAACGATACGCCCGCAGCATGACCACCAAAATAGACAAGGAAAATTCGTGGATATCCGTAAAATTAAAAAACTGATTGAACTGATCAACGAAACCGGCGTTGGCGAAATTGAAGTGAAATCCGGCGAGGAATCCGTCCGTATCAGCCGCTTTCCAACGCAAACGATTGCGCCCACGGTTCCGTCGTTTGCCCCTCCTTCGGAGACGACTTTTCAAAAACCGGCCGTTGCAGAAAAAATGCCCCTAAAAGAAGCTGAGGAGCCCCCGGAAGGGCATCGAGTGAAATCGCCCATGGTGGGAACGGTCTATCTTGCCCCTACGCCGGGAGCTAAGCCGTTTGTGGAAGTGGGGCAGCGTGTCTCGGTCGGCGATACGATTTGTCTTATCGAAGCCATGAAAATGTATAATAAAATTGAAGCGGACAAAAGCGGCGTCATCAGCGCCCGCCTCGTTGAAAATGAACAACCCGTGGAATTCGATCAACCCCTCTTTATCATTGAGTCAAACGAGTAATCTTTCATGTTTAAAAAAGTATTAATCGCTAACCGCGGTGAGATTGCTCTTCGCATCCATCGCGCTTGTAAAGAAATGGGTATTAAAACCGTAGCGGCTTATTCAATCGCGGATCGCGATTTAATGCATGTGCGCTTAGCCGATGAAGCGGTGTGTATTGGCCCTTCAAACAGCACGCACAGTTACCTCAGCGTTCCGGCGGTTATTTCCGCTGCTGAAATTACGGATGTTGAGGCCATTCACCCCGGGTATGGTTTTTTGGCGGAAAATCCTAATTTTTGCGAACAAGTGGAAAAAAGTGGATTCGTTTTTATTGGACCTTCACACGAAGCCATTCATTTAATGGGAAACAAAGTTTCAGCGATTAAAGCGATGAAAGAAGCAGGGCTCCCTTGTATCCCTGGCTCCGATGGCGCTTTAGGGAAAGATGGGGATGCTAATCTGCTTATTGCCGAGCAAATTGGTTACCCCATTTTAATTAAAGCGGCCGGTGGGGGCGGTGGGCGAGGAATGCGCGTCGTGCATAGAGAGGCCGAGCTTTTAAATGCGATCGCCATGACACGAACGGAAGCGGCAGCGGCTTTTGGTACGGATAAAGTGTATATGGAAAAATTCCTCGAAAATCCGCGCCATATTGAAATTCAAGTTCTGGGCGACGGCCAAGGCCATGCTATTCACTTAGGGGAACGGGATTGTTCCATGCAACGCCGGCATCAAAAAGTAATTGAAGAAGCACCGGCTCCCGGCATTACGCCCAAACAACGGGCCACCATTGGCGAACGTTGCGTACAGGCTTGTATTGCGATGAATTATAGGGGAGCGGGAACATTTGAATTCCTGTATGAAAACGGCGAGTTTTATTTCATTGAAATGAACACGCGCATTCAGGTGGAACATCCCGTTACGGAAATGATTACCGGTATTGATCTTGTTAAAGAACAAATTCGAGTGGCGGCTGGCTTGCCGCTGAGTTATCGTCAAAGCGATGTCCAAATTAAGGGTCACGCCATTGAATGCCGCATTAATGCCGAAGATCCCAAAAATTTCATGCCTTGCCCAGGCCGAGTGACTGCCTATCACGCTCCCGGCGGATTCGGCGTGCGCATGGACTCCCATTTATACGCGGGTTATAACGTCCCCCCGTATTACGATTCTTTAATTGGTAAATTGATTGTCTACGACGAAAATCGCGAGGAGGCTATCGCGCGCATGAAAAATTCTTTAGAAGAACTTGTGATTGAAGGAATCAAGACCAATACACCGCTCCATTTGACGATGATGACAGATGAGAAATTTAAAAAAGGCGCTCAGAATATTCATTATTTAGAAAAGAAATTGGGACTTAAAAACTAGCGTCTTTTTACAATTCGCTAAGTTGGGCCAAAATAGAATTGTAAACAGGTCCTAAAAAAGCAAGCCGAATAAATCCTTGGGATCGCTGATTTCGGGCACCATATCCAACATATGGCCCACTTGGAAATCTTCGGCGAGGCTGTAAACCAAACGTAAGATTGCATGGTCTTCTAACGCGAAACCTACCGAGTCAAAAATAAAAATTTCATCCGTGGAAGTCCGGCCGGATTTTTTCTTCTGAATTAATTCCCATAATTCCGCATAAACGTGGGAGTGGTTATAATTTTGTATTTCACCTTCTTCTTTGGATTGCTCGAGAAACTCAACCACCACTTTGCCCCGTTCCAATATTTTCGGATCGAGTTCGGTTTTACCGGCACGATCACCGCCGATGGCGTTAATAGTCATACCCGGTTGTATCCAGTCGTTTTTTAATATTTGGGTTTTCTTTTGAATAGCGGTGGCGGTTGTAATAATGTCTGCATTTTTAATGGCGGTTTCAACATTGCGCGCTCTTTCCAAATGAAAAGGATATGCCGATAAATTTTTCTCAAATTTATCCAGGGCTTTTGGATCTATATCGAAATACTTTATGTTCTCAATCTCAAACAGCGTCTTATGCGCGATAACTTGAAATTCAGCTTGCGCACCTGTTCCCACGATGGCAAACGTTTTTGAATCGGATTTAGCAAGGTACTTTGAGGCTAAAGCCGACGTTGCCGCGGTTCGTAATGCGGTTAATAAGGTCATCTCGCTAATTAACACCGGGTAACCTGTTGCGATATCGGCAAGCATTCCAAGGCCAACGATCGTTAATTTATTGTCGAGGGGATTTAACGAATGGCCATTGATGTATTTAACTGAGTAATAATCCTTTCCCCAAAACGGCATCAATTCAATTACGCCATTTTCGACATGAGAAACCAGGCGCGTCATTTTTTCAAATTCATTCCAGCCAGAGAATGTGGTTTCCAATTTTTCTATGAGCAGAGAAAAAAATTTTTCTAAGGTGACTTTTCGGATTAAACTTTTAATGTCATCGACGGTAATTACTCTAATCATAATTAAACCCCTTGCTTAATTTGAAAGAAGCCATTTCTTTCTCTGCTCCCATTAATTTTTGCCAACGTAAATAGCCAGCCACCGCTAGGCCTAAATAAATGACCAATAAAATACTATGCGCTGGGATGCCTTTGTAAAGGTAAAGGCCGACATAAATTGCATCGACGATAAACCATAAAAACCACGTTTGAATGATCTTCTTACAAATCATCCATTGTGCAATTAAACTTAGCACGGTGGTCACTGCATCTAAATAGGGAACTTGTGAGTTGGTGAAATGCTTTAATAATTCAGCAACGCCCCAAATACCCCCGGCGGCAAGGACGCTTAAAATAACAGCCAAACGCCATGATAAATTCGAAATGGGCAATTCTCCTATTGCAAGGCTCCCTCGAGTCCATTGATACCAACCATAAAACATCGAAAGAAAATAAATTCCCTCTAACGTCATATCACCATAGATCCCTGTTAGGCCATACAAAACAATATTAAGAGCAGTAGCTATCGCACCGATTGGCCAGGCCCACTTATCCGCTTTGACATAAAAAACCGTCGAAAAGAAAGCGAAAATAGCGCCTGATATATCAAGCGCATGTAATAAGAATTTCATAATGCATGCAAGATACGGCTGGCCCGAAGGGTTGTCAAGCGCCCGAAACTGATACCCAGTTTCGGCGCACTAAATAGTCTTCATACAGCCGTGCTTCTTCGCTGCCGGGTTCGGGTTCCCAATTGGGCCGCCAGACGACGCGGGGCGGGAGCGACATTAAGATCGATTCCGTTCGTCCGCCGAATTCTAAGCCAAAACGGGTTCCTCGATCATACAGTAAGTTAAATTCCACATAACGGCCTCGACGATACAATTGAAATTCGCGTTGACGCTCACCGTATGGATGATTTTTACGGTTTTGCATAATCGGCAAATAAGCTTCTAAAAAGCTATCGCCTAGAATTTTGATAAATTCAAAACAACGCTTAAATTCCCATTCATTTAAATCATCAAAAAATAAACCGCCAATTCCGCGCGGCTCATTTCGATGTTTTAAATAAAAATAGTCATCACAAGCCGCTTTGAATCGTGGGTAAATCGCTTCGCCAAATCGATCGCAAGCTTTTTTGGCAACCCTGTGCCAATGACGGCAATCTTCTTCAAAGCCATAATAAGGAGTTAAATCGTAACCGCCGCCAAACCACCAGCGAGGGTCAGCCTCGTCTTTTCCGGCTATAAAAAAGCGAAAATTAGCATGAACGGTTGGTACATAAGGATTGCGGGGATGAATCACCAAAGAAAGACCTTCTGCTTGAAAAGCAAAGCCGCTAATTTCAGGGTGTTTTTGGGTGGCGGCTGGAGGCAATTGATTTCCATAGACGCACGAGAAGTTCACGCCACCTTGCTCGATGACATGCCCTTCCGTCAAAAGACGCGTTCGACCGCCACCACCATTGGGCTTTTCCCACAAAGTCTCTTGAAATCGACTCTCTCCTTCTTCTTTTTCGAAAGCGCGACAGAGGCGATTTTGCAAGTCCTTTAAATAAATACCCACTTCGGTTATTTTATTTTGACGATCTTTTCTCATCGAATTTCGTTTTTCCATCACCCCCACGCAGACGGGAATCTAAACCGTAGCCCGTATGAAGCGCCAGCGAAATACGGGCTACTTCGGCCTTCGTGAGTTGGATTAGATTATTCAAACTCCGTTCTGTTAATTAACACATTGCCTTCATTAATTTGCTTCAATCCTTTTTGATAAAGTGTTTTTTCCACTTGCGATAGCCGTTCAAATTCTTCCAACGTTAAAGATAACGGCAACATCGGCGCCAGCGTTCGTGATTTAATATAATAATCGCACATTTCTGCAAGGTGCGAACGATAATAAGCGCCGCCGTAACCAATAAACCGTTCGGCAAGATTGGCAGCTTCAATGTCATTCATCCCATCACCGACGTAGACGAAACGATGGTGATTTAACCTAAGGGCTTCGATCACTTTACGTTTACCGAGCTGGTAGGTTAGCGGGGATTGGTGCTCATAATTCAGATACCGCCCTTTCCCATCGAAATAAACAGCCACGGCAAAAACATGCGAAGTCGGAATTCCCAATCGCTTGGCAAATGCTTCAACCGCGGCCTGGATTCCCGCCGAAATGACATAAACCGTTTTATTTAAGTTATGCAAAATGGAGATAATCTCTGCGGCATCGGGAGTTAAATTTGCATAATATTGCTCATCTAATTGATCCACTTGATCTTTAGTGGGATTTACCAAATCCAAGCGCTTTCGATAAATGTCGGCCGTAATTCCAGTAAGATTCATCGCAGTTTCGGTCAATAGTCGCACTTCCGAATCCACGTTATTAATTTCAGCCAGGTGATCGATTCCTTCAATTTGACTCAACGTTCCATCACAATCAAAAATGACTGCATCGATCGGGGTTGTGATTCGCCACGGCATTGCCAACATTTTTAATTCTCTATTTTAGGGATGCTTATTGTATACTAGTTGCTATTTTCAACCAATAACAAGGATTGTAATGAGCAGCCCAACCCGATGGACTTCCCGCACTTCATTTATTTTCGCTACCGCCGCTGCCGCCATTGGACTCGGAAATATCTGGCGGTTTCCTTATTTAGCAGGTCAAAACGGCGGGGGCGTATTTGTTTTGCTTTATCTCCTTTTTGTGATTTTATTGGGCGTACCTTTAATGACGTCGGAAGTCTTGCTCGGGCGGATAGGGCGAGGTAACCCCGCTCTTGCTTTACAAAACGTAGCGTCAATCATAAAGCGAAGCCGCCACTGGCGGATATTGGGCGGCATGACCATTGCAGCCGGCTATTTAATCCTAACTTACTATGTCGTTATTGCCGGATGGGTTCTCGATTATTTTGTCCGCGGTTTGTTGGGTCAATTACACAACACCACCCATTCGTCGATGATCGCTAATTTTAAAGCACTTCAGGCTAACCCCTGGCAGATGATTGTGACGGACACTTTCATCGTCGGCGCTACAATGGCGGTGATCGTTTTGGGAATTAAACGAGGCCTTGAGCGAACTGTCCGATTTATGTTCCCCGCCTTAATTATTTTGATGCTAATTTTTAGTGGCTTATGGGATGACAACCGGGTATTTCCATCACGCGCTCGTTTTTTTATTTAAACCAGACTTTCACCGAGTGACGGCGCGTATCGCGTTATTGGCATTAGGACAGGCATTTTTTAGTTTAAATATTGCGATGGGAATCATTATTATGTTTGGCGCTTACCTTCCTGATGATATTCCTATCGTTAGCTCAGTCATCGCCGTTTGTCTTGCGGATACGGCGATCGCTTTATTAGCCGGCTTAGTCATTTTTCCGGTGGTGTTTGCTAACCATCTTACACCGGACTCTCTGGGCCCAGTTTAATTTTTCAAACTTTACCTCTCGCTTTTAGTCAAATTCCCTTTGGCAATGTTTTTGGAGCGCTGTTTTTTTTGTTGTTATTGTTCGCTGCTTTTACTTCCACAATTTCTTTATTAGAACCGGCCGTTGCTTGGCTTATTGAAAATCACCATTTTTCACGCAATAAAGCGGTCGCTCTTTTGGGATTTATTTGTTGGGTTTTAAGCTTTGGTACTATTTTGTCTTTCAGTCACGCCCCCCATTTTAACCATCTTGGCTTTACTTTTTTTCAAGGGATTGACTTTTTAACTTCAGATATTATGCTGCCACTCAGCGGTCTTTTAATCGCTGTTTTTTCTGGCTGGTTATTGCCAACAACGCTCATTCAAAAAACGTTGGGTTGGAATCCGCATAATTTTTGGTTTCGGTGTTGGCGATGGAGTAAGCGTTATTTTGCCCCTATCGCCATTGGTTTAATTTTACTGATGTCTTTGAGAATTTTATAATGAATTACAAAATCCTTCTTCTCGATAATATTTCCCCGCGCGGATTAGAAAAATTTAATCCAGAAAAATACACGCTTTTAACCGAGTGTGAAGAACCCGATGCGATTTTAGTGCGCTCTTGCAATCTGCACGATAAAAAAATTGCTGATCGCGTTCAGGTCATTGGCCGTGCTGGTGTCGGCGTTAATAATATTCCCGTTCGCCCACTGACTTTGTCCGGCGTTCCTGTATTAAACACGCCCGGCGCCAACGCTAACGCCGTGAAAGAACTGGTGATTACCGGCATCCTTTTAGCAAGCCGCCATATTTATCCCGCACTTGATTACGCGCGTCATATTGAAGGTGATGATGAAACGATCACTCACCAAGTGGAAAAAAATAAAAAACGTTTTTCTGGCTTTGAATTACCGGGGAAAACGTTGGGCATCATCGGATTGGGGCAAATCGGCGTGAAAGTTGCTAATGCCGCCATTCGATTGGGGATGAAAGCCATCGGTTATGATCCGGCTATTACGGTACGCAGTGCCTGGGAATTGTCCTCTGAAGTGGCGCAAGCCGAATCACTGCGGGATGTCTTAAGGAACAGTGATTTTGTGACAGTACACGTGCCCCTCAATACTCATACCCATCATTTGATT